>CAXTMM010000138.1:0-7273 GCA_964245415.1 uncultured Acidobacteriaceae bacterium | reverse complement strand
GCGCGTTTGATGCGATTGGGTTCCAGGCGCGCTCGCGGGCGGATTTCTCGAAGGAAGACCCGCACTGGGTGACGGGGGCGTTCGCGGAGTTGATCAATCCTGCGGGGCGGGTGGCGGTTGTGGGGGTGTGGCCGCCGAAGGATCCTTCGGGTGTGGAGACGTCGCTTGATGAGGGCAAGTTGATGGTGCCTTGGGCGAAGCTGTTTGGCAAAAATGTGCGGATCACGATGGGGCGCAATGATGATGAGCGATGGAATGGGAAGCTGCGGGACATGATTGTTACGGGGGCTGCGAAGCCGAGTGTGGTGGTGAGTCACCGGCTGGCACTAGATGGGGCGCCGGATGCGTTTCGGCGATTTGATGCGCGGGAGGAGGGGTATATCAAGGTGGTGTTGAAGCCTTAGGCGGTGGAGGGCCTGAGGCTAGAGGGCTGGGTCTAGTCTCGCCTCGACGCTTGGCGCAGACCTTTGACTCTGGTTGAGATGGCGATCACGCAGGAGCAGGACCGGGCATTCGATGCAGGTGTAGAGCAATGCAGCCACGGCAATGCAGGTGACTGCGTAGATGCAGGCTGCGCGCCACCCGAACTCCTGGTCCAGCCAGGGAAGGATCATACGATCGATGTGAGCTACCTCTTTGTGCGTCAGGTAGAGGCTGAAGGCGAGGGTCGCGAGGATTTCGGAGCCTGGGACGCGGAGCCGGAGTAAGCCGTTGTTTGCTGCGGCAGCCGCTACCAGAAAGGCGAAGCCAAGGGAGAGCAGCGGAAAGCCAAGCAGTATGCCTGCAGGCTGATTTGGAGACGGGTAGTCGCTTCGGAAGGTCCAGATAGCTATGCCGGAGATGAGCAAGCCAGCGATTACCAGCGCGTTTCCTCGATGAGCAAGTTTGGCCCACCAGATGGGGCGGAATACTCGGATGGTGGCCAGGGTCGTTCCGCTTAGCAGGCCATCGAGGCGGGTATAGGTGGGGTAGTAGATCCGCTTCATAAATAGAGCGCTGGTCTCGTCGTCGGACAGGCCGGTCGCGCGCACCACGTGGAAGAGCTCCCAGCTGCGTATGGCGACACCGAAGAGAATGACTGATGCGATGAAGGCTATGGTCTTCCAGGCTGCCGGTTCGCGCATAAGCCAGAGAATGAGCCAGGGCAGCAGCAGGTAAAAGTGCTCTTCGACGCAGAGCGACCAGACATGCGAGAAGGCCAATTCAGCGGGAAAGTTCATCCTGAGGTTCGCGGTAAAGGTGAGGAGCTTCCATGCGGAGGGGAGCAGTTCGTGCTCGCGCCACTGGGGGATGGCGAAGTAGAGCAGCAGTACTGCTACGTAGGCTGGCAGGATGCGGTAGGCGCGGCGGAGGTAGAAGGCTCTGAGGTTCGGCGGTTGGTTGCGTGTAAATGGCTTGAGGAGTTGTGAGCCGATCAGGAAGCCGCTAAGGACGAAGAAGAGGTCGACGCCCATCCAGCCTGTGCGCTTGAGGGGGTCGAGCGCGTCGGGTTAGGAATGGCTGGAGGTGGAAGACCATGACGGAGACGATGGCCAGGGCGCGGAGGGTGTCGAGGCCATGCAGTCGTTCGGGTTTCGGAGAGGTCAAGGTGTGGCTCAGAGATGGGATGAGCCTAGGCTAGCATCTGGGAGTCAGGTCGCCTGGTGAGGTATCAAGATAGCTGTCGTGTCTAGATTGAGAAGGGCTTGCTCAGCCTCTCATCGCCGAGGGCGCGGCCTTCGCGAATGTTCTGGATCGCGTGGTGGGTCTTCCTGTGATGCGCGTGAGGAGGGGGTGTATCAAGATGACGCTCAAGCCGTGACGCAGAGATGCAACCGGGAAGCTGACAGCCGGGCCTACAGCAGCTGCGCCGGTCCTTCTGCTCAGGGAGCAGCCGAGAGATCGCCAGGCCCAGGCAAGCCTGCGAGCCAGTTGGTGAACTGCATGGATAGAACAGTGCGCTGGTCAGAATAGGAATGATCCGTGCTCAGGTGTTTCGTGGTCACCAGCTTGTTCCCGGCCACCAGTAAGTGGTTCGCAAACACGTCGTTGCTGGCAGCCCAGCCGTCGTCGGAGGTGATGAGAAGGATAGGACGACTCTGTAAACTGTCGGCCTTGGACGAGAAGCTCCACTCGGCGGCATGGAGGAGGATGTCGCGTGCGAGACCGTCCGGAGTGCACCCGCTCAGAGGGGCTAAGCCCTGATGAGCAATCCCGGCGGAAATCCCCGGCAGGGCCATTGACTCCTGTTCCTTGGTGAGTGATGGGGGCACCATTCCTCCGAAATCGACCGGGGAGATGAGCCCTACGGCCACGATGGAAGGGTCGGCGGCCGCCGCCTCCACCGCCAGAAAGCCGCCCATACTATGTCCAACAAGTACGAGGCGCTGAGGGTCCAACCGAAGCATCGCCTTTACGGAGGGCTCTCGCAGGTAGGAGATCACCGCTGCCACATCTTCGATGCTGTGCGAGAAAGAAAACTCTCCCGGGGATCCCCAGGAACCGCGGTAGTCGAGATAAAGAACGTCCCATCCAGCGCGGCGGATATCCTGGCCCAGGTCGAGGTTCCTCTCGTTGCCTGGAAGACCGTGTAGAAGGATAACTGCCGGATGAGGACCTTTGCCCGCTGCGACGTAGGCGAAAGCGTTGAGGAGAGCCCCGTGGCTGGGAATCTGCAGAGGCTGCATAGAAGCGGAGTCGGGACGTTCCGCCGGCGGATGGAACTGTGCGGCCGCCACCGGCTGCTGCGCATAGACAGGAAGTGCAGAGACGCAAATAACGGCGGCACCGAGGAAGGCGAGAAAAGAACGAAATGAGATAGGGGCGAGTGCGGCGAAGCGGATCGACAGCTGCATAGATACAGCATGCCTCAGGAAGTTGATCTCTTCAATCGCCGAAGGCGCGGCCTTCGCGGATGTTCTGGATGTAGCGTTTGGAGTTGAACTTTTTGCCGGTGGACGCGCCGGACATGTAGCGCACTGTGCCGAAAATGGGGCGCTCGAACCAGGGGCGATCGTGGACGCCGCCTAGCGCCCAGGCGATGCCGGCGTAGCCGTTCGGGTCACGGCCGTCGAGGAAGTACTTGTCGTTGAGGTGGACGCAGGTCTCCCAGGCTTGCGCTGGGGTGGCGGACCATTCGAGGATCTTCTTGGCCCAGTACATGCGCAGGTAGTTGTGCATCCAGCCGAACTGGGTCATCTGCTTTTGGGCGGCGTTCCACATGTCGTCGTAGGTCTCGCCTTGCTCGAGTTGTTGGGGGGTGTAGACGGGGTCGCGCTTGTCGCGGGCGTGGGCGCGGAGGGTTTGCTGGGCCCAGTCGGGGGCGCAGTCGACCGAATCGTAGTTGGGGACGTACTTGACGAAGTTGATGGAGAGCTCGCGCCAGGCCAGGACCTCGCTGTAGTAGGCGTCGCGGGCTTCTTTGGTGGATTCGCCGCGAGCGACGGATTCTTCGATGGCGCGGACGACGGTTAAAGGGCCTATGTGGCCGAAGTGGATCGCGTGGGAGATGCGGCTGGTGCCGTCTTTTTCGGGGTGGTTGCGAACGGTGTCGTAGTCGGCGAGCTTGTGCTTGACGAACTTGCGCAGCAGCTTAATGGCGGCGCGGGTGCCGCCGGTCCACTCCTCGACTGGCGCGACGGAGCGGTCGAAGTTACGCCAGCCCTCGGTCATGTCCTTGCGCACGTCGAAGGACTCGAAGCTGGCGGGGCGATCCCAGGCATGCTTGGCTGCGATAGCGGAGTGCTCGTCGAGCTTGAAGAAACGCGGCATCTCGGCATAAAGCTTGGGCCGGAAGTGGTGGACCATGAAGAAGTGCTTGGGATAGAGGTTGGAGGGGACGATGACGTCGGCGTCGACAGTCCAGAAGGGGATCTGGAGGCGATGGGCTAGGACGGCGCGCCACCGTTCGGGCTCGCGCATGGGGTTCTCGTCGCCGATGACGATGGCCGCGCCGAGTTCGTCGACGAGCTTGTCGAGCTTGTTGTCAGGGGGACGGCGGACGATGAAGCTGACGTTGCGCTCGGCCAGGTCTTCTTCGATATCAGGCAAGCCCTGGTTAAGAAAGCGATAGTGGCGAAGGTTGGCGTGGGGAAAGTTGGAGATGGCGGAGAAGAAAGCGATGACGGGAAGGGCGAGCTCGTTGCCGAGGGCGACGGCTACGTCGAGGGCCGGGTTGTCGATGCCGCGCTCGGCTCGCTGCATCCAGTAGAGGACGCATTTGGCATCTGGGGATGGGGTGCCAGAGCGGCGGATGGTGACGCGTGGCTCGTTGGCGATCTTGAGCAGCGGGGAGGGGATGGCGGGTTCGGCTTGCGGAGTGGCTTTGGGCGCGAGCATGTGTAGCGATGGTAACGCGCGGGGGTTACGGGCTCAAACGGGAGGGTGTTAATCGATTTAAGTAGATAGCTGGTAGTCGGTCGACCTCAGTTGCAGGCGGGTGCGCCTGCAACACTCTCTCTGCGCGTGAGGATGAGAGTGCCGATGAAGGCGAGGATTGACGCAACGAAAATCCACCAACGAGCCCAGAGAGCAGATAAATTGCCCTATCGGATGGCTTGTGTCGCGAGATCTCGTCCGAGCACAGTGCAAGTGCTGATATCAAAGCCACACCTATCATCCAAAAGCCGCTGGGTTTCTTCCACCGGAGGCTCAGAATGCCCGCTGGAAGCAGGCTCAGGTATAGCCGGCGATCGCGACCCTCATTAGCACTGGCTGGGTCTGCTGATACGAGAAGAGGAACATGGGAGCGACGGTGACCAGCACAAGAAAACCGAAGATGATACCTATAACGCTAGCTTCTCTTGCGCTCACTGGAGCTTTGGAAATGGTCACGCTGAGCACTATAGATCCTATGCACACAGCTACGTTTGACTTACCAGGAACCCCAGGCGCGGCTGACGTAGTCAGTCAGGCACATCACGAAGAGCACGCCGAGCGTGAAGATGCCAGCAAAGATGGCTAGTTGCAGAACGCGTGAGCTCGAGCGTACTTCCATGAAGAACCAGAGGGTGAGCAGGGCCTGGAAGAGCGCGATCAGAAGGACGATGATGCCGTTGGCTGGGCCGAGGCTGAGGTACGAGGAGCCGACAGAAACCAATGTGCAGACTACGAGGACAGCGTAGATAAGGAGGTCGTGGGATGCGGTGCCTTCGGCTGCGGCGGCCACCTCGTGTCCGTAGTTCTTGGTTGGTTCTGACATGCTGGATGGCTCCTTGAAGCAGAGATCGAGAAAGCAAAAATCGAGAAAGCAGAGATCGGAAGATCGGGGATCAGAGATCAAAAGCAGAGAGCAGGCGAACTTAGGCTCAGGCGTGGCGGCTGACCAGGTAGAGTAGCGGGAAGAGGAACGTCCACACGATGTCCACAAAATGCCAGTACAGCCCGATGTACTCGACGGTGGCGGAATAGCCTTGCGTGTAGGCGCCGGCGCGGGCCTTGACGACAAGGAAGCTGACCAAGCCCAGGCCGATGATCATGTGGAGAAGGTGCATGCCGGTCATAGCGAAGTAGAGGGAGAAGTAGACCTGAACGTGCTCGGCCATGTCTGGTAATAAGGCTTTGGCACCGCCAGCAGGTTGGATGAAGTCTTCAATGCTGAAGTTGATGCCGGGAACGTGATGATCGACGAACTCGGTGCGCCACTCGGTGGCCTTGATGCCGATGAAGACGATGCCGAGAACAACGGTCGTGATGAGATTGCGAACCAGAGCTGCCTGGTTGCGGAGACGCGCCGCGTGGACGGCGAAGCCCATGCTGAGCGAGGAAGTGAGCAGGATGATGGTGTTGAGGGTGCCACGCACGATGGAGAGCTGGTGCGAGCCGGCGACGAAGGCCGGGTAATACCAGGTTCGGTAGACCAGGTAGGCCATGAACATGCCGCCGAAGAACATGAACTCGGTGAGCAGGAAGAGCCACATGCCCATGCTCGAGGCTTCATGCTGCTGCGCGACCGTTTCGAAGTGGTGGCGCAGGTAAGGCGGGTGCGCGTGTTCGTGCGCAATCGGGTGATCGGCGATCGAGCCTGGAACGGTGGTCGGGAGGGCGTGCTCAGCCAACGATGGGTACCTCGACTTTCGGCTTGTTCTCGAGCCACTCGTAATCGTACGCATCGTGATCCATGACGGGGATCTGGACGAAGTTTTCAGTCAGCGGCGGCGACTGGATCTGCCACTCGAAACCGGTGGCCTGCCAGGGATTGGCGCCGGCGATCTTTCCGTACTTCAGCGACCAGGTGAGATAGAGAATTGGCATCAGGTAGCCGACGCCAAGCACTGTCGCGCCGGCCGTCGAAAGGACGTTGAGCACCTGGAACTCAGGCGGGTAGGCGGCGTAGCGGCGCGGCATGCCCATGTAGCCGAGGACGAATTGCGGAAAGAAGGTCAGAATGAAGCCGATGAAAGTCGTGAGGGCGGCCAGCTTCGAGACCTGCTCGGGGTACATGCGGCCGGTAATCTTGGGCCACCAGAAGTGAATGCCGGCAAGGTAGGCCATGAGCATGCCGCCGACCATGACGAAGTGGAAGTGGGCGACGATGAAATAGGTCTCGGTGAGCTGAATATCAAGGCCTAGCGAGCCGAGGAAGACGCCGGTGAGGCCGCCGATGGTGAACAGTCCCATAAAGCCGAAGGCGTAGAGCATGGGCGTCTCAAAGGTGACCGAACCCTTATAGAGGGTGAAGGCCCAGTTGAAGATCTTGATCGCGGAGGGCACGGCGACCATCATGGTGAGCAAGGAGAAGACGAGCGCCGAGTAGCTCGAAACACCCATGATGAACATGTGGTGCTCCCAGACGAAGAAGCCGAAGACCGCGATGGCGACCGAGGAAAAGGCGACGGCCTTGTAGCCGAAGATGCGCTTGCGGGAGAAGGTCGAGATGACTTCAGAGATCACACCCATACCGGGCAGGATCATGATGTAGACGGCGGGGTGCGAGTAGAACCAGAAGAGGTGCTGGAAGAGGAGCGGGTCGCCACCCTTGGCGGGGTCGAAGACGCCGATGCCGATGGTGCGCTCGAGGATGACGAGTACGACCGCGATGGCCAAGACCGGGGTGCCGAGCACCATGAGGATGGATGCGGCATAGTTCGACCATACGAAAAGCGGCAGCCGGAACCAGGTCATACCGGGGGCCCGCATGCGGTGGATGGTCACGATGAAGTTCAGCCCGGTGAAGATAGAACTAAAACCGGCGACGAAGATACCGAGGGCCGCGGTGACGACGTGGGTATTCAAATAGTGCGTACTGAGCGGAGTGGTGAAGGTCCAGCCGGTATCGACGCCGCCGAGCACAAGG
>CAXTMM010000137.1:0-7316 GCA_964245415.1 uncultured Acidobacteriaceae bacterium | reverse complement strand
ACAAGAAACGTGTTCTTGAGCGCCTCAGGCGAAACACCGTAGCGCGCCACCGGATTCGAACCCACCACGTAGAGCGCCCCCAGCGTGCCCGCCTCAGCCGCGTCAAACATCTCGACCAGGTTCAGTCCCGGCGTCTGCGGCAGGGCAGCCCCATACTCGTCCGCAAACGCCGACGCAGCGCCCACCGCTGTGTACCCCGGCAACAGATCAGGCACCACGCCCATATCAGCCGCCCCACGCGAATTGGCATAGTCGCCCAGCGCCGCAAACTTGATGTGCGGGTGCTCGAGCCCCCAGGCTAGCAGCTGGGCGATCTCCGCCCCATGCAACTCGGCGCCAAAGGCAATCACCAGGGATTCTTCCGCAGCAACAGCAGCCTTGAACTTCTCCGACGCTTCATTCGCCACAAACTCAGTCGTCTCGCCCGCAAGGTAGCCGATCAGCGCGCTGTACCCATCCGCAGGAATCTGCAGCGCAGCCTTGGCCTGCCGCCTCAGCTTGATCTCCATGTGGTTGGCGAGGTAAAGCCGTGCCCGGTTCAGCCGAACATTGGTGCGCACAGCATTCGCAAGCGCAGGGTGCTGTTCGGTCGGATCGTTGCCAAGGATCAGGATTGCCCCGGCCGTCGAGAAGTCGCGCAAGCTTGCCGTGCGCCCAGGCTTGCCCTTGAGCGCCGCGACAAAGCTCGCGTAGTCGGCAGTCCGGTGATGATCGATATTGTTCGTACCAAGCACCGCCCGGGCAAACTTTTGCAGCAGGTAATTCTCTTCATTCGTCGTCCGATTCGAGCCGATCACCCCGATTGCCGCTCCGCCCCGCGAATCGCGAATCTCCTTCAGCTTCGACCCAACATGCGCCAGCGCCACTTCCCAGGTCACAGGCTTCAGTTTGCCGTCTGCCTGGCGCACCAGCGGCTGCCGCAGCCGCTCGGTATGGTTCGTAAAATCAAACGCGTACCGCCCCTTGATGCATAGAAAATCTCCGTTGATGCCGCTCTTGTCGCGGTTGTCGCCGCGCACGATCTCCGACCCTTCCGCCTCGCGCCTGGTGCCGAGGGTGGTCTTGCAGCCATCCCCGCAGTGCGCGCAGATCGTCGCAACGTGATTCATCTCCCACGGCCTGGTCTTGTACCGGTAGGAGCCCGAGGTCAGCGCCCCAACCGGGCAGATATCAATGCACGCCCCGCACTCCTCGCAGTCCAGGTGATCCTGCTCGTTCGGCGCAATCACCGCCGCTGACCCGCGGTTCTGCACCCCCAGCGCCCAAACATCCATCCCCTCGCCGCACACCCGCACACAGCGGTAGCAGAGAATGCAGCGCGGGCGGTCAAAGAAAACCACCGGCGACCACTGCTGCTCCTCGCGATGGTTCTTGGTCTCAATGTAGTTTGACCCCGAGGCCCCATACTTGAACGTCATATCCTGCAGCTCGCACTGCCCACCCGCGTCGCACACCGGGCAGTCAAGTGGGTGGTTGCCCAGCAGCAGCTCAAGGGTCGACTTGCGCGCCTGCGCAATCTCAGGGGACTCTGACACCACCACCATGCCCTGCGTGACCGGCGTCGTGCAGGCAGTCTGCAGCTTGGGCATCTTTTCCACCCGCACCACGCACATGCGGCAAGCCGCCTGCAGCGACAGCCCCGGGTAGTAGCAAAACGCCGGAATCTCAATCCCCGAGGCCTTACAGGCATCGATCAACAGTGTGCCCGCCGGTGCGGTCAGGGTCTTGCCGTCAACAGTAAAAGTTACGTCAGCCATGGTGTCCTTGGTCGTGCGCAATTGATTCGGTATAAGGGAAACTCTCGCGATGTGCAGGCTGATCTCTTCAGGATGTGCGCCGCGCCACCTTACCCATTGGGCGACTGGCCTCCGTCGAGGTTGTGCATGCTCGTTTCATTCAGCCGATAGCAATGGCTGAAAGCCGGCGCGGGTGCGGAGTAGTGACACTGCGAGATACGAGGTTCAGTCCTGTCAATCTCGCGTCCCCCCAATCCTAGTGCGCGCCAATCTGCACCAGCTCCGGCGGTTGCTGCAGCACCAGCCCCGGCGTAGGCACAGCCCCCGCCAAATACGCCTCAAACTCATGCCTAAACTTCTTAATAAAGCCGATCGTCGGCATCGCCGCCGCATCTCCCAGCGGGCAGAACGTCCGCCCCATCATGTTCTCAGCCAGGTACTGAATGTTATCCAGGTCCTTCGACACCCCTTGCCCCTGGTACACCCGCGTGATCGTCTTCTTCAACCAGTCCGTACCCTCGCGGCACGGAATGCACCAGCCGCAGCTCTCGTGCTGATAAAACTTGATCGTCCGCAGCGCAAACTCGACCATTGAGACCGTTTCGTCCAGCACCACAACCCCAGCCGAGCCCAGCATCGTGCCCGCCTTCGCCAGCTGGTCAAAGTCCATCCCTACATCGATTTCGTCTGCCCGCAGCACCGGCGTCGACGATCCACCCGGCACCACTGCCTTCAGCTTCTTGCCGCCCAGGATCCCGCCCGCGACCTCATAGATCGCCTTCCGCAGCGAGTACCCCATCGGCAGCTCGTACACGCCCGGCCGCTCCACATGGCCCGAGATGCCGAACAGCCGCGTTCCCCCATTGCGCTCGGTGCCGATCTTCGCGTACTCCGCCCCGCCTAGCCGAAAGACATGCGGCACACTCGCGATCGTCTCCAGGTTGTTGATGACGGTCGGCCCACCGTAGAGCCCAACGACAGCAGGGAAGGGAGGCCGAATGCGCGGCACGCCTCGCTTGCCTTCGAGCGACTCCATCAGCGCCGACTCTTCGCCGACCTCGTACGCTCCCGCCCCGGTCTGGGTGACGCAGTCAAAATCCAGTCCCTCGATCCCAAAGATGTTCTTGCCCAGGAACCCCTTCGCGTAAGCTTCGGCGATGCACTTATCCATGATGTCGAGCAGGTACCGATACTCGCCCCGCATGTAGATAAAGCCCATCTTGGCCCCGACCGCCAGCCCGGCGATGATCGTACCTTCGATCACCGAGTGCGGGTCCTCCTGCGCAATCGGCCGGTCCTTGCAGGTACCAGGCTCAGACTCATCGCCATTGATCAGGATGTACTTCGGCTTCTCGGAGGTCTTCGGCACGAACGACCATTTGAGCCCGGTCGGAAAACCAGCGCCCCCACGCCCACGCAGGTTCGAGGCCTTCATCTCGTTGATGATGCCCTCGGGTCCGAGATCGATACAGCGGCGCACCTGCTCATAGCCGCCCAGCTCGATATACTTGTCGATCTTTTCGGCGCCCTGGCCGAAGCGGAACGAGATAACCTTAACTTCGTCGGGATGCGATACAAGATACATGGTGCCTCCAAAGTGCATTTACAAACGCCACAGGCGAGCAGACATGTCACAAAGTGACCGCTAGTTCGCGTCTCCTGCCACGCTTCCTGGATCAACTTCTGCTCTTATAGCCCTTCCTTATAGAAGGGTTACAACGAGTAAATCTCAGCTCGCGCCTCCTGGCAGGAGAAGTGAAAGCCGCGCAGGCAGTTCGGTTCCTACTGCGGTTTAGCCGAATAGGACTCGATGACCCTATCCATCGAAGCAGTCGTCAGATTCTCATGGAAGTCGTAGTTCACCTGAATCGCAGGCGCCCAGCAGCAAGCTCCAATACACTCCACTTCCTCAACCGAAAACAGCTTATCTTCGGACACGCCCTTGTTCTCGTGAATGCCAAGCTTCTCCCGGCAGTGATTCAAAATCTCATACCCACCGCGCAGCATGCAGCTGATATTGGTGCACACCTGGATGTTGAACTTGCCCGCCGGCTTGGTGCGCAGCATCGAGTAGTACGAAAGCACATTGCGCACGTCGAGCACCGTAATACCGCAGCGCTCAGCAGCCTCCGCTACCACCGCCTCCGAGCAGTAGCCAATCTCATCCTGCGCATACATCAGCATCGGGATCAGCGCCGACCGTTTGACCGGGTAAAGCGTCACCAGCTTGTCCAGCCGCGCCGCCAGTTCAGGAGAAAAGATTGTCGTCTGTGTGCTCATCGTGCCATCCGTTCTAACTTTGAGTGAGCCTGCTGCCAGCGTTCGCTTTCACGGCGAGTAAGCCGTTCTGCCAATGCTGCATAGTTCGTCAAGCTGGACATGGCCTGCATCACTGCTGTGTGATTTGCCGCCGCGGTTCGGTCCTGCGCATCGAAGCGGCCCTTGGTCGATTCTTCAGGGGCGCGAAGGCGCGTGTTGAGCGTCTCAAAATAAGTTTGGCGCCCTCTGCCACTAGATCAAAGCGCGTCTGGGTTGTTTTGTCCTGTGCATCAATCGTGCCTTGGTCGTCTCCTCGAACGCCTCAATGCGTGCTTTGACCTCCCGCAACTCTGGAGCCAAAAAATCTTGTGCGAGCTTGCGTGTATCCTCGACAGCTCCCATGCAGTCTCCTACTCCAGTATCAGTGTAGCTAAGGCCTCAGCTACCGCATCCATCTCCTGCCGCCCCGGCAACCCCGTCCACTCGACCAGGCTATCCATGCCAATCCGGAACGCCCCCTCCGCCAACACCGTGTCAGGCGAGAGAGCCGGCCCCTGGTGCATCACCCAGTAGCCCGCACACTGCCCGGCATCCCGCACAATTCGCATCGTCCGGCTTCCGCTTACCACTTCCAGCTCGTCCGGCTGCGCCTGCAGCACCAGCGCCTGCGCCACTTCCTGGCCCACCTGCGCTGCCGCGACATAGGAGCGTACCAGCGTCCCGAACGAGATCCATAACTCCAGCCGAACTGCCTCTTCGCTGATCACAGCCGCGTCCTCAATGCCCGCAACCATCAGCGGTCAATCTCCCCCAGCACAATATCAATCGACCCAATGACCGCGACAACATCCGCCAGAAGCCGCCCCTTGCACATCGTATCGAGCGCCTGCAGCGTAGCAAACGAAGGATTGCGCATATGCACCCGGTAAGGCTTCGCAGTCCCATCCGACACCACGTAGTAACCCATCTCGCCGCGCGGCGACTCGATCGCCTGAAAGACCTCGCCGGCCGGCACTGGAAAGCCTTCGGTCACAATCTTGAAGTGATAGATCAGCGACTCCATCTGGGTCTTCATCTTCTCGCGCTCGGGCAGCACGATCTTCGGCGCATCCGCTGTAATCGCCCCCTCAGGCATCCCATCCAGCGCCTGCTGGATGATCTTGACCGACTCCCGCATCTCCTCGAGGCGAATGACGTATCGCGCCCACACGTCGCCCTCAGTCGCAATCGGGACCTTGAACTGAAACTTCTCATACGACGAGTAGGGCATGTCCCGCCGCAGATCCCAGTCCACTCCTGACGCCCGCAGCGGAGGCCCAGTCACACCCATCCGGATGCCGTCCGCAGCGCTCAGGTATCCAACCCCCTTCAGCCGATCGACCCAGATCGGGTTCCCCGTAAGCAGGTTCTGGTACTCGTCAATCTTCGACGGCATGCGGTTCATCAACGTCTGGATCCGGTCGAACAAATCAATCGGCGGCTCCAGCGCCAACCCTCCCACGCGGAAGTAGGAGGTCATCATCCGCTGGCCGGCAACATGCTCAAAGATGCGCAGTATCTCCTCGCGCTCGCGGAAGGTGTAAAGAAACACCGTGAGTGCGCCGATATCCATCGCGTGCGTGCCCAGCCAGACCAGGTGCGACTGGAGACGGGTCAGCTCGTTCAGCATCACCCGGATCCACTGCGCACGCGCGGGAATCTCGATCTCGAGCAGCTTTTCAACCGCCAGACAGTAGCAGAGATTGTTCGACATCGGCGAGAGATAGTCGATCCGGTCGGTCAGCGGAACTACCTGCTGGTAAAACTTCGCCTCGCAGGTTTTTTCAATGCCGGTGTGCAGATACCCGATGTCAGGCACAACCCTCAGCACCGTCTCGCCATCAATTTCCACCACCAGCCGCAGCACACCGTGCGTCGAAGGGTGCTGCGGACCCATGTTCAGGATCATCGTCCTGTCTTTGGTAGGGTCCTCGGCGCGCGGCGCAATCAGAGTACTGGTCTCGACGAACTGGCTCATAAAAGCGCTTCTCCTGTCGCTGCTTAGGCGCCAAAGCAGCCCACACACAAGGTAATGCGGCCCGCACTCATCAGGGCCACACGAAAGCCGTCTTCAGCGATATCCCTCGACGGGATAATCCTTGCGCAAAGGATGGCCTTCAAACTCGTCCGGCATCATGATGCGGCGCATATTAGGGTGCCCATGGAAGCGCACGCCAAACAGGTCAAAAACCTCGCGCTCGTAAAAGTCAGCCGAGACCCAGACCGGCACAATCGAGTCAATGGACGGATCGATCGACTCCACAAACGCCCGAAGCCGCACCCGTTGCTTGAGCGTATGGGAGACGATATGATAAGTGATCTGAAACCGCGGCTCTGCCGGCAGCCAGTCTACCGCCGTTACATCTTCCAAAAAGTTGTAGCCCGCCGACTGCACCGCAGCTGCAGCCGCACGGATATTCTCAGCCGCTACGGTAAGTGTCAGCTCAGCACGATCAAAACGGGCGTCAGCGATGCAATCCGCCCTCAGCGCAACCAGCGCAGCAACCGCAGGGTTAGCGCTCATCTCGGCCAGCACAGCATCCTTCTCAAGGGTAAGTGTCGGCATACGTTACAGGTCCGCCTTGTCAGAGGACCAGTCGAGAATGCCCTTCTTCCAGATATAGAAAAGCCCTACCCCCACAAATCCCAGGTAAACCAAGATCTCCCAGAAGCCGAAGAACTTCGACCCCGTAATCGCCGGCAGCTGCCTGTAAATCACCGCCCAGGGCAGCATGAACACCGCTTCCACGTCAAACAGGATGAACAGCATCGCCACCATGTAAAAGCGAACCGAGAAGCGCCCACGCGCGTCGCCCTCAGCCGGAATGCCGCACTCGTAGGCCGCAAGCTTGGCCTTGGACTGCTTGTGCTTGCCGATAAACCAGGAACTGGTCGCCATCGAGCAGCCCATACCCACCGCGATCACGATCTGGATCAGCAATGGTAGGTAGTTCCAATAGTAGTGAGAAGAGTGCATACGCGGCGTTCACCCCCTCGGTGGTCTCCCTTCAATCTAGAGTCAAGCCCCCCTCGCGTCAAGGCACCAGCGCCCATCGCTGTTGGTAGGCTCGACGCGGCTCACAAGCAGCGCAGTCGACCAACATTCAAGTCCCAGAACAGGAATCTCCGATCTGCCCATCTCGATTCGGAACGCCTCTCGATTTCCTCGCGCACTCTCTCGCTCAACTTCGGGTTCCTGTCGATAGAGTCATCAACGGGAGAACGCAGCCATGCAGACCATTCCGGTGAACAAGACCACGCCCGACTTAGTAGCCCACCCCG
>CAXTMM010000136.1:0-7473 GCA_964245415.1 uncultured Acidobacteriaceae bacterium | reverse complement strand
AGCCACACGCGAACGCGTCCGCCGCGCAGCGGCTTCGTTCAAGTCCGCATTGTCGGAAGTGACTCACGGTGGTGCTGAGAGCATGCCCCATTCCAGTGAATGCTCTCCCGTACCCTCTCACGCAATCCGCTCATGCCGGTATCCAGCCTCGGTCAGCAGCGTGCGCAAAGTCTCAATATGGCTCGCGCCGCGCGTCTCCAACGTAAAGTCAATCACCGTATCCCCTAAATTCACCCCATAATGCGCCCGATCATACGCCGTCTGTACGATATTGGCCCGCGCGTCCGCGATGATCGCGGTCAACTGGTGCAGCGCGCCCGGCCGGTCGCTTAGATGGATCCGCAGCCGCGTACGCCGTCCATCTTTCAGCAGTCCGCGCTCGATGATCCGTGCCAGTAGACTTACATCGATATTGCCGCCGCACACCAGCACACCGGTCCTCGCCCCCGCGCTCAATGACGTCTTGTGCTGCAGCAGCGCCGCCAGCGCGATAGCTCCCGCGCCCTCGGCGAGTGTCTTCTCGTTCTCGAGCAGGATCAAAATAGCCTTCGCGACTTCTTCTTCATCGACGGTGACAATCTTGTCGACATACTGCTCGACCAGCGGAAAGGTCAGCGTGCCGGCTCGCCGTACTGCGATGCCGTCCGCGATTGTCGCCTCCGCCGGCACGGTAACCGGCTTTCCTGCCTCGCGCGCCCGCAGCATGGACGGCAGCCGCTCCGTCTGCACGCCGATCACCCGCACTTCTTTCCGCCCCGCTGCCGCGCACGTCTCCTTGATCGCGCAAGCTACGCCCGCAATCAACCCTCCGCCGCCGATCGGAATCACGACAGCATCAAGATCCGGAATCTGTTCCAGCATCTCAAGGCCGAGCGAGCCTTGCCCCGCAATCACTGCCGCGTCATCAAAAGGATGCAGAAACGTGACGCTCTCTTCCCTGCTGATGCGCATCGCCTCGGTGCACGCTTCGTCGTAATTGGCCCCATGCAGCAGCACCTCCGCGCCAAAGCCGCTCGTCGCCGACACTTTCACGAGTGGGGTCATCAGCGGCATGACGATGCGCGCATGGATCCTACGCGCCGAGGCATGGTAAGCAACCGCTTGCGCATGGTTGCCGGCGCTGGCCGCGATGACCCCGTTCTTTTTCTCCGCCTCGGTAAGGGTGAGAATCTTGTTCAACGCCCCGCGCTCCTTGAACGCGCCCGTCCGCTGCAGGTTGTCGAGCTTCAAAAAAACCTCTTGCCCCGTCATGGCCGAAAGCGCAGCCGAGTGGTTCGCAGGCGAATAGTAGATGTGCTCCCGGATCCGCTCGCGCGCCGCCGCGATGTCAGAAAGCGTAAGGCCCTGGTGCTGGGTAAGGCTCAAGGTCGGCATAGGCATATCGGTCCACGCTCCTCTGCTGCGTTGTTCTTAATCGACAAAGAGAAAAGCCACCAGCCGCGCGATGAATGCGGGTAGTGGCTTCTATGCTGCTGAACCTGATGAGCCTCGTTAGCGCTCGCCACCCGTGTCGATGAGAAAGGCCCGAATAGGGCCCTCAACGATCCTACGAATGCAAATCGATGCAGCGACACGCGGGCAGCTCGCAAGAGCCTTCTGAGCCGAACGCGTGGTTATTGCTATATGCATCTTCATCTAGAGGCTATCTGAACAGGGCAACTCGCTTACGTCAACAGGCAAGCGGGTGGCCCAGGTTACTCAAACAGCCTTGACCACGGCACGTGCCTCAGTTGGCGCGATCCGGTAGCCGCGGAAGCCGTAATAGATGATGAACAGGTAACAGAGCATCGGCAGCACCAGTGAACGGTGAATCCCGAATCTGTCGGCCAGATATCCCATCAGCACCGGGATCAACGCGCCTCCCACAATTCCCTGCACCAGCAGGCCGGAACCACGGCCCGTTAGCGGACCCAGTTCGGCAACTGCAAGCGTAAAGATTGTCGGGAACATGATCGAGTTAAAGAGCCCGACTGCAAGCACAGTGACGACGGCAAAGTAACCCGTGCCGAGCAGCGAGGCGAGCACCATCAAGCCAGCACCAACGCCGCTCCAGGCTAGTAACTTGTGAGAAGCTACCCGCTGCATGACTGCCGAACCGATGAAGCGCCCCACCATCATGCCTGCCCAATATAACGTCACCAGCTTGGCACCTTGTTCTAAGGGAAGGCCGGCGATCGTCGGGTCGGCAAAGTACTTAGCCAGGTAGGTTCCAATGGAAACTTCCGCGCCCACGTAGATAAAGATGGCCACCGCACCAAGATAAAGATGGGGATGATTGAACAGACTATCTTGTTTGACATTCAGGCTTGAAGGACGAAAGTCGCGAGTCACCTCCAGGCGAGGAAACTTGTACAACGCAATGGCGAACGCCAGCAGGATTACCGCGCCGGCAATCACACTAAACGGCAACTTAATGCTTGCAGCCTGGTGGATACGGGAGGCTGTCAGGGCTGCTCCCTGCAGGGGTTTGGCCCCCACTGTAGCTGCAGAAGTGACGCCCAGAATAAGCACTCCGCCGACATACGGCGCAATCGTATCGCCAAGCGTATTGAAAGCTTGAGTCAGATTTAATCGGCTTGAGGCAGTCTCAGGTGGTCCCAGGATCGTGACATAGGGGTTTGCGGCTACCTGCAACACCGTGACACCCGCAGCCAGCACCACTTCGGCACCCAGGAAAAGTACATACCTTGCCGAGGTAGCAGCCGGCAGGAAGAGGAGCGCACCAGCGCCCATCGTCAACAAGCCGACCACCATGCTTCGCTGGTACCCGACCCACTCGACAAGCTTGCCCGCTGGCTGGGCGAAAAGAAAATACGATCCGAAGAAGGCAAGCTGGATTAGCGAGGACTGAAAGTAGGTCAGTCCAAAAATGGACTGAAGGTGTGGGGTGACGATGTCATTGATGACGGTGCAAAACCCCCACACGAAGAACAGCGTCGTGACCATCGCCATTGCGCTGTAGTTGGTAGATCCAGGAGCGGAACCGGAAAGCGATCGGGCGGAGCCTACACTCGTAACTGCCATCTGTTTCCTTTGCGACCCTGGACGCAGCCGGGCCGTCTGTCTGCGAGATGTGTGTGCTGCAAGCGCCTTTGATAATAGCTGATCGCACGCACAACCTGCGCGTCCAGCCAGCAGCGCCAAACCTCCACTGAAACTCGGTCCATTGAAACTTTGCAGCAGGCTTCCTGCGTCTCTTGATGACAGCACCTGCGCGGGCAGCATCTCCCGCGTTACAGGCTTCACAGCGGAGAAGGAATGTTCACATCTCCATCACGTCGCGCCCTGCTCTCTGCCGGCCTGCTCGCAACCGGACTGCTCGGCGGCTTTGCTGTTGCAGCCAATGCAGGCGCACAGGCCCCACCAGCCGCGGCGAGCACGCCGGCCTCAGCCAACAACCTGGTTGGCACCGTTACAACCACGAGCGCGGACGCGTTGACAATCAAGCTCGAGAACGGGAGCGAGGCCACCATCGCCATCGGCACCCAGACGCGCCTGCTGCGAACCGCGCCCGGCGAAAAGACCCTCAAAGGCGCCACCCTGATCCACATGGAAGATCTGACCACCGGCGACCGCGTCCTGGTGCTGCGGGCGGCGCCCAGCGCTGACGCCAGCCACTACACCGCTGCCGCGGTAGTGACCATGAAGCAGGCCGACATCGCCCAGGCCCACGCTAGCCAGTCAGCGGACTGGCAGCGGCGCGGGGTCGGCGGCATCGTCAAGACGATCGAGACCGACCCGGCGCTCCAGGCATCAGCCAGCCCATCTGCCGGCGGCCCCGGACCAACCATCGTCCTCAGCACGCCACAGCCCGATCGCACCCTGGTGATCCATCTCACCCCCGCCACGATCATCCGACGCTACGCTCCCGATTCGGTCAACTTCGCCGACGCCAGGCAGGCCGCCCTCGCCGACATCCACCCAGGGGACCAGCTACGTGCCCGGGGTGACAAGAATGACGATGGCACCCAGGTAACAGCCGTCGAAATCGTCGCCGGCTCCTTTCGCAACGTGGCTGGCACGATCACGACGATCGATGCAGCACAAAACACGCTTACCGTTACTGATCTAGCGACCAAGAAGCCCGTGACCCTCAAGCTGAACACCGAAACCCAGATGCGCAGGCTTCCGCCCGAGATGGCGCAGAGGCTGGCCGCGCGTAGTGGCTCGGTCGGCGCGAGTCGCCCGGGCGCAGCCCCCACTCCGCCAGCCGGCACAGAAGCCCATTCCGCAAGCGAGCCCGGTGCAGCACCCGGCTCCGGCCGCGGCCGGGGCGACACAGCCGGCATGCTTCAGCGCGCCCCCCTTGTCACCCTCGCCGAACTCAAACAGGGAGATGCCGTCATGGTCGTAGCCGCAAAAGGCGGCGGCGGCGTTTACGACGCGGCAACCGCCATCACCCTGATCGCAGGCGTCGAGCCATTGCTTGAGAGCTCCTCAAAAGGAGCCAGCGACACGCTCTTTTCCGCATCCTGGAACCTGAGTGGCGGCGGCGCAGCAGAGGCAGCGCCTCAGTAGGAAAGCGTTGCTTTCGCCCTGACCGGAGCTCACCTTCAGCCCAAGATCGAAGCTTGACTTTGGGTGAAGAAGGAGCACTCCACCGCTCTCGCGAGCGGCCCGACAAAAGTCTCGTGTACTCACAAGCGATACGCCACCTGACGGCGCGTTTGCGCAAGCACCTTCTGGAGAACTGTGAAAAAGCCTCGTCTCTCTCTGCTCCTGCTCCCGATCCTCATCCTGCAAGCGCTCGCCCCTCAGACAGCCGCTGCCCAGGCCATGCCCCCCGTTGCCACCCGGACATCCAGCCTCCAGGGCCAGGTCGCCGACCCCACAGGTGCCGTGATCCCTGGCGCCACCGTCAGCCTCACCACCCCTGACGGCCACACCGTCGCAAGCGCCACCTCCGGAGCCGACGGCAGCTACCAGATTGGCAATCTCGCCCCTGGCACCTACATTGTGCTCGTTGTCGCGCCCGGTTTTGCGCCGCTCGACTCGAAAGCCGTGACCCTGTCCGGCCCGCAAGCGCGGCTCTTTAACGCGACCCTTAAGATCCAGACCGCTCAGCAAAACGTCCAGGTCACCTCCGAAACACCCACAGTCAGCGTCGATCCGGACTCCAACGCAAACTCGGTGGTCATCAAGGGCGCCGACCTCGACGCGCTCTCCGACGACCCGGACGAGCTCTCGGACGAGCTGACCGCGCTCGCCGGACCCGCCGCTGGCCCCAGCGGTGGACAGATCTACATCGACGGCTTCACCGGCGGCCAGCTCCCGCCCAAGTCCGCCATCCGCGAGATCCGCGTCAACCAAAATCCCTACTCCGCCCAGTTCGACAAGCTCGGCTTCGGCCGCATTGAAGTCCTCACCAAGCCTGGCACCGACAGATTCCACGGCCAGTTCTTCGCGCAAGGCAACGCACGCCAGTTCAACACCGGAAACCCTTTCACCCAGAACATCCCGGACTACAACTCCTATCAGTACAACGGCACCCTGAGCGGGCCCATCAGCAAAAGCGCTTCGTTCTTCATCAGCGCCGAACGACGCAACATCCAGGACGCAGCGATCGTGAGCGCTTACCAGCTGGCGGGCGAAGCCAACGGCGACTTTGCAGCCGGCACCTATGGCAACGGCAATGCGACCGCCAACCCGCCGACCGGCGACTACGCTACCGTTCCATACAGCGCAGGACTGCAGACCCCCAGCACCCGCACCAACATCAGTCCTCGCATCGACCTGCAACTCGGCCAGAAGAACACGGTCGTTCTCCGTTACCAGTATCAGTCCAACTCGCAACAGAATCAGGGCGTAGGCCAGTTCTCGCTCCAGTCGCAGGCCTATAACTCAAACTCCAGCGAAAACACGATCCAGCTTAGCGACACAACGATCATCAGCCCGAAGATCATCAACGAGGTCCACCTGCAGCTGCTATACGACCGCTCCAGCCAAGGCGCCGCTAACGCCACACCGCAAGTGCAGGTGCAGGGCAACGAAACCTTTGGAGGCTACTCGGAGCAGTCCGTCAGCGATCACACCGATCGCTACGAACTTTCCAACCTGACCGAGCTCGCACTTAAGAATCACGCCATCAACTTTGGCGGCCGCCTTCGTGCCACCCGGGAAGCTAACTCGGCCGACTCGAGCTTTAACGGCCTCTACACCTTCGGCGCGCGCACCTGCCCGGCCGGCATCAGCTACTGCCCCTCTAACGGCGAACTCACCGCGGCCCAGGCCTATGCCATCACCATCCAAGGGCAGGCCGCCGGTGAGAGCTTCGCGCAGATTCAGGCTGCCGGCGGCGGCCCCAGTCAGCTCGTCTACGTGACCGGCAGCCCCAAGGCCGAAGTCGACCTGATCGACGGCGCGCTCTACTACCAGGACGACTGGAAGGTGAAGTCGAATCTCACACTCTCTTACGGCTTGCGCTGGGAGACCCAGAACGACATCGACGACCACTCGGACTGGGCCCCCCGCATCGCGCTCGCCTACGGCATCATGCACAACGGCAAGCCGACCAAAGATGTAGTCCGTGCCGGTTTTGGCTACTTCTACGATCGCTTTGGCGTGTCCCAGGTACTGCAGGCCTCGCGCGACAACGGCGTCGTGCAGCAGGAGAGCGTCATCCAGAATCCCGGCTGCTACCTGCCCGGGGGCCTGCCCGCCGCCTCGGCTCTGCCGACCACCTGCGCCGCAGGCGATACCTCCACCACCTCTAGCTCGTCCTCAGGCAGCAGCCTCGCTCCGGCGATCTACCAAATCTCGCCCACCCTCCATGCGCCGCTCAATACCCAAGAGTCGATCGGCCTCGACCACCAGCTCACCAAGGCCTCCACGGTCTCGGTCACCTACATCCGCTCCCATGGCGTACATGCGCTCGACACCATCAACGCCAACGCACCCTACTCGCCGATCTACAACGCCGCTTTCGGCAACGTCTATCAGTACTTCTCTGAAGCCGTCTACAACCAGAACCAGCTCTTCGTGAACATCAACGCGCATTTCACCAAGACGCTCTCGCTCTTTGGCTTTTATGGCCTCGGCTATGCCGATTCCGACACAGGCGGCGCCAGCTCGAACCCCTCCGACTCTCTCAACCTCAAGCAGGACTATGGCCGCGCCTCCTTTGACGTGCGCAACCGGCTTTTCTTGATCGGCACCTACTCCGCACCCCACTACTTTCGCTTCTCGCCCTTTATCGTCGCCAACTCCGGCCAGCCTTTCAACATCACGCTTTCGCAGGATGAGAACGGCGACTCCTTCTTCAATCACCGGCCATCGTTTGGTACGGCTTGAGCGGCCGGTGTCTTTACAAATTCATATGGCTCGTTTGACTCCAATCCAATCCCCGGCTCCAAGCCCATTCCTGTCAACTATGGCACTGGCCCTACACTATTTACCTTCAACCTGCTCGCAAGCAAAACGGTTGGCTTTGGCGGACGTACTGGCCCCGCGACCGGAGGGGATGACGGTCCACCT
>CAXTMM010000135.1:4567-7537 GCA_964245415.1 uncultured Acidobacteriaceae bacterium | reverse complement strand
CGTCCTCGCCGCGGGTCACTTGGTGGTTGGACCACCACCTGAGCGCCTTCCTAACCCCGGAAGACCCCCTGAGCTACCTGGCCGGGCTGGCTGACCCGACGACCGGCTTTCGCGACCGGCGCTTTTTCGACCCGAAGTACACCTCCTGCACCAGCTTTATCGCGGATACCGCAGCGGAGCGCTTCGGCTTTGACCGCGCAAGCGTAGCCGACCTGGTGCACTGGGCGAACATCGTCGACGGCGCGCTCTACGAGAGTGCGACGGCCGCGGTCGAGATGCGCGAGGCCGCGATGAAGCTGACGCTGGTGATCGAGTCGACGACCGATCCGAGCTTTGTGCCCCGGCTGATTCCGCTGCTGACGACGATGCCCCTCGCGCAGATCCTCGAGGAGCCGCTGGTCGCCCCACTGCTGCCGCCGTTGCTTCAGGGACATGCCGCAGCTGTCGAAATCATCCGTGAACGCGCCGTCTGCGTAGACCGGACGATCTTCTTCGACGTAGCCGATCGCGAGATCGAGGGCTACAACAAGTTCATCCCCTACTACCTGTTTCCTGAGGCGATCTACTCGGTCGGCCTGTCGAAGTCGAGTTTCCGAACCAAGGTCGCGGTGGGGTCCAACCCGTGGACCGACGTGGACCCTTTGAAGCTGGTCAACCTGGCCGCGATCTGCGAGCGCTACGGCGGCGGCGGCCACGCACGCGTAGGCGCTGTCTCCTTTCCGCCTGACCACTATGTGCAGGCGAGCCACGCCGCGCGCGAGATCGTGAGCGAGCTGCGCGCGCAGGCCGTGGTACGCTGAACCTCGCTTAAAGGAGAGAGCCTGGATGCTCGGAAACATCTACAGCCGTACAATCTCACCGCTGCTGTGTTGTGCGTTTATTGCCGCTTCAGCCGCCAAGCCGGCCCTTGCGCAGGCAGCACCGACACTGGCTGCGCTTGATAAGGAAGTTGCCGCGACCAGGGCGCAGGTAACAGCGCTGCAGGATAATTTTGTAAAGGCCACCGGCGCGGCAGGGCTCACATGCGCGATTGCGCCGCCCACCGTTGTCATCGAGGACGTGCCTTCCTTCGGCAGCTATGACCCGGATACGAACACGCTCAGAACCTCCTCCTGGTCGCAGCTAACGGACGAGGAACGGCCCATGTTCTACAAATTCCTCGGCCCCAGAACGACAGAAGCGCAGGCGCGCCGGGAGTTTGAAGACGGAGTGCACCACTGGGTGCTGGTGCATGAGCTGGGACATTGGTGGCAGGCCTGCCGGGGCGCCATGGACCATGGCGATCACTACGCCATCGAGTATGGCGCCGACCGCATCGCAGCAGCCTACTGGCAGGAGCACGACCCGTCGGTGATCGCCCACCAGCGGCCTGTCTTTGAGACCATCCTCAAGCAGTGGCCGAACCCGGTGCCCCCAGGCCAGGGTGTCGAGCCGTACTTCAACGCGAACTACGAGAAGCTGGGACCCACCCCAGCCTACCTCTGGTTTCAGTCGCGCATGTGCGTCACGGCGTTTGAAGAGAAGCCGGCGCCGTCCTTTGTGCAGGCGCTGCAGCAGACAGTGCCTGCAAAGTAGCACGACTCCTCGTCGTCATCGCTGCCGATAGGCTGACCCGGAGGCACGGCTGGCACGGCCGGCGCCGCGTACTTCTCCGGATGCTTGGCAAAGTCGTTAATCTCCTCAAGCGCGCTTGTCCAGTGGGCGGTGTAGGCCATGGGCAGCTTCGGGTCGGTCTTCGCTTCCAGCCACACTTTCAGCTGCGCTACCTCATAGCCTGCGATCTCGCGCACGGTCTCACCCGCGTCGTCGCCTGTGGCAAGCGCGAGCAGGTGCCGCAGCACTGCGTGTTCGACGGTGAGCTGGGTCATGCCCTGCTGTCCAGTAAGCCGGGGCGCGTACCAGGTCGCGGCGAGGGTCTGCTGGACCACTTCGTCAAGCCCCGGCAGCGTCGAGTCCCGGCTCTTGTACTCGACGAGGCGTGCGGCGCGGGTGGGCTCAAAAAGCAGGCTGGTCGAAAGCTCGGCCGCCGAGTCAACCGCTCCCTGCGGGTCAAAGGTGAGCCCGGTGCGAGTCGGGAAAGACTCACGCGTCGGCGGGTAGGCCGGCGGCCGCGGAGGCAGCGTCGCGAGCAGGGTTTCGGGCAGGGTAAGGGCTTTCGCGTCGAGCGTGCTGAGCACGGCTGCGAGCGCTTTGCGCTGTTCGGCCGCGGAAACGATCTGCTGGGCAGCCTGGTTGTCGCCGCGCAGGGCATACCGATAGTCGAGGCCGCCAATCTCTTTGGCCGCGGCCTCGGTCTGGTAGCGGTGCAGCAGGTAGAGCGGCACGAGCGTGTCTTCAAGCGTCGACAGCGGCGCCCCCGTTTGAATCGCATTCTGGCCGAAGCGGGCTAGTGCCGCCGCGCGCACCGTCAGCAGGCGGGTCAGCTCGTCAGCCGGGTCAGGCCCATTGTCCCAGAGGTGAGCGTGCGGGTGGGCGCTGCCCAGCGGCCGCGAATCCTCATCGGTGATAAAGAGCAGACCGCTGTCGGTCGCCTTGCGCAGGCCCGCGTCGAGCATGGCGTGCTCGTCCTGCCCGGCCGCAGCCTGCGCATAGCCGTAGCTGATCGCGACCTTGTCCCAGGCGCCGATGCCGGTCGCATAGGCGCGGGAAAGATCGGGGCGGCCGCTGGCGTCGAGAGTGACGAGCGGGTGCGGGTAGTCCATCACAGACGTGCCCTGGGCGATCGAGCTGGCGGCAAAGTTATGCGCGAGGCCGAGGGTGTGCCCAACCTCGTGCGCGGCCAGCTGCCGCAGGCGCGCAAGCACCATCTGCTCGATCGCGGGCGGCGGGGTCGCGGCTCCGGGGGTGTAGGGCGCAAGCAGGGCTTCAGCGATCATGAAGTCCTGCCGGGCACGCAGTGACCCGAGCGTGACCTGGCCCTTGATGATCTCGCCCGTGCGAGGGTCAGTGATCGCGCCACCATAGCTCCAG
>CAXTMM010000135.1:0-4557 GCA_964245415.1 uncultured Acidobacteriaceae bacterium | reverse complement strand
ACCCGCGGGTCGACCGGTGCACCCACTGGATCATGTTGTAGCGGATGTCCATTGGGTCAGCGCCCTCGGGCAGCACTTTGACCTGAAAAGCATCCTTGAACCCGGCAGCCTCAAAGGCCTGCGACCACCAGCTTGCGCCTTCGACCAGCGCGGCGCGGATAGGCTCGGGCGCACCTCGATCGACATAGTAGACGATGGGCGCGATAGGCTCGGAGAGGGCGGCTGCGGGGTCTTTCTTTTCCAGCCGATGCCGAGTGATGAGGTGGACGTCAAGCGGCGTGTCAAGCGGGACCGAGTAGTCCCGATAGCTCACGTCGAAATAGCCCGCCCGGGGATCGTAGGCGCGCGGTTTATACCCTGCGTCAGGCAGCGCGATGAGCGAGGTATGCTCATGCACGGTAACCGCATGCGGGTCGGGCGTGACGCTCGCGATCTGCTTGCCGGGTATAGGGCCGTCGGCGGTAAAGGTGAGGACTGACTCGACTTCCGTGTTAAGGGAGAAGTTTTTCGCGGCTTCAAAGGCGATAGCGCTGCGCTGGGCATCGAGTTTGTAGACCCCTTGCTTTTGCTGCTGCAGGCGCTCGGCCACACCGTGCGCGTCGCGGAGAAAGAAATCTGTCGCATCGACGGTTACAATTCCGTTCGATTCGGACTGGATGGTGAATCCCCATAGGACCGACTCGGCGAAGGACTGGGTCACGGCAAGCTGCTCGTCGGGGTCGGGTGAGCTCGATCGGTAGTCGAGATTGCGCGCGATGAGCAGCACGCGCGGCCCACTGCGATAAAACCGCACCACCCGCCCCTGGCCCAGCTGCCCGCGGTCCAGGCCGAGGTCGTTCGATCCAACCCCGTGAGGGAGCGAATCGAGGAGCAGGAAGTCCTTGTTGAGCGCGGAGATCGAGAGCGAAAGCTTGCCCGTCTTCGCGTCCCAGCTTAGGGGGAAGAGTCCGTCGAGGCGCGTCTCGGTTGTGCCGGCCACGGCCAAAGGCTCGACGGCGTGGGCGCAGGGCAAGAGCACCGTTGCGAGTAGAGGAGCAGCGAACGTCTTCCATGCAAAACGTGGCATCGTGCCAGCAGGGTACATGGGTGCTGCGGTTCTGCAAACTGCTTTTCGCGGGGGAGGGGCTTGCCCGGCTACTTAGTAAGTGCGAGTTAAGCGGCGTCTAAGTGAGCGACACGCTTTAGCAGAGAAGGCTAAATTGTGCCTTGGCCTATGGCTAAGTCGTGCGACCATCCCGGCCCGCGCGTTCCCACGCCTTCGCATACTTCCAGCTTACATAGCATGAGTGGTAAAGATGGAGCAGCAGGCCGCGTCTGCCATCGAGAAAGCCAAGACGACAAAAATAGTTATACGCAAAGGTCGCGACCGGGTTTACGAGCACGTTGGCAAGAAAGGAAAACAGGCTTGCGCCATAGATGCCACGAGCGAGCACAAGCGGCACGATGGCCGTACTGTAGCGCTCCATATGCTCAATGTAGAGCGAGAGAGTGGGATAGGCATCGTGAACCATTGCGCCACGCAGGGTGCCGGTGGGTCCGTCAAACTTGGGCGTGGCATGGGGCTCGGTATCTTCGCGCAGGCGCGCGGCGCCGCGCCGAAAAAGCCGCAGTTTCCGATCAGGAGAGAACCCGCCATGGCGCATCCACTGTCCGAGAAAAAGATTGCGCCTCGGCACCCAGTAAGCCGCGTACTCAGGAGAGCCGGATAATAGGTCTTCTATCTCCGCGGCTAAGTCAGGTCGGACAACTTCATCGGCATCGAGCGAGAAAACCCACTCGCTCGTGCACTTATCGAGCGCCGAGTTACACTGACCGCCATAACCCTTCCACGATTCGTGAAACACTTTCGCCCCGTACTCGCGTGCTAGGGCAACCGTGCCGTCGGTCGAGCCTGAGTCGACCAGCACAATTTCGTCAGCCCAGGCTATGCTGGGCAACACGCGGCGCAGATTGTGTTCTTCATTTTTCGCGACAATGGCGAAGCTGATCGTCTGGCGTAGACTTTCAGCCAAGAACAACAGCCTCATCCGATCCGGCCAGCCCTAAGTGCTGGTTAATGAGCCGCGCAGTCAGCGGCAGAAGTCGCTCACCTGTCCTCGGCAAGACAAAAGCCTGCTCGGCTTCAGCCCACTCCAGCTTGAAGCTGGTAGCGAGTGCAGAGATCCAGATCTGCCGGATCGGTGTATTCGGGGTCACAACGAACTTTGAGGGCGGCTCCTCAAAAACAATGTTCATCGCCCCGTTATTCTCTTCCACTTCAAAACCGCCATCCACCTCGGCTTCGATCAGGCTCTGTTTGAGAGCCTCAACCTCAGCGTCGGCGTAGCGGCGGAAATCCGATTCATCGAGCATGAGCCCAGTGTAGCAACACCGGCTCAGATCGAAGTGTGCGCGGCTCCTGCCTGTTTACGCAACCGCGCTGATCGCCTTCTTCACGTGCTCAATTGCTTCGTCCTTCAACTCAAGGTGGTGCACCTCGAGCGCGTGGTTTTCGATCTGGGGAAGCATCTCTTCTTCCGAGTTGCCTTCGAGGTGCCAGTCACACTCGGTATAACCTACATCAGCACAGCGAAACTCTTTTGCAGCCATGGTAGCCTCCCGGATCGCCCCAAAACGGCAGGGTCTCGATCACATAGTTGTCTGATGGCGGACAGGCGCTGCGGGTGGGTGCAGCGCCGGGGCCAGGGCGCGTCCCGCTTTTGCCATGCGAACATTCCAAGCGCGATCCACGGCGCTGCCGCTCCCCGGGCTAGAAGGGAATGTCGTCATCGGTGATTTCGGCGTGGGCGTAGTCATCCTGCGGCACCGACGAGCGCTGGTCAAAGGACGCGCTGCTGCTTGAGCCGGCCGCAGAGCGTGCATAGCCTCCGGACTCGCCGGCCTCGCGCCCCGAGAGCAGGACAAGCTGGTCCACCACAACCTCGGTCCGATAAACCTTCTTGCTGGTCTCCTTGTCGTCCCAGGAGCGGGTAGTGAGCCGGCCTTCAACGTACAGCTTGTTGCCCTTCTTCACATAATCTCGGATGATCTCGGCCACTTTTCCGTAAGCGGTCACATTGTGCCACTCGGTCTTTTCCTGCTGCGCGCCCGATTTATCCTTGTAGCTTTCCGAGGTGGCAAGCCCGAAGTTAGCCACCGCCTGCCCGCTCGGCAGGAACTTTATCTCCGGGTCTTTTCCGATATTGCCGACCAGAATAACCTTGTTTACAGATCGTGCCATCGCTTGTTACTCCTTCACACCAGTCGAGAATAGCAGAGCGTGGACGCAGCTTCAGCGAGCGTTCGGGGCCTTGCTAAGACCATAGTTACGCAGCCATTTGGCGCCGCCGAGCAGCAGCAGCAGGATCGCAAACGGGGTCGACATCATGGCGACCATCAGCGAGAGCCAGCCTGGATTCGAGTGCGCTCCCTGGGGCCCGACGCCCCCAAAGACAAACACGGTCATCGCTGCGGCGACCAGGCCGACCAGCATGGTCCAGAATCCGGAGATGAGCAGCTGGTGGGTGCCATCGCCGGCGTTAAGGGCGCGGTGGCGCTCCTTTCGTGTGCGCGCATGCGCCATGTCCAGCACGCCGCTCAGCGTACCCCCATCGCGTGGCGGCTGCTCGGTGAGCAGGGCCGGCGGGGCGGGCATGCGCTTGATCGTCATAAAAGGCTCAGTGGGCGGCCCGCAGCATCGCGTAAACCACCACACCCGTGACCGAAACATACAGCCAGATAGGAAAGGTGTAGCGAGCAAGATTGCGGTGCAGACGGAAGCGGCCGGAAAGCGAGAAAAAGAAGGTAACCAGCACCATCGGCAGAGCAACTACCGAGAGCAGCACATGGCTGGCTAGAATGGTCAGATAGAGGGTGCGAATGGTCGAATGACCAGGATAGCGAGTATCCCCATGCACGGCGTGGTTCAGGATATAGCTCACCAGGAAGATGGACGAGAAAACAAAGGCGGTCATCATCGCGGCGCGGTGGCGGGTGACCTGCCCGGCCAGAATGTAGCGAAAGCCGATGACCAGCGAGATCGCGCTTAGCCCATTCAGCATGGCATTGAGCGCCGGCAGAAAGAGCAGCCGGTTCTTGTAGTCAGCCGGCGCGTGGTGGACATAAAGCAGCCATAGCAGGAACCCGGTGGCGAGCGCGCTCACAGCCAGGATGCCGATCACCCCGATCGTCGCGGGCCTGTTCGTGGCTTCAACCGAGCGCAGGTTCGGGAGCTGCGGGCCCGGGTCGGGGATACGGGCAGGAACGGTCTCTCGCATACTCATCTGGCGGTCTCCGGTCAGGCGGCAGGGCGGTGGGTGCGGCGGTTCACAATCGCCCAGGAGGCGGCAAAGACGAGCGCGCAGAAGAGGCCGGTAACCGCCAGGTTTAGCGCCAGGCTCGCGTCCGTAGGCTGGGCAGGGAAGAGCGCATTGCGCAACGCATCCACACCGTAGGAGAGTGGGTTGGCGCGCATCAGCAGGTGCATCCAGCCGGTCGCCCCGCTCGCTGGAAACAGCGCGCCCGAGAGCATCCAAAGCGGCAGCAGGATCAGATTGACGATCGCGTGAAAGGCCTGGG
>CAXTMM010000134.1:4947-7593 GCA_964245415.1 uncultured Acidobacteriaceae bacterium | reverse complement strand
AGCGCTACCAACTCCCCCGCCTCAGCCTCTTCTACATGAATCACGCATGAGCGATGCAGCCCAGCCCTTACATCTCCGTGTCGAGAAGCCCATCTACGGCGGCGCCGGCCTCGCCCGCCACGACGGCAAAGCAATCTTCACTCCCTACACCCTACCCGGCGAACTCGTAACAGCCACAGTGATACGCAGCAAAGCAAGCTTCACCGAGGCCGCGCTTGCCACCGTCATCGAGCCTTCCCCTAATCGGATCCAGCCCTGCTGCCCCTACTTCGGCCCTTGCGGCGGCTGCCACTACCAGCACGCGAACTACCTGGCGCAGCTCGCCATGAAAGCAGCGATCCTCGAAGAAGCATTCACTCGAGCTCGGCTCACAGATCTTCCGCCCATCCACACTCATCCCAGCGAGCCATTTGCCTACCGCAATCGCATCCGCCTGCACATCGACCCTTTCACCTCCGCGCTTGGCTATCGTGAGCGCGCTTCTCACCGCCTGCTCCCTGTCGATCAATGCCCGATCGCTGCCCCCGAGCTCCAGCAAGCACTCGTCACTCTCGCGCCCCTGTCCGTCGACCAGCGATGCGGCAACGCCTTCAGCCAGGTCGAGTTCAGCGTCAACCACGATGGCTCCGAGCTTCTCCTGGCGCTCTTGGCTCGTGACCACCGCCTGATCAACCAGGCCGCAGGGCAACTCGTTCGCCTCTGCGAAGCCCTTGTTCCCCACCTGACCATCCTTCAGGGAGCCGGCGTCCATCCAGCGGAGAGAGAAGCCCCTTCACGCGCCCACGTTCGTCCTCAGCGCGGCAGCCGTAACTTTGAGAGCAGCCAGCCCCCACAGCTTTCCGAAATGCCCTCCAAGCTGCTGGCTACCTGGGGAACCCCGCGCATGACCTACACAGTCGCAGGCCTCGACTACCGCGTAAGCCTCGGCGCCTTCTTCCAGGTCAACCGTCCACTTGTTAGCCAGCTCCTGCGCCTCGCAACAAAAGCCCGCAGCGGCCGTCTCGCTTGGGATTTGTATGCGGGCGTCGGCCTCTTCTCTCGCGTCCTTGCGCAACACTTTACCCAGGTCATCGCCGTTGAAGGCGCCCCCGTCTCCTGCGAAGACCTCCGCGTGAACCTGCCCGCTCCCCACCAGGCAGTCCAGAGCAGCACACTCGCCTTTCTCCGCCGCGAAGCAGCTCGTACAAATGCCGCCAAAGCCGCCCCGGACTTCGTCCTCCTCGACCCACCACGCAGTGGTCTAGGTGACGAGATAACCCGTTGTCTGGCCCAAATCGGTCCACCCGAGATTACCTACGTTTCCTGCGATCCGGCCACACTCGCCCGCGATCTGCGCGCGTTGGTAGACTCGGGCTACAAACTCCGGCAACTGCACCTGGTCGACCTTTTCCCCCAGACCTTTCACCTGGAAACAGTAGCCATGCTCTCGCGACACTGATCCCGGCCATACCGCGCCGCTGGCCCGATGTCAGCCGCTGCGCACGAGGCGTTCCGAAGTCTGTCGCCACCCCCGTGTTTGGCCGCGCTCCTGACCGGTCCACTCCGGCCTCGCACCCCCAGCGCACCACCGCGCTCAACAAACACCTCCTGCACAGCGCAGCCGAGCGTCTAAACTTCTCGATCGCGCCAGCGCTTTTTGCCTCATGCTGCTTCGCGACCGGCGTCCTTGCATCACAGCTCTGCTGGATCGAACCAAGTCGCCTGCTGCTCGCAATCCCTGCACTTGTCGTCCTTTCCCTGCTCGCCAACCATCGAGCGATGGGCGTCGTGCTCGCCCCGCTCGGCACGCTCTTCCTGCTCCTCGGCACCCTCGCGGGCACCCTCCAGCCACCCGTCCAGCCTCAGCGGCAACTCGCGCAGCTGGCAGACAGTACCGAGCGCATCGTCACAGGTCAGGTCACCCGCATTGAGCCGGCGCGCCGCACCAGCCACACCTCTTTCTTCGGACATAAGACTAACGAAGAGCAAGCCCAGCGACTCGATCTGCGCCTCATCAGCATCAGCGCAATGCCTCTCACCGGCGGCCTCCGCCTCACCCTCTACGCACCCCTCGACATATCCCTGCCGGCTCTCACCTGCGGCACCCTCCTGCGCGTCGCAGTCGCCCTGCACACCGAGCAGCGTTATGTCGACCCAGGCGTCTGGGATACGAGCGCTTACCTGCACGAACAAGGCATCGGCGCCCTCGGCTCTGCCGCCACCGGCAAAGCCACACTCCTGGGCCAGACCAGCCCAACCCTCCCCTGCCGCCTCCACACACTCCAAACCCGCGCCAGCGACCGCATCATCGCCATGGCCCAGCTCCCGTTCGAGCAACGCCTCCCCACCTTGCTCCGGCTCTCCGACGCAGACGCAAGCATGCTCACCGCCATGCTCACCGGCGACCGCACCTACCTCCAGCACGCCACCCGCATCGGTTTCGAACGCACCGGCAGCTTCCACCTGCTGGTCGTCTCCGGCATGCACCTGGCCATCTTCGCGTCGGTCATTTTTCTGGTCGCGCGCCGTCTCCGGCTGCCTAACCTGGCCGCCACTGCAATTACTCTCGCGCTCTCGTTTGCCTACGCGCTCTTCACAGGCTTTGGCCTGCCGGTCCAACGATCCTTCTGGATGGTCGCCCTTTTCCTCACCGGCCGGCTTATCTTT
>CAXTMM010000134.1:0-4937 GCA_964245415.1 uncultured Acidobacteriaceae bacterium | reverse complement strand
CGCGCCCTCCACGGGTCCAGCCGCCAGATGACGTTCCTCTCCGTCGTCGCCATCGGCGGCATCGCCGCACCACTCGCCGAGCATACCTTCGCTCCCTACCTGCGCGCCACCCGCAATCTCTGGCTGCTCGCGCTCGACCCCACTCTCCCCCCTTCGGTCGCTGAGTACCGGGTCACCATGCGCCTGCTCATCGAGCACCTCGCCCCGCTTACCGGCCGCTGGTTCGCCCGCCAAGCCCTGCCCTGGCTCCTGCTCCGCGCGCTCCAGGCACTTGAGCTGCTGCTCATTTCCATCATCGTCGAGCTGGTCATGGCCCTCCCGATGGCCGTCTACTTCCACCGCATCACGGTGCTCGGCCTGCCGGTCAACTTCCTCATAGTGCCGTTTTTGGGTCTTTTGCTACCAACGGCTTTAGCTACCTTCGCCGTCCTGCTCCTGTCACCTACCCTGGCTATCCTCCCAGGTATAGCAACCGCCGGGCTGCTCCACATCGTCTCCGGCATCGTCAACTTTTTCTCGCAGATGCATGCCGGCGACTACCGCATTCCCTCGCCCCCAGCCCCACGCATCCTGCTCTGGGTTCTGCTCCTCGCATCAGCGGTCTGGCTCGTTCGGCGCCCACGCTGGGGACCACCCGCAGCCTGCGCCGCCCTGCTCGCCGCCGCTCTGCTCACCATCGCGCCCCAGGCCGTCCGCCACCGATCCGGCGCCCTCGAAGTAACCGCCATCGACGTAGGCCAGGGCGACTCCCTGCTCCTCATCACCCCCGACGGCCATTCCCTGCTCGTTGATGCAGGCGGCATCGCCGGCGCGCCGAAAGACGCGAGCTTCAACATGGGTGAGGACGTCGTCTCCCCCGTGCTCTGGTCCCGCGGCATCCGGCGACTCGATGCAGTCGCCATCACCCACGCCCACACCGACCACATCGGCGGCATGCCCGCCGTGCTGGCCAACTTTCACCCCCGCGCAATTTGGATCGGCAACAATCCTGCCTCACCCGAGTACTCCGCCCTCACTGCTGAGGCCGCCACCCTCGGCATCCGGCTCGTCCCCCACCACTCCGGCGACACCTGGACCTTCGGCGCTGTCACCATCCAGGCCCTCTGGCCCTCTGCCACCTACGTGCCTCGCGCCGAACCCACCAACAACGACTCGCTCGTCCTCCGCCTGACCTACGGTCAAACCTCCACCCTGCTCGAAGGGGACGCCGAAGCCCCAGCCGAATCAGCCATGCTGGCCGCAGGCCTCGCCCACGCCGACCTGCTCAAGGTAGGCCACCATGGGAGCCGCTCCTCGACCATCCCTGCCTTCCTCACCGCAGTCCGTCCTCAATACGGCGTCATCTCGGTCGGACGCAAGAACTTCTACGGCCATCCACGCCACGAGATCCTGGACGAGCTCCAAACCAGCCACGTCCGTACCTATCGCACCGACATGTTCGGCGCGACTACCTTCTACCTCGATGGCAGCCACGTGACAGCCGAGCCGTGGCCAGCCATCCGGTCCAGCTGGATCAGCCCCTGACAACCGCCATCACGACTCAAGCTCAGCAAATATCCCGTGCAGCACCATCGGTCCAGGTCCATACATCCGCCTGCCCGGCTCCGCCCCGCTCGTCATCCAATGGAAGAGAAAGACCAGCGGGATCCATCCAGTCCCCTCGTTCTCGAGCTTTGCTCCCAGTCGGCAGAGCGCTTTGGACAATTTCACCGGCATCCGAATGCCGCTTACCTCTTTACTTACGGGCTCCCTGCAGAGCTCCGGCGAGGACGTCACCATGTACTCCCGGCAAACCAGCGGCCGAATCGGATAGATGCTGCATGATTCCTCATCAAGAAACGGGCACGCTATGTTTGCTCGCAGGTAGTCAACCACCACACTCTTCGCCTCTTTGCTGCCCTCTTTCCACAGCTCCGGGTTCAGCCGCTCCAAGACTCCGGCATCTCGCAGGGCCAACAACGCCCCGCGGAACCGGCCTTCCATCGCCTGCTGTTGCACCTCAGGTAAAGCACGGATCCATCCCGCCAGCGCCTCCGCCTCAAAGACGCTGAGCGGCACCAGCTGCCGGCAGCAAGCTCCGCACCCAGCCCGGCAGGAGACAGGATGGCCGGCAGCCTCAGCCTCTGCAGCCATCCCGGTGGCCACCCGGCTGGTAAGCGCCTGCAAAACTGGCAGCAGCTCCGTCACCGTCACCTTGCCCGCCGGCACCTCCACCGACGCGTTCAGCTTCCTCTCTCCCACGGCGACGGTAAAGGTGACCTCAACGATCTCGGAAGGTCTTGTTTCCATTGTGCGAGTCAGTATAGTCCTGAGGCTCGTCGCAGCTTCAGTTCATACTCTTATGTCTTGTCGTCTCACCAGAGTCTCCCTTCATCCATCCCGGAGAACAGGCTTCCCCCCAGCCGCCAGTCGGGTATAGCATCACCGAAAACACCAACACAGCGACGGAGGCTTCAGAATCCATGAGCGCAAATGAAGCTGAACCCACAAAGACCCCTACACCTGTGCAGCAAGCCCAATCTCCCGAAGAGCTCCGCGAAGAGAACCGCAAACTTCGCCGGCTCCAGCTCATGATGGACGTCGTCATGTCCGTCATTGGTCAGGACAAATCGCTCACCATCGACGAGGCTGCCCAACTCGTCGCCGACAGCCGCGAGGCAGCGTTGTCCATGTTCCCGGACAAGGAAGCGGCCTTCGACCTGCTCTATCGCCCGCGCCTGCAGCGGCTCATGCGCGAGCGCTACCGGATCCAGTAGGTTGCCACCGCGACCCAAACGATTCAAGGCCTCACTCGAACAAAGCCATCACGCTCTGAGATGGACGATCGCCAGAGTTCCCTTCAACCCGCTTAAGGAGTGCAAGCAGATGTTCAAGCTCCGTGTCGCAGGCGGGATCAATGGCTTCCCCTTCCGCACTTCGCTCTTCGCTTGGCCAGCACACGCCCCGTCCGGAGAGACCGGCTTCTACCTGCTCATCACCCGCGCCATGCTGAAAAGCGCAGCGCCAGCCCAGGACCAACCAGCACACTACACCCGCTGGGCCTGACCTCGATTCCCGCCCTGCTCCTCGATGACAAGCCCGGCCTGCGCGACTGGTATAACAAGCTGGCCGAGTACACCCGCCGTTGACATCGGCAAATGGGTCTATGAGCGTCAAGACCGAGCATGCCCAGGAGAAGCGAGCCATGCAGATGGCCGAGCACCTGCTCGCCACTGTGGAGGCCGGGCAGGCGCATCCCCCACTCATTGCCACCGCTTTTCGTCGCCAGCCCAAAGCCGCCGCCGGCTGTGGGGGCATGATTGAAACCCAGCGCCGCTTCGAGCTCATGGGCGTCTTCTACTATCAGACCCGGAGCCACTTCCAGGCGCCTGGACAAGCTCTACGAACATACCGAAAAACGCGCCTACTGTTGATGGGAACTTACTTCTGCTCCATCGCAGTTAGGCGAAAAGTGATCGTCCCCCAGAACAACCGCGCCCGCACCTGCACCGGAATGTGCCGATCATCGTTCGTGTACCAGATCCAGATGTTCCCGCTGTTTCGCACCGCGGTGTTAGTCCAGGTCGGCTGTACGCGAAGAGTCTGGTAGGTCGCGGTCGGCGTCCGTACCGCTTCCTCACCCTCTACATGCGCGGTCACATCCAGCAGGTTCGCCCCGTAAACCAGCGGCACATGAAACTGCGCCCCCACCTGTAGCGGCTGCGACGCCGCATACAACACCGCCGACAGCGCATCGGTCACACACGGCGGAATCGCCGCCTGTTCCGCATGGTGGCTGTGCGTGATCAGGTTACGCTCATCATCGGTCGTGCGGCTCAATCCCGAGCCGAACTGCTGCTCCGAGCTCACCTGCTTGCTCCCCTCGATCAACTGCTTGGCAAAGCCGGACGAGCAGCCCGTCTGCCGACTAAAGGTCGACTGAAAGTGATCGTTCACACGCAACAGCAGGTTAAAGGCTCCCAGCGAGTCGCCGGTCACCGTAAGCCGCTGCGAGTCGCCGTTGCTCTCCATGTGCAGCACTGCCGTGCCCGCTGGAAACACCCGCCAGTCCACCTCATAGGTAAGCGTCTGCTTCTGCGGATACACCCAGCCCGCACGCGCCGCCGGCAAACTCGTGCTGCCGCTCACGCGAGCCGGACTCGCCGGATGCACCTGAGCTTGATTGGGCGACTTGACCGCTGGCTGTTTGCTCGACTGGCCTGCCGTCTGCGCCCACAGTCGTCCTTCGGGATGCTGATTCTCAATCAGGCTGATTATGAGCAAGCCGCCCACTGCCATGGCGCGCGTCCACCTCCAATGCAGTCGCAGCTTGCCGCAAGACCACGTCAATCGAACCGTTCTCCTATTTCTAGGTGCGGCGCCAGCAATCGCTCGACCCGCACATTCCAGCCGACACCAGTCGAGTCACACCACCCCAACACCTCAGTTGGACGCGACTCACCGGCCGAAGTAAAGCCGCAGTGCGAGCGCCACATAGATGCCCGCTGCACCCATCAGAGCATTGTACTCGCGGTGTTTGCGGTAGAGCGCAGTGGCGAAAACGCCATCACTGCTCGTGCCACCCCGCTCGCCGGCCGACAGCCGTGGCAGCAGCCATGGCACCCGTCTCGCGTACTCGTCGAAGCCGGCAAAGCGCCCCCGCAGGTACTCCTCCTCCGACCGAATCGTAGGCACGTAAATTACCGCGAACAACACAGCAAGCGCCATCACGGTCGGCCAGCTCCGCGAAGCGGCCGCAAAGCCAAACGCCAGCAGCATCGATCCCAGGTACAGCGGATTGCGCGTGTAAGCATAGGGTCCTGTCGTCGTCAGCTCGGCATTCTTCTGCACATAGCCCGAGGCATACGCCCGCAGCCCCAGCCCAGGCGCCACCAGCAGCAGGCTCCACAGCATCGATGCCGCGGTAGGGCGCGCCACTGCCAGGTACATCACCGCAA
>CAXTMM010000133.1:0-7598 GCA_964245415.1 uncultured Acidobacteriaceae bacterium | reverse complement strand
ACCGCCGCGTATCGATGTAGCATAACGCCAGCACGTAGTGCGGATCAGCCTTGGCCTGCGCCGGTTGCCCGCTCGGGTCCTGCCCAGCTTGCCTGCCCAGATTCATCCCTCCGCTGGCGAGACTCCCCTCCAACAGCGGAATCGCCTCTGCCGGCTTACCCATTCGGAACAGGGTTAACCCTCGCATCTCTGCCGCTTCTTCGTCGTGCGGGTTGGCCTGCAGAGCAGCAGAATAAGCTCGGTCTGCATCGCCAAAGCGGTTGAGATTGTAGAAAGCGAGACCGCGCAGGGTTTCTACGTCTCTCGGAAACGGCGGTTTGGCGAGCAGTGCGTCTAGTTGACGAAGAGCTTCTTCCGCGTGCCCGCTCTGCACCTCACGCCGTAACAAGGCGAGATTTGTCTCGACACCTGGAGATTCAGGCAGCGGAGTAATCTGACCGAGGCCGGCAGTGAAGCACACTGAGAGAGCCAGAGCGAGGCACAGTGGAAGAAGGCGTGTCATCGAGAAAGTTGCGAGGTGAACAAAGGACAGTAGCAGATCCTGCAGGCAAGCGAAAAGGCGAGCCTCACGACTCCCCTCCTCTGTTTTGGTGAAGGACGCTCTAGAACTGCAAGCGACCAGAGAACTGCAGCAGTCGGGTACTGGGCACCTGAGACCCGTCAGGCCCAGGACCACCGCCGATGGATCCGCCCTGATCAATGTTGCTGTTGGGGTTCCCGAAGTTGATGTGATTGAAGGCGTTATAGCCATCTACCCGGAACTGGGCAGTCACACTTTCCTTGATAGGGAAGTTCTTCTGCACAGCGATATCGGTGTCGAAGTAGTGTGGCCCGAAGACGCTGTTGCGGCCAGTGTTCCCAATCTGGTCCAGCCCCGGGGTTGTAAAGGGTCCCGTGCCGCTTGTGATGTCGTAGGCGTCATAGTACGTCAATCCATGGCTCGGGAAGCCGGTAACATGCTTCTTGAATGATTTAGGATCTCCATTCACGTAGTTTGGTGCGCTGCTTGGAACCTGCGCGTTGTTAGTGCTGTACCCGAGATTGAACGGTAAACCGCCGGAGTAGGTGAGAACCGGGCTCACCTGCCATCCACCCACAAGCTCATTCAGAAAGCCGGGAGCCTTGCTGAGCAGAAGGTGGTTGCGGCCGAAGGGAAGCTCGAGCAATCCATAAACAATGACCTGCTGCTCACGAATGCTTTCGTTGCGGCCCTTGGTCGCAGTACGGTCCCACGTAGCAAAGCCAGAGTTCCAGTCGTAGGCGCGCTGCCAGGCGTAGCTCCCATTGAGTGAGTATCCATGGGTAAATGTCTTAGCGACCGTGACCTGAAGCGCGTTGTAATGAGTGTCCTGGTCATCGCCATAGTAGGAGATGCCGTTTGTCCATCCGCAGGCGCCCGCAGGCAGACCTGCAAGTGGGTTGCCGAGACCAGTTGCCGTGGCATATTGCGCAGCCTGCTGGGCGTACACAGGATCCGTGCAGGCCGCCAGACTCCCACCATAGTAGCGCTGGAGCAGCGTCTGGTTCGAGGTACCGCCGTCCAGGGCTACTCCAGGATGACCGCCGGTAATCACCGTACCGGCAATACTCGGATCGTAGTGAAGCTGGTTGCCGGTGATGCTGTACTGCGCCGGCAGCGTGATGGCCGCCTCGTTCGGGTTGGTGTTGTTTCCATCCCCGGCGCTAAGGGTGTGGGTGCCTTTGTTGCCCACATAGGCGATCGTGAATGAGGTGGTCGGTGTGATCGACTGCTGAATACTCAGGTTCCAAGCATCGATGGTAGGCAGACGCATGGTAATCGGCCGCACCTTGGGTGAGACCTCATACCCGGGAGCGGGCAGCAATCCGCTGGCTGGAACAGCCTGGATGTACGGGGTCGAAGGACCGCCATCGAGTTTAAAGGCGTAGCCCTGGTTGCCGGTCGTTGTAGAGATCTGCTGGTTTACGAGGACAGGAAGGTCCTGAGTAGCGACGTGGCCAAAAAGGGACCCGAAGACACCCAGATCGAAGCTGCGACCATAGCCGGCCCGGATGACCATCTTGTCGTTGACCTGGTAAGCGGCACCGATGCGGGGATTGTAAGGATTGCCTGCCCGGTTGAAGCCCATGTTGGTGCCCAGCTTGCCGTAGCCCGCTACCTGGAAGTAGCCCGTGTTGAGATTTGCGATGGAGCCGTTGCCCTTGGCATTGACAGCCTCAGGGAAGTAGAGCTCATAACGAACACCAAGGTTAAGGGTCAGTTTCTGCGTGGCGCGCCATGTGTCCTGGATATAGAAAAAATCGCGCTTCTGGAACTCTTTGTTGTTGTTCGATGTGCTGTAGTAGCGATTGTAGTTGGTGACGTCGCCCAGAACGAAGGTCGCGAATCCGAGACCGCCGCTGCTGTCTGCCGGGTTTGAGGTAGGGCCAGTACCGAACTGGTTGACGCCAGTCCGGTCGTTGTCGCTCGGAACACGCAAATTACGGGCGTAGCGAAGATCGGCACCGAACTTAATCGCATGGTTGCCGATCGTCTTGGTCCAGTTATTGACGATCTGGAACTGGTCTTCGCGCTGCTCGAGCGGGCAGTTGCAACGATCTACGTTCAAGCCGCCGCCATACTGCGGTCCTTCGCCGGCTCCATTGTTACCGCTCTGCAGGTTGCTGGTGCCAACTTCCGCCAGCTGGAAGGAAGGCGCGCCACTGGTCAGCGGATTGCCAGCTAGATTTTCTCCCGGTATGCCTAGTTGGTTGGCAAGGAGTGTGCTCTGATCGTACTTCGAGTCGATCACATTGTACCGGTAGTAGCCCAGCCGAATGTCAGTGAGCAGCTTGGGGTTGATGGCGATGTCAATACCCGCCGCTGCACTGTCATTGGCGCCGGTCGAGTTGCCGCCGTAGTTGCCAAGGCCGAACCCGGTGCCGCCAGCAGCGCCGAAGATCGTTGAGCCGGTAAGCGTGTCCGTGAACCGGCTGAAGCGGCCGAAGGCATGAACGTTGGTTGATACCTGGTAGTCTCCGCGCACATCCCACTGATCGCTGTTGAACAAGCCGTTGCCGCTGGCCGAATAGTTGCTCTTCAGCCCCGGGAAGTTACTATCCGAGTTGTTGTTCGGCGCATAAGGCTGCAGCAGCTTAAGCAGGTTTAACGAGGCTGGGGAAAGCTCGGCGTTGGGAATGATGTTGTTCGCGTAAGGCTTGCCCGTGGCCGGATCAAATATCTGCAGCGGCTTCTTCGGATTGTTGGCCTGGTAGGCGTTGACGTACTCAGTGAGATCGCATCCGGTTCCGCTGAGGCAGGTGGAGATAAAGTGTGCCGAAGGCACGGTCTGGGTCGCCGAAGTGCCAACCTTCTGCCGAACGCCCTGGTAGTCAGAAAAGAAGAAAGCTTTATTCTTCAGGATCGGGCCGCCGAAGGAGGCACCGAACTGGTTCCGCAAACCGCCTGGAACCGAGTTAGGCGTAGTTTCGGAGAAGGGATCACGCGCCAGGTTTGCATTGCTCTCGCGGTAATCAAATGCCGAACCGTGAAACGAGTTTGAACCTGATCTGGTCTGCGCAGTCACAACTGAGGAGACCGCCTTGCCAAATTCAGCGTCGAAATTCTGCGTGGTGATCTTGGTTTCTGACAAGGAATCAATATTTGGATTGATGACGATGATGCCCAGAATCGGATCCTGATTGTCAGTTCCATCCAACTGGAATGCTACCCCGCCGAATGCCTGGCCGTCTACGTCGATCTGCTTGGAACCCTGCGGATTTTCATCGGCTGCGTGCGACCAGCCCAACTGCTGCGCGCCTGGCAATAAGAGTTGCAGGTTAGTAAAGTTGCGATCTCCGATCGGCAGGTCTTGAATCGTTTGTGACGAAAACTCGGTCGACACATCGGCGCGATCGGTTTTCAGCTGCGGAATCGCATCCGCGCTGACCTCGATCGTCTCTCCCGCGCCGCCTACCGTGAGAGCTGCTTCAATCTTTGCAGATGTGTCGGCGAAAACAGTGAGGCCCTTGGTCTCAAAAGCCTTGAAGCCGGCAGCCGTCACCTTCACGTCATAGGTATCAGGGATCAGGTGCTCGGCGGTAAACTCGCCACTCGCGTTGGAGGTCAAGGTAACCGCTGTTCCCTTAGCCTCATCAGTCACCGTGATTGTCGCATTCGGGATTACGGCGCCGCTGTTGTCAACCACCGTGCCGAAGATGTTGCCATACACCGCCTGCCCGAACGCTGCACCCGCTGGCACCAGCAGGCAAGCCGCAGCTACTAGCGGCAACCTGGTCCTTCTTAGAAAGTTCATAACGCACTGCCTCCTGATAAATCCAGCAACACCGCGCCAAGGCCGGCTTTTTGCTCGTCCTCCTTGCTTCCTAACGGCTCAGGCGTGTGTGCCTGAGCGTTGGAGCAAAAATCGAGCGCCGATCCTGTGGTTGTTCTTGCCAACCGCGTGAAAGGTAGCTGAAGCTCGAAAGACGTGTCAATGCCTATTCAGATACTTCTGTTCGCCCGCCACATATCGGATTAACACGCGCGAACATGCGTGCGTATTGGCGTCTTGTGAAAGGGCTATCCATATCAGGCTGGTGTTCCAAATCAGGCTGGTGTTCCAAATGCTCGATCAGGCTGGTGTTCCAAATGCTCGCTTTCACTCCAAAAACTAACCCGCCGGACCGCTCTGCAACCCCCTTCCAGGTATCCTCCTGGTAACGCCTCTCTCAGACCTTTCGTACCGTCTTCTACCCACCCAGTCTGCGGACCGCCGCCGCCTCTCGGGCATCGCGAGTCCTGCGCGCTCAATGCTATAGTTCCCGAAGATTTGATTACTGGAGGCTTCACTTGAGTCACGGTCTGTCCCGCCTTTGGTCCACTCCCCACCTGCCCCTCGCCCTTGCCGCTTGCACATTCTTGACTGTGACCGTGTCCACAGCCCGCGCCCAGACCTCCAGCGCCCAGGTAGCTAACATGAGCGGCGTCGTCTCCGGTCTTACCACCAGCCCTGCCCCCTGGTGGAAACACGCTCTGCTCTACGAGATTTATCCTCGCAGCTTCCAGGACTCGAACGGCGACGGCATCGGCGACCTCAACGGCATCACCCAGCGCCTCGACTACCTTAAGGCCCTGGGGATTGACGGCATCTGGATCTCGCCCATGTATCCCTCCCCGCAGGTCGATTTCGGCTACGACATCTCGGACTACGAAAACGTCGACCCCCAGTACGGAACCCTCGCGGACATGGACAAGCTTATCGCGCAGGCCAAGCAGCACAACATCCGCATCCTGCTCGACATGGTCATGAATCACACCTCTGACAAACACAGGTGGTTCATTGAGTCGGCCAGCTCCCGCTCTAATACCAAGGCCGACTGGTACGTCTGGAACTCGGGCATTCCTGCCACCACTCCCGGCGTCGGCGACTTCCAGAAGAAGTACGAACACAACGGCGTTGTCCCGCCTAACAACTGGACCAGCACCTTCGGCGGCTCGGCCTGGGAGTGGGTTCCGGCCCGCAAGCAGTACTACTACCACTTCTTCTACAAGCAGCAGCCCGACCTCAACTGGCGCAACCCCGCCGTCGAAGAGGCCATGTTTGCGACCATTCGCTTCTGGCTCGACCGCGGCATCGCTGGGTTCCGCTTCGATGCCGTACCGACTCTCTTTGAGGACCAGGGTCTCCCGAATGCTCCTGTTCTGCCAGGCCTCAACGCGCAAGGCGATCCCAACACCAGCGACAAGTACCAGTCCAATCTGCCCGAGGTCCACGACGTGATGCGCCGCATGCGCGCCATGGTGGACAAGTATCCCGGCGACCGGGTGCTCATCGGCGAGACCTACCTTCCTAACGTGCAGGAGCTCAACAAGTGGTACGGCGGCGACAAGCACGACGAGCTTGAGCTGCCCATGGACATGCGCCCCGGCTTTACCAACTCGCTCGACGCGGCCAAACTCCGCAAGGAGTTCAACGAAGCCGAGACCATGATCGGCTCGAACCAGCCCCTCTTCGTCTTCGACAACCATGACAACGTCCGTAGCTGGGACCGCTACGGTGACGGCGCGCACAACGTTCAGATTGCCAAGATCCTCGCGACCCTGCTCTTAACCAGCCGCGCCACGGCGCTGATGTACTACGGCGAAGAACTCGGCATGATGACCTCGACGCCGACCCACCGGGAAGATGTAAAAGACCCGATCGGCATCACCGGCTGGCCGAAGGAGAAGGGCCGCGACGGGGAGCGCACCCCCATGCAGTGGACCCCCGGCAAGAACGCAGGCTTCTCGACCGCGGCCACCACCTGGCTCTCCGTCGCCGCCGACTACAAAACCGTCAACGTCGCAGTCGAGTCCAAGGAGCCTGACTCCGTGCTCGAGTGGCACGAGAAGTTGATCGCCATGCGCCGCGACAACCCCACCATGCGCGATGGTCGGCAAATTATGCTGAACCCCGATGACCCATCGGTGATCTCCTACATCCGCGCAGGCGTCGACGGCAAGCCCTCCATCGTCGTAGCCGTCAACTGCACCGCCCAACCCCAAACCATCACCCTCGACCCCAAACCCGCAGGCATCACCGCCTCCACCATCAACACTGTCTTAACCGACAACCCGGAACTTAACTCCGCTACTACCCTAAATATCACCCTGCCGCCCTTTGCCTCCTGGGTAGCCACCGTGCAGTAGCAGTTGCAGCGGGATCAGTAAACATCCAGCAGTTATAGCGCGCACTGATTACGCGCTCTATCCCTGTAGGTCCTCCTCTAGGTGGAGTTGCGCTTCTAACTTGACAGCGGCCCGGCTTCTACCGTCTCGTCATCACAGCACTCTCCGCGGCACTTGCCCCTGTGGCGAACTTGCCGTGGCACTCTGTGAAGGAGCTCCTCGTTCATGATCTTCAAGAAACATGCCCTGCTCTTGGCCGCAGCCGCCACCCTCATCCCCGCGGCTGCCGCACTCTGCGCCCAGATGAGCGCCGCCCCCGCATCCGCCGCTGCATCCACCATTAGTCCCGGCCTCGTACCAAAGGAAGCGGTCAGTCGCCTCGTGCCACCCGCAGTCTTCTTCGCCGGCCAGGTCGCCTCCACCCAGGGCCGCAACGCTGCAGCCGTCCGCATGGTTACCGGCGCATACGTCGTCGCTACGCTCGTCGACACGAGCGGCTACTCAAGCTCCATCCAGGAGAAGTACCAGGCCTACCTCATCAACGAGGCCCGCCTCGCCATCGGTGACCAGATCCTGCCCCCCGGCGCCTACGGCTGCGGCTTCATCGCCAACGACACCTTCATCGTCATGGACATTGCCGGCAACACCCTCTTCACTGCCCACTCCACCCGCGACACTGAAATCCGCCGCCCCACGCCCCTGCAAATGCTCGCCGCCCCCGACGGCAATGGCTACCGCCTCTACGCGGGCCGCTCCTACATCACTCTCCAGCCAGCCAGACAGTAGCGGCAAAACAGCACACAAGCCCGCAGGCCCATCTACGGCGACTTTCGAGACTACGAAAAGCGCCTTGAAAGTGTTGGGGCTCTCGCCATCGGTCTCTTACGGGCAGAACACCTGCCTCGCTGAAGGCGCACAGCGGTGATGGCAATCCGGGCGTGTCAAATTATTCCCGCTGTTTCGTTATGAG
>CAXTMM010000132.1:0-7603 GCA_964245415.1 uncultured Acidobacteriaceae bacterium | reverse complement strand
ACTCCCGTCGTTCCGAGAAAACAGGCTTTAACTGCTCGGCGCTCCATCACAGTAGAAGATCGCAAACGTTAAGATTAGAAGACTTCACGCAGAATACTCTCAGGAGCTTGCCATGACCGATCCACAGCAACTTAGCGTCCGCCTCCTCCCGGAATTAGAATTCGAACTAGCCAAGACCCGGCGCGTCCTTGAAGCCGTACCCGATGGCCACAACGACTTCAAGTCTCATGAAAAATCCATGCCCCTCAACCGACTCGCCGGCCACACCGCTGAATTCGCCGGCATCATCGGCATCATTCTTACCGTGCCCGGCGTTGACATGGGCACGCCGTCAGACCCGCGCAAGATCCTTCGCATGGAGACCAAAGCTAGCCTGCTCGCGGACTTCGACGAGCTAGCAGCTCAGGCAATTGCCGCGATGAAAGCCACGACAGATGCGGCCTTCGACGAAACCTGGACGCTCACCCGCAAAGGCGAACCAGTTTTCACCGGCACCCGATATACCGCGTACCGCAACAACGCGCTCAACCACATGATCCATCATCGCGGCCAGCTCACCGTGTATCTTCGCCTGCTTAATCGACCTGTACCCGCTACCTTCGGCCCCACCGCCGACGACAAGTAGAGAACCGAGGCTGCGCATTGCAGGCGCAGCCTAACAGCCGGTACTTACCGCTCTGACTTGTAACGCTCGAGCAGCGTCGTAGTCGAGCTGTCATGCTCATGATGCTTTGACCCATCCAGGTCGCCCGTAATCGCCGTAGCCAGCTTCTTGCCCAGTTCCACGCCCCACTGGTCAAACGAGTTAATCTGCCAGATTGTCTCCTGCGTAAACACCATGTGCTCATAAAGCGCCACCAGCCGGCCTAGCGACTCCGGCGTCAGCTTATCGACCAGGATGGTGTTTGTAGGCCGGTTCCCATCGAATACTTTGTGCGGCACCAGCTCAGGCGGCGCGCCCTCTGCCTCCACCTCTTCCTTCGTCTTGCCGAATGCCAGCGCCTCAGCCTGCGCAAACACGTTGGCCATCAGGTAATCGTGATGCTTACCTAATGGATTGAGCGTCTTCGAGAACCCGATAATCTCGCATGGAATCAGCCTGGTCCCCTGGTGGATAAGCTGGTAGAACGAGTGCTGTCCGTTGGTCCCAGGCTCACCCCAAAAAATCTGCCCTGTCGCGTAGTTGACCGTCTCGCCCGATAGAGTCACATGCTTGCCATTGTACTCCATCGTCAACTGTTGCAGGTACGCGGGAAAGCGCTTCAGGTACTGGTCATAAGGCAGCACCGCAACCGTCTCGGCGCCGAAAAAATCCGTGTACCAAACCCCCAGCACACCCATCAGCACCGGCAGATTCTTCTCGAAGGGAGTCGTTCTGAAATGCTCGTCCATCTCGTGGAACCCGGCCAGCAGCTTCTTGAAGTTCTCCGGCCCAATCGCAATCATCGTCGAGAGTCCAATCGCCGAGTCCATCGAGTAGCGCCCACCAACCCAGTCCCAGAACCCAAACATATTCGCCGTATCGATACCGAACTTCGACACACCCTCGGCATTGGTCGAGAGCGCCACAAAGTGCTTCGCCACCGCGTCATGGTGCTTCAGCTTGGCCAGCGCCCACTTCTTCGCCGAGTCCGCATTGGTCATCGTCTCAAGCGTTGTGAAGGTCTTCGACGCCACGATGAATAGCGTTTCCTCGGGATCAAGGTCGATCGTCGCCTCGTGGAAGTCGGTCCCATCGATGTTTGAGACAAACCGGAACGCCAGGTCGCGTTGCGAGTAGTGTCTCAGCGCCTCGTACGCCATCACCGGCCCCAGGTCCGAGCCGCCGATGCCGATGTTGACAATCGTCTTGATCGGCTTGTCCGTGTAGCCGGTCCACGCGCCCGATCGAATCCGCTCGGCAAAGGAGGCCATCCGGTCAAGCACCTCATGCACCTCAGGCACGACATTCTTGCCGTCCCCATCGTGGATCGTCTCCCCTTTGGGCGCGCGCAGCGCCACGTGCAGCACAGACCGGCCCTCGGTCGAGTTGATCTTCTTGCCCGCAAACATCGCCTCGATGTGCTCCTTCAGCCCTGACTGCTCGGCCAGCTCCAGCAGCAGCTTGAGCGTCTCGTCGGTGATGCGGTGCTTGGAGTAATCGAGATAAATCCCTAAGGTCTCAGCGGTGAACTTGGTGCCGCGCGAAGGGTCAGCCTTGAATAGCTCGCGCAGGTGCATCGGCGCTACAGTCTTGTAGTTGGCCTCGAGCGCCTTCCACGCGGACAGTTGGGTGAGGGGGGTTTTACTCTGGGTGGCTGGGGTAGCAACGGCAGATGTGCTCATAGTCTTTGAGGCCTTTCCGGGCGCCTGGCTGGCGCATGCATCCTCAATCGATATGATTCTTCTGCCGGGCGCCAAGCCGCACGATGAAGCGTTTCTGCCGACATTTTCTTGGGCCAGGCCAGCCGATTTATCATGGAAGGGTCATGCCCTTCCCGATCAAAGTATGTGCTGTCTGCCAAGAGGAGTTCGAGCTAAAGCCCAACAAGCCAGGATTCGCCAACCGCTGCCCCGACTGCAGCACGGACGAACCCACCAACCCCGAAACCAAGTCCCGCATGGACGCCACCGAGCGAAAGGCAGCCGCGGAAGCAAACGAAGCCCGCCGGTCAGCGATCCGGGATCTGCTCTATCGCAAGGACAGCTAGGGAGGAGAGTAACTGCAAATCTCTCGAGAGCGTTGGCTCGCCTACTTATACTTCAGCCATGCAGTCGCAGCCCATCAGTTCAAGCTGCTCATCGCAAACTGCTGCGCCGCCTCCAGCAACTTCCCCACCGATTCCTTCGACACCGACTCCGAATAAATCCTCAACAACGGCTCAGTCCCCGAAGCCCGCAACAACAACCAGGTCTTCGCCGCATGGGGCTTCGTCTCAGCTTCAGGATTATCAAGAAAAAACTTGATCCCATCGAGCGTCTCCACATGCTCCACCGCCATCCCCGCAAACGCACTCACCCCAGCCTTCGCCTTCGCAATCGTCGCGTTCTTCAGATCATCTGCGATATGCAAATCGATCCGTCCATAATGATGCTCGCCGTACTCGCTCTGTAAGTCGGCGACTAACTGCCCAAGCGTCTTCTTCTCCTCCGACATGATGTTCGCAATCAGCAGCGCGTTTAACAATCCATCGCGCTCCGGCAGGTGGCGCTTGATGCCAATGCCTCCCGACTCCTCACCGCCGATCAAAATATCTTCGTCGAGCATCAGGTCGCAGACATACTTGAACCCGATCCCATGCTCGTAAAGCTTGCGCCCATACTTGGCGGCGATGCGGTCGAGCATGCAGGTGGTATTGAACGCCCGCGTCACCCCGCCCGGCCAGCCCTTGGTCTTCAATAGCCACTCTAAAATCAGCGAAAAAATCTTATGCGGGTCCACAAAGTTCCCATGCTCATCCACCGCCCCGATCCGGTCCGCATCCCCATCGGTAGCGAGCCCGGCATGGCACTTCTCGGCCACAGTCACGTCCTGCAAAGCACGAATATGCGGCTCGATCGGCTCCGGATTGATCCCCGGAAAGAGCGGATTATGCTCCGCGCGAATCTCGATAAACTCCACGCCGAGCTTCGTAAAAATCCCCGCCAGCACCCCGCGCCCGGCGCCATACATGCAGTCCACCGCAAACTTCAACCCCGACGCCTTGATCAACTCCAGATCAGCAAACTTCGAGATCGCGTCTATATAGGGAGTATGGAAATCGACAAGATCAATCGCAGCAGGCACGCCAGCCGCAACCACCGGGGTACCCAGCTGCTGCTCGATCTCGGCAATCATGGAAGGCTTACCCGACCCGCCATACCAGCCCTTGTACTTCACCCCATTCCACTGGAAAGGATTGTGCGAGGAGGTAATCATCACCCCGCCAGCCGCCCCTCGTTCGCGCACCCCCAGCGACAAGGCCGGCGTAGGCGTAATCCGATCAGCCAGCGCCACGCGAATCCCCGATCCGGCCAGCACCTCGGCCACAGCACGCGCAAACTCCCGCGAGCCAAACCGCGTGTCATCCCCAATGCACACCGTCTTGCTCGCCATCCCAGCCTGGGGTGAAGCCGTCTCGCCGCGCACATAGCTCGCGATCGCCTCGGCCGCCACGCGCACATTGGCAAACGTGAACTCTTCCGCGATCACGCCGCGCCAGCCGTCCGTGCCAAACTTGATTACGCCTGCATACGCCATCTACGAACGTGATCTCCCTTTGCCGATCGAAAAGCTCTAAACCAGCTCCGTACGCCCCTTCGCCGCCAGTTCCTTAACCACCTTGCCCACATCCTGCGAGTGATGCCGCGTCGTCACCAGAATGGCATCGTCGGTCTCGACAACCACAATATCTTTCACCCCAACCAGCGCCACCATCTTCTTCGGACTAAACACGTAATTTCCATGCGCATCGATCGCCACCAGCCCCGCCGACTCCGCCACATTGCCTGAAGCGTCACCAGCCTTCAACTGGTCCACCTGGTGCTCGTACAGCGCCGCCCATGACCCCAGATCATTCCACCCAAAGTCAGCCGGAAGACAGAAAAGGTTCGAGTGGTGCTCGCCCTTGGCCGAGCGCGGCTCCAGAATCGCATAGTCCACGCTGATGTTCTCGCACCGCGGATACAGCTCGGCAAACACCTGCTCGAACTCCGGCGTGCCATGCGCGGCGGCAATCTGCTCCAGCAGCGGCGAGGTCTCCGGCAGGTGCTCGCGCATAGCATTGGCGAGGGTCCGCGCCGACCAGATAAAAATCCCCGAGTTCCAGTGATAATTCCCAGCGGCGACAAACTCTTCAGCTCGCTCCTGGTTCGGTTTCTCGGTAAAGCGCCGCACCCGCAGCTCGCCGCCGGCCATCGTCTCGCCAGTCTCGATATACCCGTACCCGGTCTCAGGCCGGTTCGGCGTCACCCCCAGCACAACCATCGTCTCGCCCGCTGCAGCAAGCGCGATCGCCCGCTCAATCACCGCCAGAAAACCAGGCTCGTCCGCAATCACATGGTCAGCCGGAAACATGCCCAGCACCGCATCCGGATTCTCCTTCTCGATCAGAAACGCCGCCAGCCCTGCCGCCGGCGCAGTGTTGCGGGCCGATGGTTCACAGACCACCTGCCCCTCAGGAATCGAGCCCAGCTGCCCGCAGATCGTGTCCGAAAGCAGGTCGTTCGTGATCACCCAGACAGAGGACGCAGGCGCAATCGGCGCCAGGCGATCGACCGTCCGCTGGATCATCGTCCGCTCGCCATCGAGCGCAAGAATCTGCTTGGCGCGCGCCTTCCGGCTCCGCGGCCAAAACCGAGTGCCGCTGCCTCCAGCGAGGATGATCGGGCGAAACTGGACCTGGTTCGTCATAGTCCTCTCTATCGCGGCAAGATGCGCACAACCTCTGCCGAGTCAACCGGCTCAATCGTGACCTCATTCGCGCTCGCAGGCACCAGCGCCAGCTCACAGCGACCGAGCGTGAAGGTTTCGCAGCCTTCGCCGCCAATCCTGACAACACCCTGGGTCACAAAGAACAGTGCCGCCGTCCGGCCGTCTGTGTTGGCATTGTTGCATGCAATCGAAAGCTTCGCCGCCTGGGCTGCGCCATTCAACTGCCAGCGCTCTACACGGAAGTACCGCTCATCGACCAGAACTGTATGGCCGTTGTCTACTTGTGGACGAATCTTGCCCGCAGCCGTCTCAAGGCGCATGGCGCGGAGCGACTTGTCCACGTGCAGCTCCCGCGGCCGCCCGTAGTCATACAGGCGGTAGGTGATGTCAGAGGTCTGCTGGGTTTCCAGGATCACTGAGCCCGGCCAGATCGCATGTACCGTCCCGGCGTCCACGTAAATCATGTCGCCCGCCTCGACCGGCACCCAACCCAGCAGGTCTTCCAGGCTCTGATCATCGATGGCCGCGCGGACCTGGTCTGCGCTCACTCCCGGCTCTAAACCAAGCGCTACCTTCGCCTCAGGTTCGGCCTCCAGCACATACCAGCATTCGGTCTTACCACGCGGCTCTCCAATCTGTCGGGCCAGCAGGTCATCCGGGTGCACCTGTACGCTCAGCTTTTCTCGGGGGAAAAGCACCTTGATGAGCAGCGGAAACTCCGGCGCGCCGCCGCCCTCGATCTGGGCCGGCACGTGGTCTAACCCGAGGATCGCCGGACCGTACTCAGCCATGATCTCGGTAAAGTTCTTACCCGCAAGCGGCCCGGAGGCTGCCCTGCACTTGGCGCCGGTCAGCCAGACCTCGCCAATCGGCTCTGCGTCAGACCCGGGCTCGACCCTGAAGTCAAACCAGGGCGCCAAATCGCGAAATCCCCAGATGCGCGTCTGAAAGTAAGGGGTCAGTTTGAAAGGTGGCAATGCCTGCATGTTCTGCCAGTATGCTTGATTTTCGCTCCCGCTCCTAGTCACATAGCGTCATGCAGACCGCTTGCGCATCGGCAAACCTCTGCTAATGTGTTGGCAACCAGCCTTCTGTTCCGGAGCCCCTGCTCATGCGTACGCCCCGTTTTCACTCTCTCATCGTCGCTGCCCTCGCGCTCTGCGGCGCGCTGACCAGCCTCGCGCAAAACGATTACCAGGCACTCGCGCACAGCATCTTCAAGCAGCTTGTCGAGATCAACTCCACCGACTCGGTCGGCAGCGTGACCGCCGCCGCCCAAGCCATGCGGCAGCGCTTTCTGGACGCCGGCTTCCCCGAAGGCGACCTGCAATTGCTGGGCCCCAGCGACCGCAAGCAGAACCTTGTCGTCCGGCTGCACGGCACAGGCGCCAAAAAGCCGATCCTGTTCATCGGCCACCTCGATGTGGTTGAAGCCAACCGCAGCGACTGGACCACCGATCCCTTCCAGTTCCTCGAGAAGGACGGCTTCTACTATGGCCGCGGCACCCAGGACATGAAGGACAACGATGCCATCATGATCACCACCTTTATCCATCTCAGGCAGGAGGGCTACAAGCCGGATCGCGACCTCATCCTGGCCCTCACCGCCGATGAGGAAGGCGGCGCGTCGAACGGCGTCGACTGGCTGCTCAAGCACCACCGCGACCTGATCCAAGCCGCCTACGTGCTCAATACCGATGGAGGCGGCGTCGGCATGCAGCATGGCAAACCCGTCGTCATGGAGGTCAACGCGACTGAAAAGCTCTACGGCGACTACGAACTGACCGCGACCAACCCCGGCGGCCACAGCTCGCTGCCCACGCGCGATAATTCCATCTACCACATCGCCGACGCGCTCTCGCGCCTCGAGCAGTACACCTTCCCGTTCGAGCTGAACGCGATCACCCGCGCCTACATTGAGCAGATGGACACCCGCATCCCGGGACAAACCGGCGCCGATCTCAAGGCGATCCTCTCGACGCCCCCCGACCCGGCCGCGCTCGCCCGGCTCTCCGCCATGCCGCTCTACAACGCCACCGTCCGCACCACCTGCGTCGCGACCATGCTCTCAGGCGGCCACGCCCGCAACGCCCTGCCCGCCAAGGTCACCGCCAATGTAAACTGCCGCATCCTGCCCGGCCACTCTCGCGAGGAGACGCGCCTGAAGCTGATTGAGATTTTTCACGACCCGGCCATTACGGTGCGCTACGT
>CAXTMM010000131.1:7412-7736 GCA_964245415.1 uncultured Acidobacteriaceae bacterium | reverse complement strand
GGGTGCGTGCAGGGTTCAGCCTCCGCGTGGGAATAAGTTGATTGTAGAGGAGAGTGGACGCAAGTGAGTATAGGCAGCGATCCCGAGATAGGCATAGGTATGTATATAATGATGGAGGAGGAGCGCTATGCCCGTGCTTAAGCTTACTGCTGTGGGAACGTCGACCGGTCTTGTGATTCCGAAGGAGATGCTGGCTCGTATGAAACTGGAGAAGGGCGACACGCTGCACGCGATAGAGACCAGAGATGGGTATTTGCTGACGCCCTATGACGCCGAAGTGCAACGGCAATTTGGGTGCGCGGCGCCATAAGCACATGGCCAGTC
>CAXTMM010000131.1:0-7402 GCA_964245415.1 uncultured Acidobacteriaceae bacterium | reverse complement strand
CAACGGCAATTGGAGATCGGTCGCGAGTTCATGAAAGAGTTTCGGGAGGCTTTCCGGGCTTTGGCCAAGTGAGTTCCGAAATTGAGATCAGCTGGGTCAACCGGCATACGCTGCTCGCGCTGCAGGAAGAGAGTCTTCTAGAACACGGTGGATTGCACGGTTTGAGAGATGAAGGACTGCTGGATTCGGCGCTAGCTCGTCCGCAGCATATGCTCAACTACAACCAGGACGCAAGTCTGGCTGAACTGGCTGCGGCTTACTCCGTAGGCATTGCGCGCAATCACCCGTTCAACGACGGAAACAAGCGCGCGGCGCTTCTGGTAGTAGGGTTGTTCCTCAGAATGCATGGATACAGGCTTGGCGTGAGCCAGCAGGAAGCTGTCCTGGCTATGCTGGCGGTGGCCAGTGGTGACATAAAAGAAGAAGATTTGGCGGTTTGGATCGGGGCGCATCTGCAGAGCGTCTGAGAAGTTCACTTCTTTCCAGACGCAAGGTGAAAACAGCGCCGATTAGTTCAGGAAGAGGGTCGTATACAGAGTGTCGCGCTGTGCCGGCCGAAATCCTGCGTCTCGAATAATACGCCGCAGCTCTTCCTCTGTCGTGCAATTGGATGTGCCTGCGGCCTTGACGACATTTTCTTCGAGCATGACCGAGCCAACGTCGTTGCCGCCAAAGCGCAGGCCCATCTGCAGGACTTTCAGGCCCTGCGTGACCCAGCTGGACTGCACGTTCTCAATGTTTGAGAGATAGAGGCGCGAGATGGCGAGGACTTTCAGATACTCGACTGCGGTCGCCTCATCCCAGCCCCGGCCGCCGAGCGCGGTGTTGTTGGGCTGAAAGCTCCAGGGGATGAACGCGGTGAAGCCGCCGGTCTCTTCCTGCAGGCGGCGGACCTGCTCGAAGTGGTTGACGCGGTGCTCGACGGTCTCGCCCACGCCGAACATCATCGTCGCGGTCGTGCGCATGCCTAGCTGGTGGGCGGTCCGGTGCACGGCCAGCCAGTCCTCGGTCCGGCACTTGAGCCGGGCGATCTTGAAGCGGACTTCGTCATTAAGGATCTCGGCGCCGCCGCCGGGGATCGACTGCAGGCCGGCGTCGCGCAGGCGCATGATCGTGTCGTGGAGCGAGAGCTCGGAGTACTCGGCGATGGCCAGGATCTCGGACGCCGACAAGCAGTGCAGCCAGATGGACGGGAAGCGCTCGCGAATCCCGCGCAGCAGCTTCTCAAACCAGTCAATCTTGAGCTCCGGGTGCAGCCCGCCCTGCATCAGCACGCCGGTACCACCCATCTCGAGCGTCTCGGCGATCTTCGCGTAGATGGTCTCGAAATCGAGGATGTAGCCTTCGCTCGCGAGCTTGCCCTTAAGCGGACGGTAGAAGGCGCAGAAGGTGCAGTACTCGGTGCAGAAGTTGGTGTAGTTGATGTTGCGATCGATGATGTAGGTCACCACGCCCTCAGGGTGCAGCTTGCGCCGCATGGCGTCGGCGTCCATGCCGAGACCGATCAGGTCGTCGGAGCGGAAGTAGTCCAGGGCTTGTTCGCGGGTGATCGACATGCTTCTATCTTACGACCGGCCGGGCGCTCCGGAACGTATTCCTCCCGAGCCCGCTTTCATTTCGGCCAAGAACCGAGTCAGGATCGGTTAAGGATACAGCCTGCAGGGGCAACCCGGGCTCTCGGCTGCAGCAGGACTACCCGTTACAATCTGGGCAGCTTTTCCATAGGAGTGACGCTTGATACAGAAGTGCCTTTTGCCGAGACAGCGCCCCGGTGCGCGCTTAATCTCCCTGTTGCTCTTTGCACTGCTCGCCCCGGCCCTCCCACTGCTCGCCGCCCCGTCACCTGAGAAGGCGCCGGCACCCACGCCTGACGTCATTCTCTTTACCAATGGCGACCGCCTCTCGGGCAAGCTGGTGCGCGTAGTCAACGGCACCGTTACCTTCCACAGCGACCTGGCCGGCGACCTGAACATTCCCTGGAACAAGATCAAGGAGCTCCACGCAGAGGGTAACTTTGCTGTTCTTGAGAAGGGCGTAAGCCCAAATCGCAAGCTTGGCGAAGGGCAGATCTCCATCGGCGCGCCCACTGTCCGCGACCAAAGGATCCACCTGGCCCCAACTGCTGCGGCGACCAGGTCAATCCCATCGATTCCCACAGCCAACGCTGCCTATCTCATCGACCAGGCCACGCTCGACAAGCAGCTGCTCAGCGAACCCGGCTTCTTTGAGGCATGGAACGGGAGCGCGACCGCTGGTGTCACCCTGGTCAAAGCAACCGAGAACCAGTACACCGTAACCTCGGCCGTGGCGCTCGCGCGCATTGTGCCGACGGTCAACTGGCTCAAGCCTCGCAATCGGACTACCGTCGACTTCAATTCGTCCTTCGGTAAGATCAACTCGCCGGCGTTTGTCGACGCGAACGGCGTCTTCAACCCGGAGACAACGACCAAGAGCAACATCCTGCATGGGGACGGCGAACGCGATCAGTATTTCTCCCCGCGCTTCTACTACCTGGGCGACCTCTCGTTCGACCACAACTTTGCCCAGTCCTTGCAGCTGCAGCAGGTCTACGGCGTAGGAGTAGGTTGGACGGCAATCAAGCGGCCCAAGGACGAGCTGGACCTGAAGGTGGTAGCGCAGTATGAGAGCCAGAAGTTCTTTGGCTCGTCGGTAAACTCAAACCAGAACCTGATCGGCGCGACCGTTGCGGCCAACTACTTGCTCACGCTGCCTCGGCACATCACGTTCAACCAGCAGCTGAGTTTTCTGCCGGCGTTCAATAACCCGCATGCCTACTCTGCGACCGAGACAGATGCGCTCACGTTTCCGACCTGGAAGAACCTGGGCTTCACTGTAGGCTCGCTTGATTCCTACCTGAATAACGCGCCCGTGACTCTGCCACCCACCACGCGCAACTCGTTCCAATTCACCATCGGCGCCACGTACGCCATCAAGTCAAAATATTAGGCACAAACCTAGTGCGGCTGCCTCTTTGAAAGTTGAAAGGAAACAGCTAAAACTTCGTAAGAAAAAAGATAAAACAGGTTTCTCTTCTAGAATTTTTACAACCGTTCGTTGTCTCCTCTAAGTGGGCCGGAATGTATCCGAATCCCATGTGGAGGCCGTCGTGACTGCATCAATTCCTATCTTTCCTACTTACCAAGCGGCAAAAAACAAGATTGGCATACAGAAGAAACTAACCCTCTGGATGGCCGTGGGTTTTCTGCTGGTGTCACTGGCCATGGGTGGACCTGCGGCGCTCGCCCAGTCTACCTTCGGCAGCATCCGGGGCACAGTTTCCGATGCTTCAGGCGCCGTGGTCCCGGGCGCGAGCGTGCTGCTCCACTCTCTCGATGAGAATGTCGATCGCGAGTTGAAGTCCAACGACGCAGGCGAGTTTACTGCTGAAAATCTGAAGGCCGGCCACTATCGCGTCGTAGTGCATGCGTCCGGCTTCTCTGACACTGCGATTGCTTCGGCTGCGCTTGAGGCGCGGCAGACTTTGCGCCTGCCTATTGTGCTCGAGATTGCCTCTCAGGCGCAGACCGTTGAAGTGACCGCGGCGCCTACACAGATCGACACCGACGACGGCACGCTAACTGACTCCAAGAATAACCTGCAGATTACCCAGCTGCCGCTCAACAACCGGGCCACCACCACCAGTCCGCTGGGCTCGCTCTCGCTCTCGGCCAACGTGCAGCAGGACTCTTCGGGCAACATCGCGCTTAACGGCGCCAGCTCGTCGATGGTCAACTTTTCCGTCGATGGCATCTCTACCTCAAATGTCCGCTCCAACGGCGCGCTGCAGGATGCTTATCCCTCGCAGGAGGGCATCTCGGCGGTCAAGGTCACGGCCTTCAACAACAGCGCCGAATTCTCCCAGGTAGGCGATGTTACCTTTACCACCAAGAGCGGCACCAACCAATATCATGGCAGCCTCTTTGAGTATCTGCAGAACGATGCGCTTGATGCCAACCCCTACGGCTTTGGAGCCAAGGCGCCCAAGCGGTTTAATACCTTTGGCGGCTCCGTCGGCGGTCCGCTCGTCGTGCCGCACCTGTATGACGGACACGGCAAGACCTTCTTCTTCGCCGACTACGAAGGCAACCGCCGCACCACCGCAGTCAACCAGCAGTTTCTCGTGCCCAGCGCGGCGGACCGCTCGGGCAACCTGACCGACATCGGCGGACCGGTACTTGATCCATCCACCATCTCGCCGACTGCGAAGGCGCTGCTGGCGTATTACCCGCTGCCGAATGTCACCGGGAACTCGAGCTATAACTACGCTCATTTTCAAGAGACCCCGGCGCGTACCGACGGCGCTGATCTGCGCATCGATCACACCTTCAACGACAAGCACTCGATCTACGCCCGCTTCAGCCGGAAGAACATTACCTCCGACATTGCCAATCCGCTGCTGCCCAACGACGTGGACAGCATCCACAACCGCAGCTTCCTCGCCTCCTACACCTATGCGATCAGCCCCAGCCTGCTCAACGAGTTTCGCTATGGCTTTACCGACGTGCTGACCAACGTTGACTTCCCTATCGCTGGCGCCGACGCACTCTCGCAGCTCGACCTGGCGGGCGTGAATATCAGTCAGCATCCGACCACTCACGCCTTCCCGACCTTCAACTTCAACGCCGGGACCGGTTTTGAGCCGATCGGGCGTGACAAGACCGGCACCACCAAGTCCCAAACCATGCAGTTTACCGATAATGTCACCTGGACGCGTGGCAGCCACACCCTCAAGGGCGGCGTCGACCTGCGCCGGGTGCGCTACTTTGACGTCGAGCTCTTCCTGCCGTCCGATGACTTCGGTCAGTTCACCTTCCAGCCCAACTTTACCGGCAACGCTTTTGGCGACTTCCTTCAAGGCGCGCCGACCACCCTCTTCTTCGCCGTGTCCAGCCCCGATGTAGGTGGCACGGCCTGGCAGTACAGCGCCTATGGGCAAGACACCTGGCAGGTCAACAGCAAGCTCACGGTCAACTATGGCCTGCGCTGGCAGGTACTGCCCAGCTTTCATGAGGATGGCGGCAACCTGGCCAACTTCGACCAGACGCAGAACGCCATCGTCGTGCCGGATCAGCTGTCCAGCTACCTCCAGAAGGAAAACCTGGTCAGCTCGAACCTTGCCTTTCAGCAGTCCTTTAATGCCTGCAACCTGGATCAGACCGCGCTGCCATGCACCCGGTACCTGACCGCTAAGCAGGATCACCTGCCCGAAGGTCTGCGCCATACCTACTTCGGCAATTGGCAGCCACGTGTCTCGATCGCCTACCGGCCGTTCAACGACACGAAAACGGTCGTCCGTGCCGGCTTCGGCGTCTACACGATGACCAATCTAGGTCCTCTGTCGTTTAACAATAGTGGTAATCCCACATCAAACCTGCACACCTATGCGAACAGCTCGGTGACCGATGGGACTGGCACGCACCCGCTGATCCAGTTCCCCAACACTGCACCGCCTTCGGTCGGCGTGCAGTATGGCGGCGGCGGCCTTGACCAGGGCGTCGATCCGTACTATCGCGACCCGCAGTCCACCCAGTGGAACCTCACCATCGAGCGGCAGCTCGAATCCAATACCTCTCTCCGGTTGAGCTACGTCGGCATGCACACCTACCGGCTCAACATCACTGAGGATCTCAACCAGATTCCGGCCAGCACCACGCCGTTCACGACCACGGCCGCCAGCCCCTATGTCGATCCTCGTTCGCCCTATCTGAACTGGCTCGAGCTCTACAGCACCTTCAATCACGGCACCGCGAGCTACCAGGGCCTCGAGGTAGAAGCGACGCACCGCATGGCGCAGGGGCTTTACTTTGACGCCAACTACACGCTGGCCAAGAACCTGGCTGACAATCAAGGAGACACTCCGACCGCCTTTGCCGGCGAGGTGAACTACGGCATACCCATCACCAACCGCTTTGACACCCGGTCTGACTATGGCAATGTAGAGGGTACCCGGCGCGACCGCTTCCTGGTCTCCGGCAGCTACCAGCTGCCGGTCGGCAAAGGCAGGCTCTTTCAACCCCATAGCCATCTGGTAGAAGCCCTGGCGGGCGGCTGGAACGTGAATAGTGTCACTCTCCTGCAGACCGGTCCATGGCTCACGCCGAGCATCAGCACCAGCTATGACCAGTCCAACACCAACGTGATTAATCGCGGAGCCACCCTGCGTCCTGATGCCGTCAGCAAGAACTACTCCAGTGGCCGCTCAGGGTCGCAGTATTTCAACCCTGCCGCTTTTGCGCCGACGCCGGCCGGCGCTGGACGCTTCGGCAATGCCGGGGTTGGCATCCTTGAGGGGCCAGGCACAATTGCGGTGGCGCTTGGCGTAGCCAAGGAGTACGCCTTTACTGAAAGCACCAGGCTGCGTTTTGAGTCCACCTTCTCCAACGTGATCAACCATACCAACTTCGCGCCGCCAGCTACACAGATCGACAACACCGCGACCTTTGGACAGCTAACCGCGGCGCAGACTGCGGACAATGCCTCAAACCGCACCGGACAGGTCGCGTTGCGCTTCGAGTTTTAAAAGCAACATCCCGCGTCTCTCCTGAGAGGCGCGGGGCTCTATGGCGCCGGTGGTCCTTCAAGGGCACTGGGCGGCATGTGCGTTTCCTCGCCATGCGGGGTGATGGACGCAGGCTCGATGTGGGGGATGAGCGGCTGCTTGAGCAGTGTCATGACCTCATCCGGCATAGCTTCATTGGCATGCGCAAGCAGCAGCGAGACCTGCCACATCTGGGTCTCATTAAGTACCTGCGCATAGGCCGGCATGCCTGACAGGCGGATGCCGTTCTTCACCTTCCAGTAGGTCTCACCTGGCGGGTCGTCGCTTACCCCAACCACACCGCTATGCCCGTGCGGCGCCCATAACTGCGGCGCCTCAGGGTACATGTGCGCGGCAAAGCTTGCAGTCCGTCCGTAGAGCCCGTGGCAGGCCGCACACTGTTCCCGGTAGACCGCTGCGCCGGTCAGCAGGTTGGCGGCGCTGGCTTCAAGCGGCACCGTGTGGGGGCTCTCCTTGTCGATGCGGGCGTCGAGCGGACCGTTGACGATGGCCTGTTCCCGGGGAAAGGCCGGGTCCGTGACCGCGACCGGCACATTGCCGTAGCGCAGGTAAAGTGCAGCGCCTACGGGGATGGTGAGCAGTCCAAGGAGAAGGCCAAGCAAAAATCCGCGCATCGTGTGCTACCTCTGTCTGAGCAGTCCCGGTCCTACGAGCTCTCTTATTCTATGTACCTGACCGGCTCGGATGCGGCAAGAGTCGGTTGCCGGGCGAGCCAATCTTGCTCGTCGGGCACGGACCGCGGCAGAGAAATGCTCTAATAGGGGAGCAGGGCTTCGTCCCAGTTCGTTTGTAGCAGTGGAGGCTTCACGCTTGATGCAACAC
>CAXTMM010000130.1:7213-7831 GCA_964245415.1 uncultured Acidobacteriaceae bacterium | reverse complement strand
AAACGAGAAACTGCCGCACCACCCGCACTCCCTCTACTGCCGAGCCGTTCGCGCCCTCAGTCTCGCCCAGCAGCCGCAGCAGCATCTCCGCATGCAGGTTCTGGCTTACCTTGTTCACCACCGTCACAATCTGCGAGAGTGGCGGCGACACCCGGGTCGCAACCAGCCTTCCCGGCATCACCGAGGGAAACACAGGCCCCGGCGCCTGCAGGGTTACCGGCAACCGGCTCTCGACGGCAAAGCTCACTGTGTCCGTAGGCGGCCGATGCGAAGCCTGCCTGCCACTCCCCACCTGCACGCCGCGCGCAGCCAGCGCTGCCGCAAACGCGTTGGCGGCAAAGCCGGCAGGGTCCCGCATCGCTATGGCGGCATTCACCGGCTTGCCGCCGGCTGGCAGCGTGCCATAGATCAGCAGCGGCCCCCCATCCACCTCCCGGCTCAAGCCAAGATGAGCTTCCGATCCGGCAGCGGAGGTAGTAGCCATCAGCGTCGTCGGCCTCGACCTGGCGGGCGATCTCCGCGGCCAGGTCCGACAGCACCACCTCGTCGGCGTCGACGATCAGGACCCACTCGTTGCGGAACGGGAGGTTCTCGAGCGCCCAGTTCTTCTTCTTGGGG
>CAXTMM010000130.1:5507-7203 GCA_964245415.1 uncultured Acidobacteriaceae bacterium | reverse complement strand
ATACCGAACGTTGTCATTGACCGTCAACGCAGAAACGGGAGCACCATACTCCCACGGCAGGTCGTCCCAGCCCCAGCCCGTGCCATAGCGCTCGTAGCGAAAGTTGCTGTCATCGGCATCAATCGCGTCGACCGCGCGGATACCGGCAGCCACTACCTGCGCGGCCAGCTCGTCGAGCGCATGCAGCGGCGGATCGGGCCGAGCTGTATGCGCTGCATATGGGTACGTACGGCCAGACAATGTCGGGTCACCCCCACCCACCAGCTTCAGCACGCCATGCAGGTGCCCGTCCGGGGTGATCGACCCCTGGGCAACCACCCTGGTCTGCATCGTAAACGCCGGCCCCAGAAGGCCCAGCGCGGCAGCGGTCGTGTACAGCTTGACGTTTGAAGCCGGCTCAAAGAGCTGAGCATCGTTACGCGCATAAAGCAGCGCCCCGGTGCCTGCATCGACTACCGCGATGCCCCAGTGGGCCCGCATCGCCGCAGGCGAGGCGAGCAGCGCCTCGATCTCCCTCGGGAGGATGCTTGCCATTCCAGTGATTCGGTCAAACTGCTTGCCCGAGTTGCTCGAGGTTGGCTGTGTATTAGCTGGGATGGTTACCGTTGCGTCTTGACCGGAGGCCGCGCATGTCGCGCAGCAGAGCAGCACCGATATTGCAAAACAGGCGCGAAGTGAACACGCAGCGCGAGGCAGGGTTGAGAGCCGCATCAGGCAAGAGCAAAAAGGCATGTTGGCCGGAGTGTAGCATCGCAGCTTATCAGCAATGCCACTTAACATGAACACACTTACCATGAACAAAGGATGAGCTTCTCCACCCGCCATCGAACCATCTGGCAGCTAGCCAGCCGCACTCTCTCGCTCGGCCAGACCACTGCCGTGATGGGCATCGTCAACGTCACGCCTGACTCGTTCTCGGAGGCTGGCGCGACCGCCACCGCCATAGCAGCGATCGCCCACGGCCTCCGCCTTCTCGACGAAGGCGCGGCCATCCTCGACATTGGCGGCGAGTCGACCCGTCCCGGCTCGCACGCCGCCACGACGGCCGCGATCTCGGGCGATCAGGAGCAGGAACGGGTTCTGCCTGTGATCGAGGGGATCCTTCGTGAACGCCCTGCGGCGATCCTCTCGATCGACACCTACCGTGCCACGACGGCAAATGCCGCGGTCCAGGCGGGCTGTGAGATCGTCAACGATGTCAGCGGTTTTCTATGGGACAAGGCGATGGCCGGGCTTTGCGCTCAGCTTTCCTGCGGGGTAGTGCTGACCCATACGCGCGGGGTGCCGGATGAGTGGCGCCGCCTGCCACCCTTGAAAGAAGGCTCGATCGTAGGGCTGGTCGGGCACGAACTCAAGGAGCGTCTGGACGCGGCGCTTACGGTGGGAATAGCGCCCGAGCGGATCGTGCTCGATCCCGGCTACGGCTTTGGCAAGAGCTTTGACGCGAACTATCCACTGCTGGCTGGGCAGGCGCAGTTGCTTGCACTGGGGCGTCCGCTGCTGGCCGGGGTCTCGCGGAAGTCGTTTCTCGGCCGCACGCTGGGACAATTGCATGGCGGGCAGGACGCTCCGCCCAACCAGCGCGAGACGGCTACCATTGCGGCGACCGTGGCCGCGGTGCTGGCGGGAGCGAGCGTGGTGCGTGTGCATCAAGTACGCCCCGCGGTAGAGGCTGTGGCGATTGCGGATGCGATCC
>CAXTMM010000130.1:0-5407 GCA_964245415.1 uncultured Acidobacteriaceae bacterium | reverse complement strand
TACGCAATCGCCGTCAAACTCTCGACCTGTCGCTCCCGCATCCTCTGGTACAACCCCGCTACTGCAAACTCCTGAAAATGCGGCGTATGCCGATGCGCCTCAGCGGCAGCGCTATCCTGGTACTGCTCATAGATCAGCACCGTATCCGGCGCGTCCTCGCACCAGTGCGGCACGTAGGTCACGCAGCCCGGCTCCTGACGCGAGGCCGCCGTGAGCTTGTGCAGAATGTCGGTAATCTCGTGGTGATCTTCGCTCAGGAAGCGCATCCGTACCATGAAGCTGACCATTCGGGGAGCCTTTCCGCTTTCGCTGTGAAGCGTGTTGGTTGCGCGTGCAAGCCGCTCTAGCTCTTGAGCCCGCGCAGCATCTCTTCAAATGCCGGCATCACGATCGTCTGTTCCCGGTCCGGCCCCGTCGAAATCATACCGATCTTCGCCCCCGATTCCTGCTCCAGGAAGCCCAGATACTCCTTCGCCGGCCGCGGCAGCTCGTCATAGTGGCGCATCTGCTCGGTCGACTGCTGCCAGCCCTTCAGCGTCGTATACACCGGCTCGATCGCCTCGAGACCGCGCACATCGGCCGGCATCGTGTCGATCGGCTTACCCGCAATCCGGTAGCCGGTGCAGACCGGGATCTCCGCAAGCTCATCAAGCACATCGAGCTTGGTCACGACCAGCCACTCGGTCCCGTTGATCATGTTCGAGTAGCGCAGCAGCGGCATGTCCAGCCAGCCGCATCGCCGCGGCCGCCCCGTAACCGCGCCAAACTCCTGCCCGCGCGCGCGCAGCACCTCGCCCGACTCGTCATGGATCTCGGTCGGAAACGGCCCCTCGCCTACCCGCGTCACGTACGCCTTGGTCACGCCGATCACCGTCCCGATCAGCGTCGGCCCCACGCCCGTGCCGATCGACGCGCCCCCCGCCGTCGCCGATGAGGAGGTCACAAACGGGTAGGTTCCATGGTCGATGTCGAGCATGGTTCCCTGCGCCCCCTCGAACATCACCGACTTGCCGTCAGCGATAGCCCCATTCAGCAACGCCGCGGTATCGGTGACAAACGGCCGCAGCTCTTCGGCCGCTTTCGCGTAGTCGTCAAACATCCGCGCCGGGTCGAGCGGGTGCGTCCCAAACAGCGCCTGCGCGATCGTGTTCTTCTCGCGGCAGGCGTTCTCAATGTGCGTCTTTAAGAGGTCCGTATGCAGCAGGTCGATCACCCGCAGCCCATTGCGCGCCATCTTGTCTTCATACGCCGGGCCAATCCCGCGCGAGGTAGTCCCGATCTTCTGCCGCCCGGGCGCGCTCTCCGCCGCCAGTTCAATCATGCGGTGGTACTCAAGAATCACCTGGGCACGGTTCGAGACCACCAGCTGCCCATCGACATCGACGCCCAGCTCGCGCAGCTTGTTCACTTCCTGCAGGAACGCCATCGGGTCCAGCACCACGCCATTGCCGATCACCGCCCGGCAGTCCGGCCGCAGCACCCCGCAGGGTACCAGCTGCAGGATGAACTTCTTGCCGCTGATGATGACCGTGTGCCCGGCGTTGTGCCCGCCCGCATACCGGGCCACAAGAGAAAAGTTGCCCGAGAGCACGTCCACGATCTTGCCCTTGCCCTCGTCGCCCCACTGGGCGCCCAGAATCACTGCTGTCTTTGCTTGCTTCAAGTTGGTAGGTAACTCGCTCTTCTTCTGAGTCTTTGCGCCGGACGATCTCGTCCGATGCCAGAGCGATGATATAACGCCGTCGCTCCAGGTGAGCAGTCCCTGCCCTACAGACCGAACTGGCGCAGGTGATGATCCGCGTGCAGGTAGCCCCAGCGCATCCATTCCCAGTGCGTCAGAGGGCCAAAGATGGGGTGGGCGCGTCCGGCGACACTGGACGAGCCAACAAACTGGTCGAAGGCGGCCAGCAGGCGCGCGCGGTCCTGGGCAAAGGCGCCGGGGCGAACGCCGGGCCGGCCTTCGACCAGCTCGGGCAGAGTGGGATAGCCCCGCGGCCAACGCAACGGAAGGTGGAGCGCGCCGTAACGGAAGATGGTTCTCTCGAGGAGACCTGTGCGCTGGGTTATGCTTCCATCGCTGGGAACCAGCTCATAGCAGATGGCTAGGTGACAAAGGACGCCGCCGGGAGTGAGGCTGCCCCAGCGGCGCTTGATATCGGGATGGACGCTGGCCAGGCGAGCACGTGTTTTTGTACGGACGGCAGCATGAAGTAGCGAGGCCAATGGCATCTTTTCCGATTGTCTGGCCCCTTTTCCGCCTGTGCAAGTTTACAGCTACCTTGCGGATGGCCGCGGGCGAAGGCACCCTGGCTGATGAAGCGCTTACGAAGATACGTTGACAGCACCTGGCAAGGGGAGAACCTGCCGCGGCCAAGCGTAAGTGACTTGCTGTTGAGAGACAAGATGAAGGTTAGAGCGAGGGCGCTTGTCGCGGTTCTGCTCCGCCCTACAAATAAGCTGTTCGACCTCTTCGCTGTCGCAACCAGACGGATAGAACCAGCGAGTCAAACTGCCGGCAGGCGCGTTCACGCAGCCGAGACTGGCTTTGTTCACTGCTACCGGAGATCGATCTCTTGCTGCATCGACTTCATCAGTGCGATTTCTTTCTTCTGAACGATGACCAGCTGTTTCGCGAAGAAACAAAGAGGACCCTGACCTCCGCCGGGCGAGGCAAAAAGATCATCTGTCATGACGAGCGCACCTTCATGATGCTGGACCATGCCAGAGAGAAAAAGTTTGTCGAACTCCTGGCCATGCGCATTGTCGAGGGTCTTCATCTGAGCAGCCGTCAGCATACCCGGCATGGATGACATCATCGTTCCGCTCATATCCATCCCGGGCATGCCTACCATTGCCTCGGATCTGGCCATCTGTATGCTTTGGCCGCGACTTCTCAGCCACTTACGCATGAATAGGATTTCGCGAGCCTGCGGAATGCCTATGCGGCTGCCTAGTTCCCGAATCTTTTGATTGTCTGTATGGGAGGGGATGAGATTGCACATATCGACAGCTTGCCCGTGGTGCATAATCATACCCTGCATGTAAGCCACGTCCGCAGGCGTGAACCTGAACGCAGCTCCTGAAGACTCTACACGCGGCAGGTCGACACCTTTCTCTGCGCTTAAACCTTCTACTCTGACGGTTGGGCGCTGGAGAGGACGGGGGTTCAAGATGTGGACAGGAGCTGCAATGCCTGACGACTCTGTGTCCCAGGGAAAAAGCAGGGTCCCATCGTCGCTCTCGAACATGACCAGCAGACTGTAGTCACCCGGATAGGTGTGCTCTCCGACTGTAAAGGTCAGCAGGTAAACTCCGGCGGCGGGTGTCGTGACAATCGGGTCGCCGAGATAGTTCGATGCCACTTTGTCGAGAGGAATCACACCAAGGTAGGAGAGTGCAGCGTAGTCGAATTTAAATTTCTTTGCGTCAACGCCGTCGAGATGCACCGTGAAAGTGATGTGATCCCCAGGACTGTAGGTGCGCGCTTGCGCCTGATTCAGGTTGCTTGCAGGCTTTTGAGCGACACAGGATGCAATCGCTGTACAACTGAAAAGGAGCAGCATGAAGGCGCGTGACATGTGAACTCAAGACCTCGCAGATCCATCAACTCGCTATTTTAACGATCAGTTCCGTCACACGAAATATCTTCAGCAAAGATTAGCCTGGATGCCGGCTCTGTTGCATCAACCATGGTACCAATGCCACATTGGAGCCGAGTCAGCAGGGTGAGTCATGTTCAGTCGTCGGCGCTTTCCCGTTGAACTTGTCGTGATAGATGTTCGCGCTATCTCGTGTCGAGATTTGACGAAGATAATGCAGCAGCGCGGCGCAGCAGCAAACCTTTAACGATCAAGCGCTGGGTGCATCGACGCGTCTGAGCTGGAGAAGCTTTGGCGCTGGTATCAAGGCTACCGAGCCACCTCCTCGCGTGGACGAGACTTACAGGAGAGTGAGCGGCCGGTGGAAGTACCTGTTGACAATCGATCCGCTAGACTCCGTCCTGCACCAAGAGATTCTGTTGCTTGCTCACACGTCTAACACGCACGCAAGAACCAGACCGCCTGCGCGGCGAGCACCCGCTTCGTGGGGAGTCTTCTACCTGCGCCCGCTTCAGGAATCCGAAAGGCGGTCTAACGAAGGATCGCCCGCCGGGCAGGAGATTCGGCTTTTTGCGCTATCCTTGAGGCGCCATGATTACCACCATCCAGAGTCACCTACTCGAGCAGCAGCGCCAAACCGCCGACGCTTCCGGCACCTTCTCCTGGACACTCTCCGGCATCACCCTCGCCACCAAGATGATCGCCGCCGAGATCCGCAAAGCGGGCTTGAACGACGTCTACGGCGCAGCCGGCGCGACCAACGTCCAGGGCGAAGCCCAGCAGAAGCTCGACGTCTTTGCCAACGAAGCCATGCTCCACTGCCTCGGCCTTCGCGACTCGGTAGCCGCCCTGGTCTCGGAGGAGAACGACGAGGCCGTCACCTTCGCGCACCACGAGAACGGCAACTTCATCATCGTCTTTGACCCGCTCGACGGCTCCTCGAACATCGACGTCAACGTCAACGTCGGCACTATCTTTTCCATCTTTCGCAAGCCCGACGGCGCGAGCGTCGAGTCCGTTCTGCTCCAGTCCGGCCTCCAGCAGGTCGCCGCCGGCTACGTCCTCTACGGCCCCTCGACGATCTTCGTCTACACCGCCGGACGCGGCGTCTACGGCTTCACCCTCGACCCCGCCATCGGCGCCTACGTGCTCTCCTTCGACAACATGAAGATGCCCGAGCAGGGCAGCTACTACTCGGTCAACGAGGCCAACTACGAGACCTTCCCGCTCGCCTACCGCCAGTTCCTCACCGAGATGCGCATCGGCAAGCTCGGCCGCACCTACAGCTCGCGCTACATCGGCTCGCTCGTCGCCGACTTCCACCGCACCCTGCTCAAAGGCGGCATCTTTCTCTACCCGCCCACCGACAAGCAGCCCAAGGGCAAGCTGCGCCTGCTCTACGAGGCTAACCCGCTGGCCTTCATCGCCGAGCAGGCCGGCGGCCGCGCCACCACCGGCCATGGCCGCGTCCTCGAGGTTAGCCCCGAGAACATCCACGAGCGCACCTCTCTGATCGTCGGCAGCCGGGTCGAGGTCGAGCGCCTTGAAGCCCTCCTGGGGATCTGAAGACGGACGTTCCAGTGAAGCAGAGTAGCCTGGATCACGGGTGTTCCATTGATCGCGCCTCTGCCATCTGCGATGGGCGGGACTCGATCACCTACCGGTTCAAGGCGAGCCTCCTTCTCGAGTCCACCTTCCTTGACTTCGCTTTCCGTTTCTCATCAGCCACCCGCACTCCCTGACCCTCATCTCAACTCACTATGCCGCTCAACCGCCGCCACTTCAACACCCTCCTCGCAGCCTCCGGC
>CAXTMM010000129.1:1747-7867 GCA_964245415.1 uncultured Acidobacteriaceae bacterium | reverse complement strand
GCGTGTTGCTGCCAATGGTGAAAGTGACGGGGACGACCATGGGTTCTGAGCCATCTTGTGATGTGACGATGATCTCGGCCTTGTAAATGCCGACTGCAAGATTGATGTCCGGATTTACACTCACTGACACCGACTGGGGTGTCGTAAAGCAGCAGTAGCCGGATGCGTTGCCGATAGAGAGCCAGTTGCCACCGGTGGAGCTTATCACCAGCGGTTCATAGTTGAAGTTGGTCCCGGTGCTCGCCACTGTGATTACCTGAGGAGCGGGATTCGCCCCCTGGTATGCCTTGGAAAATGATAGGGGCTGCAGCTGCTGAAAGACTGCCGTCCCCACAGTATATGTAACTGGGATGGTTACATCACCTGAAGCGGATTGCAGGACAACTTGACCGGTGAAGGAACCTGCGACGAGGCCCTGCTCCGGCAGATTTGCGGGATGAACGGTTACGTTCGCGGTGGCGGGCGCCGCGCCAGCATCGGGCGAGAGGCTAAGCCAGTTTCCTCCATCGGCGGTACTGGTTGATCCGCTCCACACCAGGGTCGACGTTCCCGCATTCTGGATGGTGAAAGGCAGCGCTGCGGGTGTAGTGCCGGCTGTAGTCATGGAGAAGGTGAAAGCTCCGGGCTCGGCGTCAAAGAAGGCGCTGCTGAGTGGCTCGACGGTTAGGGTGACAGGAACAACGACAGATTCGCTGCCACTCTGTGAGGTAACGATGATCTCAGCGGTGTAAATGCCGGCAGCCAGATCGACGGCGGGCTTGGCGCTCACAGTAATGACTTTAGGCGTTGTGAAGCAGCAGTAGCCGGACGCGTTGCCGATCGAAAGCCAGCTCCCACCGGTGGAGCTGACCACGACCGGTTCATAGTTAAAGTTGGTCCCGGTACTCGCCATAGTAATCACCTGCGAGAGCGGGTCAGCTCCAGCATAGGTTTTCGTGAAGGAAAGCGCGTTGATCTGGCGAAAGACAGAGGCGCCGATTGTAACGGCAACCGGGATGGTTGCGGTGTCTTCTCCTGTCTGCAAAACCACCGCGCCAGTGAACGTGCCCGCGACCAGACCCAGACCGGGCAGGTTGCCGGGACTGACGCTCACCCTCAGCATGGATGGTGCTGTTCCGCTGGTTGCAGACAATGTGATCCAGCTTCCTCCGTCGGCGGTGCTGCTTGACGCGGTCCAATCCAGAGTACCTGTCCCGGCATTGCGTATGGGTACAGGTTGCGGAGGCGGCGCATTCCCGCGGGTAGCCAGCGAAAAGCTCATTTCGCCTGGGAGAGCGTCAAAGAAGGAGATGCTGGCCGGCTCGATGGTGAGCGTGACCGGAACGACGACAGATTCACTCCCACTCTGTGACCTAAGAATGATCTCGGCTGTATAAGTGCCGGCGGCCAGAGTAACGGCAGGATTGACGCTGACGGTGATGGATTGAGGCGTCCCAAAGCAGCAGTAGCCGGAGGCGTTGCCGATCGAGAGCCAGTTGCCACCGGTGGAGTTTACTACGACCGGTACGTAGTTGAACTTGGTTCCCGTGCTCGCTACCGTGATCACCTGCGAGAGCGGGTCAGCCCCGGCGTAGACCTTAGTGAAGGAGAGCGCATTGATCTGCCGGAATACAGAGTCGCCGACAGTGACGGTGACCGGGAGGGTCGTGGTGTCTTGTCCTGTTTGCAGCACCACCTGGCCGACAAAAGTGCCAGCCGCTGAGCCTTGACCAGGCAGTTTGCCAGTATCGATGCTCACGCTCAGCATGGATGGTGCTGTACCGCTGCTCGAGGAGAGAGTAATCCAGCTTCCTCCGTCAGCGGTGCTGCTTGAGGCGCTCCAATTTAGAGTGCCGCTCCCAGCGTTGCGTATGGGTACAGGCTGCGAAGGGGGCGCGCTGCCGCTTGTAGCCAGCGAAAAGCTCATTTCGCCTGGGAGAGAGTCTAAGAAGGAGTTGCTAGACGGCTCGATGGTGAGAGTTACAGGGACGACGACAGATTGGCTGCCATTTTGAGAAGTAATGATGATCTCAGCAGTGTACGTGCCAGCCGCCAGAGTGATGTCGGGATTGGCGCTGACGGTGATGGATTGAGGCGTCGTGAAGCAGCAGTAGCCAGATGCACTGCCAATCGAGAGCCAGTTGCCACCGGTGGCGCTTACTACTACCGGTTCATAGTTGAATGTGGTCCCGGCACTCGCCGCCGTGATCACCTGCGACGCTGGATCGCCGCCTTCAAAGGCCTTTGTAAACGAGAGTGGATTGATTTGTTGAAAAGCAGGGTCACCGACCGTAAAGGTGATAGGAACGGTGACGCTGTCGCCCGCGGCATGAAGTGCGACCTCACCCACAAAACTCCCTGCGACGAGACCGCTACCGGGCAGCTTGGCCGGATTCAGCTCTATCTTCAGGGTAAAAGGTGCGCTGCCACTTGCGGCCGAAACGTTGATCCAATTCCCACCGTCCGATGTAGTCGCCGAGGCACTCCAGTTGAGCGTGCCAGCGCCGGCATTGTGTATTTCAAGCGGCTGAGCCGGTGGCGCCTTACCTGCAACCGTTGTGGAGAAGTTTAGAGCTCCGGCGATCGCGTCGAAAGAAGGAGCAGTCGGAGACACGATCGTCAGGCTGATGGGCACCACCGTTTTCACTTTGCCGTCCTGTGATGTGAGATCAACCTCGGCTGTGTAAGTGCCGGCAGGCAAAGTGATGGCGGGATGAGCGCTGACGGTGATGACTTGCGGGGTCGTAAAGCAGCAATAACCAGATGCGTTGCCGATAGAAAGCCAGTCACCACCGGTGGAACTTACCACGACAGGTTGATAGTTAAAGTTCCCCGCCGTACTCGCCGCGGTGATCACCTGAGGGAGAGAGTCAGCTCCAGCGTAGACCTTGGTAAACGACAACGGAGCAATCGCCTGAAACGTCTGCGCCCGCACTACTGCCGGGCAGGCAAGCACAAGCATCACCGCACATATCCAAAGCGCCCAAACCCTAACCCCGGCTTTCGCCACCGCTCCGCGCAGATTCCTTCTTGTCAATCTCGCGCCTGAGAACACCCACATGTCCCCGACCAACTCCCGCCCACAATCCCCTGCTGCCATCATGTCTATCACCCTTGAAGTAACCCTCTCGCTGTAGCCGAGTTATGCGTCATCCGCGCGCCTCAATCACTTGGCAACGAAGAACAGGCAAAACACCGCTTGACTTGCAGTGCGAAATTCCAACCCCCTCCCTGTCATCGTGGACACAAATAGCGTCGCTCCGCTCCCCCGCCACAGAAATTCATTGGTGCGCAATCAAGATTTTTGCTATCGTGGGTCCGCATAAAGCAGCCGGCCGGATCTGCCCTAAAACCATACATAACCTTTTTACGTAACTATCAAGAATCGCTCTTCCCCAGGGAGCACCCATTGACCCCCGCAGCCGACCACCAGGCGCTCGACCAGCTCTACAGCCTCGCCTATGAAGAGTTGCGCAGGCTCGCCCGCGCCGTCCTTCGCAACGATCGCGCAGCTGCTGTCACACCCACCACCCTGGTCAACGAAGCCTGGATAAAACTCGCCCGCTCTCCGCACCTGGCACATACCTCGCCCCTGCACTTTCGCCGCATCGCCGCCCGGGCCATGCGGCAGGTGCTAGTAGATGCTGCCCGCCGCCGCCACGCCCAGATCCACGGCGGCGGCCTGCTGCGGGTCTGCTTTGACGAGTCGTTTGAAGCACCCGCACCAGCCAGGGATCTGCAGGACTTATTAGCGCTCGACGCAGCTCTCTGCGCCCTCAGCAAGATCTCGCCGCGGCAGGCCCACCTGGTCGAGGGCCGATTCTTTGGAGGCCTAAGTTCGGCTGAGCTCGCCGAGACCCTCGATTGTTCTGAAGCCACCATCATGCGCGAGTGGCGCGCCGCCCGCGCATGGCTCGCCTGCCACATGCGTCACTTAGCCACTGCCGAGGCCTGAGGATGGAGCCGCAACGCTGGGAGCATATCCAATCCGTCTTCGGCGTCGTCGCCGACCTGCCGCCCGATCAGAAAAACCAAGCCCTGCATAAGCTCTGCGAAGGCGACCGAACTCTTATCAGCCGCGTGCTCGACCTGCTGCACGAGGATCAAAACCAGCAAACCCTGCTCGACGCGAACGGCGATGAACTTATCAGCAGAATGGCAGAAGCGAGCCTTTCTTCCGATCACCTGCGCTCGCTCGTGCAGCGCCAGATCGGCCCCTACCGACTCCTTCGCGTGCTCGGTGAAGGAGGCATGGGCGTCGTCTATCTCGGCGAGCGCATCGACATCGGCGGCCTCGTCGCCATCAAACTCCTGCGCGATGCCTGGCTCTCGCCCATGCGCCGCCAGCGCTTCCTTCTCGAGCAGCAAACACTGGTCAAGCTCAACCACCCATCCATCGCGCGTATCTACGACGCAAGCGCCATGGACGACGGCACCCCTTGGTTTGTCATGGAGTATGTCGACGGGCTTCCCATCACCGAGTTCCTCCGCAAGCGCAACGGCACTCTTCGCGACGATCTAAAAGTCTTCCAGCAGGTCTGCCAAGCCGTGCAGTACGCGCACAGCCACGCCGTCATCCACCGCGACCTCAAACCTTCCAACATCCTCGCCACCAGCGCAGCAGAAGTAAAGCTGCTCGACTTCGGCATCGCCAAGCAGATCGACGCCGCCGCCGCCCAAACCACGCGCACCCTCGACGGCCTCCGCCTGCTCACCCCAGGCTACGCCGCACCCGAACAAAGCAGCGGCGGCAGCATCGGCATCTTCACCGACGTCTATTCGCTCGGCGTCCTCCTCTACGAAATCCTGACCGGGCAACTGCCCAGTACCAATGCATCGCAGGACGGCAAGCCGATCCGGAAGCCTTCCACCCTTGCGCGAACGCCTGGAACCTTGCCCAGCAGGCTCGAGCTTAGCCGCCGACAATGGGCCGACCTCGACGTACTCTGCCTTACGGCTCTTGAACCCGAGCCAGAGCGCCGGTACCGTTCTGCTGACGCACTTAGCCGCGATATCACGGCCTACTTGGAAGGTTATGTCCTTGAGGCGCGACCACATCGCTTTCCAGATCGCGCTGCCAAGTTCGCGCGGCGCAATCGCTTGCCACTTCTCACCCTCGCAGTCGCAATCTCCGTGCTCGCAGGATCGGCTGTACTCTTCACCGTGCGCTTGGCGCACGCTCGCGATGCTGCGCTAGCTGAGGCCGCACGGACGCAGCGCATTCAGCACTATACTGAGAATCTTTTCGCTGGCGGCGACACGGACGCAGGCCCCTCCACGGATATGAAGGTGGCTGAACTGCTCGACCGCGGCCAGACAGAAGCCGAAAGTCTTGGCCAGGATCCACGCATGCAGGCCGATATGCTTGCCACCCTGGGCGGCGTCTATCAGAAACTCGGCCGGCTCGATAAAGCAGAGTCGTTATTCCAAAAGGCTATGGCGCTACGGCGACAAGCCCTCGAACCCAATGATCCTCAATACGCAGCAAGCCTGATCGCGCTAGGCCTTCTGCGCAGGGACCAGCGCCGTATGGAGGACGCAGAGAAGTTCCTGCGCCAGGGTCTCGCGCTCGAGCTGCAAGCGCCACACAAGGACGGTCCCGCCATCGAGCATTCTCTCTGGGCATTAGGCTCGGTGCTCAGCCTCCACGGCAATTACGCTGAAGCGAAAAAGCTGCTCGAAGCTGCCCTCCGACAGGGCTCTCACGCTGGCGCACCGTCGGCGCAACTGGCGGATGATTACACCCAACTCGGAGACGTCGACTTTTACACCGGCGACTATAACGCTTCTAAAGATTTAAACGAACGAGCTTTAGCCATCAACGAAAAGCTCCTCGGCGAACGCCACCCTGCTGTCGCAGACAATCTGAGCACCCTGGGTGAGATAGCTAAGAACCAGACTCAGTACGAACTGGCGGAGTCTTACTTGAGGCGTGCTCTCGCCATCGATGAGGCATGGTACGGTCCCGACCACCCAAAGATAGCCGGGGACCTGACCGCGCTAGCCGGGCCACTCACCGTGCGCAAACAATACGCTCAAGCGCAGTCGCTTCTTCAACGCGCCCTCAGCATCCAGCAGCATGTGCACGGCCCATCCCACCCGGGTGTCGCGATGGCATTTAACGAGCTCGGCGTACTGGCC
>CAXTMM010000129.1:0-1737 GCA_964245415.1 uncultured Acidobacteriaceae bacterium | reverse complement strand
GGCCTCAAGCCGGGATCTTAACGACGAAGCAGAAAAGGATTTTCGCGCAGCCCTCGCTATCTGGCGCAATGCATACGGAGAGCATCATCAGTTCGTCGGACTGTCGTACGCCAATCTCGCGGGCGTATACCTCCAGCGCAAGGACTATGCCCAGGCCGAAGCGATGTGCCGCAAGGCTCTGCAGGTTTATAACTCATCTCTTTCAGCAGACAATATCAACACAGCTTCCCTCCATGTAAAGTTAGGTCGCGTCCTGCTGCGGCAGCATCGCTACGCTGAAGCAGAACGCGAGACGCTGCTCGGCTATCGCTTTCTTTCAGCCCATGTCGGACCTCGAGATAGCTACTTGCTTGCTGCTCGCAAAGATCTTGCCGAAGCTGAAAACCAGATGAGCAAGCCTGAGTAAGCAGCTCACCAGCGTAGAGCTCATCGGTGCCATTGCAGACAAATGAGCTACTTACCGCACCGGCGCTCGCACACGCAGCAGCGTGCGATGCCTCCGCATCAGCAGCACCAGCGCGCGTCGGATATACATCGCCAGTAGCGGCATCGCGATAGCCGCCACGATCCCCCAAATGATCAGCGCATGCCACTCCCACTGCCAGATCTCGCGAATCAGCCGCCAGGGATGGTGGCTCAAATGCTCAATCTGCCGTCGGCTCAGAGGGAGCCGTCGAGAGTGGAACAGGTGTACACCCAGTTCAATGAATGGAAGAAACAGAACTAAGTGAAACGGTGTCATCGCATGGGCGCCGATCTGCGACGCGATCTGATTTAGGCCGAAGGCCCATGCCAGCATGACCACCAGGACCGTCGTCATCCCCACCGACGGATTGATCCCGATCACGATCCCCAGCGCCAGGCTCCACGCCAGGCGCCGTGGCGTCACCCCGCCACGCAACTGGCGAAGCAGCGGACGCAGCATGCGGCAGCGAAAGAACTCGCGGACTGACTCGGGCACAAGCACTGGAACGTGGGACGCCCCACAGCAGCCACAGGGTTGTGGAAAATCTCTGGCACAACAATATTTGTTTCCTCGCGCGTCCGTACAACCCCTGCAGGCACTGCCCTCACGGCTCCCGAGCCCGCTTCGGAATCATCTCTGTCTCCACAGGTGTCAGCGGAAACATTCCATCGTTATTACATCGGTCAAGAAACTCCAAATCTGCGGAACTTTGATCAGGTCGATCTATGTCGTCACGGCATCTGTCGCGCGCAAAGCGCTATGTTCCGACCTATCGCGGCCGCCCGCAGAATCGCAAGTCAAAAACGCCGCCTGGAACGCAGGCAAGACCGCGCAACCCGGCATCAACAAGCAGCCACTCCCTTCCGCACTCGTTGCAGCAGCAGCATCTGCCACGGCGTGCGACTTTATCAGGCCTGAAACGATCAACTCCCACCCAAGCCAAACTCATCCTGCGCCGCTCCTCTAGCCTCAGCGTTCTTACCGAGCTCCTGCGCCCGAGGCACATACTCACCCGCAGCCTGCCGGTCAGCATGCTCAGCCGGGTGCCACACATCCACCATCAACTCGCGATGCTTGTTCTCTCCCCGCGCATACGGATCCATTCGCGACCGATCCACCAGATCGCAGCCCCGGACGCCTAATCGGATAAAATCCGGACGGAGCAGGAAGCCCTGGCAAAACAGCCCCCACGCCTTGACACGCGCAGCCGCACCCACCCAGCGCATCGAATACCCATCCAATAAACATTCGGCCAATGATGCGCCCACCAC
>CAXTMM010000128.1:0-7879 GCA_964245415.1 uncultured Acidobacteriaceae bacterium | reverse complement strand
CTTCCAGTGGTAGAGATTTCCGGGGGCAGGTCACAGCGACCATGATTATTCTATTCGGACACCCGGCCTGCAGCGAGTGGTCGCATCTACGCTTCTAGCACCGATACCGAGCAAGCAAAGTTTGGACAGCTTCCTGAACGACATGCTTCCGGCGCTCTTTTGAAAAAGATTTGCCTCCTCCAATGACGCGAGACGAAAGCAGCGGTTCGTTGATGAGGCCTATGAACTGGGCCGCGGCGAGGTCCGGATCGGGGATGTTCAGCTCCCTGCTGTCGCCTAGGGTGCCGAAGTATTCGACGATCGCGCGTCGGGCAGAACCTCGCCCGAAGGTAAAGAAACTTTCGGCCAGTCCCGGGAAGTGGATGCTTTCGGAGATCACCATACGCAGAAAAGCAACTGCCTCGTCAGGGACCCAAAACTCGGCGATGGTACTGCCGATCTCAAGAAGAGTTTGCTCGACCGGCCGCTCCGAGCCGGTCCGGCTAACGATCCGATCGATGGACATCTTGTCCCACAGTAGCGCGAGGGTCTCGTCAAACAGGGCTTTTTTGCTGGCAAACTGGTTGTAAACCGTTTGCCTGCCGGCGCCGGACTCTACTGCCACAATCCCCATGCTTGTCCCTCGATAGCCTCTTGTCAGAAAACTGCGAGCCGCAGCTTTGAGGATCGCTTGTCGCTTCGTCGTATCGTCTGTTGCAACAACCGATCCTTGCCGAATGGATTTAGCCATGCGCTGACCCCATCCCTACTATTACCGATCTCCCCCCTTTCTGCGAATTGTTGAAACCCCAGCGAATCGTGGCGCATCAATAGACTGTACAGTACAGTCCATTCTAAGCATCACAGAATGAAGACTGAAGCAGGCCAACTTGAGCAAAGCGGTGCGCGTGCACCGAAGGAGAAGGATGAAAGTCGCATTTCAAGATGAATCATTTGCATTTGAGTTCGTTCGTAACCTAGGTTTCACCTACTACGGCGGCGCCGATATCGGCGAGATGGTGGCTGCCGCAGCGCGGATCAGGGAAGGGGATTTTGAAAGCTGGTTCTCGGAATGGGATCAACTGGGGCGCCGGATCTTGGCGCGCGCCGATGCGAGCCTGGACGCGGGCCATCTGGAAAGCGCCCGCGAAGCATACCTGCGCGCCTCCACCTACTTTCGAACGGCGGAGTTCTACCTTCATGGCGACCCTGCAGATGCGCGCATTCTTGCGGAGTCTGGTGCCTCGCAGGAGGCGTATGCCAAAGCAGCGAAGCTTACGGGCCCAACCTGGGAGCCGGTCCAGATCCCCTACGAGGGCACCACGCTGCCTGGATACTTTTATAAAGTGGATCCTTCCGGGAAGCCGCGGCCCACGATCATTTTCCACGGCGGCTATGACTCCAGCGTTGAGGAACTCTTTTACTTTGGAGCCGCCGCCGCAATCCGTCGCGGTTACAACTGCCTTACCTGGGACGGTCCCGGACAGGGCATGCCGATGCGAGTCCAGCAGCTTACCTTCCGCCCTGACTGGGAGAAGGTTGTGACTCCGGCAGTGGACTACGCTCTGAGCAGGCCGGATGTCGATGGTGACCATCTTGTCCTCATGGGCATGAGCCTGGGCGGCTATCTGGCAGCGCGAGCCGCTGCATTCGAGCAGAGATTCAGCGCGGCGATCTTCTTCGATGGTGTCTACGATCTTTACGACTCCCTGCAGAACATGCTGCCCAAGGAGTCCTTGGCCGCTCTGGATGCAGGCGACACGGCAAAGTGCGAAGAGATCATCCGCGCCGGCATGAAGAACAATACGGGACTCCGCTGGGCCATCACTCAGGGTGTCTGGTCCTTTGGGTCTTCCAGCATCGCTCACTTCATCGAACAAACGAAGGCCTACACCGTGAAGGACGTGATCGGCCAGATCCGGTGCCCTTGCCTGGTCATGGAGGCTGAAGGCGACATCTTCTTCAAGGGCCAACCGCGACGGGTCTACGACGGCCTGCAAGCGCCGAAGCACTTACTTGAGTTCTCCAGCGAAGATGGAGCTGAGAATCACTGCCAGTCTGGCGCTCTGGCTTACAAAGATGAAGCTGTTTTCAATTGGCTGGACGAAACGCTAAAGCCGCACGATGGAAGAAGAAAGGAAGGGATTCGCGGGTTTCATAGAGGCACTCATATCGCCGTCTGCTGAAAGCAGATTTCGGTTCAGCATCGTAACTGGCGACACCGCGGTCACCTCACGAAGCTTTATGCAGTACAGGTGCTCTTGCTTTCGAGTGCGGCTGATATGACTTCGCCGGGTGAAAGTCTGCGCAGGGCCCAGGATAACGACTGGGCTGCAAGCCGTGTCGCCGCTCATCCGCACAGGTTTGCGGGGGTCTTGCGCATCTATCCGTAATGGATCCGGATGTTTTGGCGGACGGTCTTGAGCGGGCGATGACCGAGCTTGGCTGTCTTCACACCTTGCGCAAAGCAAGCCGATGTTTGCGCCAGGTCAGAAGAAAGCCGGTAAAGACCAGAAGCACAAGGGGCAGGAGTGCGTGTGCCTGGTGCCGGGAGGTAACGAGACCGCCTAGAAGGGCTCCGGCCAAAAACGACAAGACGGCGGTCATCGACACGATGACTTTTCCTCGATTGTTTGGACGATCTTTACCCATGAGCCAAAGAACAAAGCCGGTCGTCGCGCTTTTGAGATTTCCAGTCGTCATCGCACTGTTGAAACTCCAAGACCCCAGTGCATCAAAGCTGGTGATTTGCAGGGCCGCGACGAAGGAGATGATTGGAACTACCCACAGATCGGGGAGCCGGGCGGCGAAGACCGCCAAGGCGGACAGCACCACAAGTTCAATCCCCTGACACAGCAGGGTCGCCCGAAAGCTTACCTTTTCCGGGTTCACGCCCAAGAGCTTGGCCGCGCCAACGCCGAGAATGCATGCCATGATGGGCGGCAAATGACGTAGCGCCTCCGGCAAGTTGCCTCCGGTGACGTACACGGCAAAATAGACGACGTTGCCCGTTTGTGCATTTGCAAACACGTGTCCGTGGGCAATGAAGGCGTAGGCGTCCATGAAGCCGCCGCTCACGGTGAGAATGCACTCGAGGGCGAGCAGGCTAGCCATCGAGCGAATGGAAGGCGCCTCATCGCTGCTCTGGCCGCTTCGCAGCGCAGCATGACTTGCTGCCTCGATCTGCTGCGATGACTTGTAGGGCAACGTTGCTCTCTTTCAGGCGAGTTCCGATTTCTATCTTCAAGCAGCCTGGCGAGCCGGGCAACGGCTCATGGCCGCTGGTCCGTCGGCCGCACAGGTGCGGTGGACAGGAAGTAGATCTGCATCGAGTGATCCTCGTTGCCGGTCACTCCTCCGGGCTGGGTTTGATAGCGGTACTGATAGCCAACCTCGACCGACCAGTGCGGGCTTAGCTTCCACCCGTGCGCAGCATAGGTCACGTCGGAGTACAGGAGACTGGGCGTGCTGTGCGGCCCGAAGCTGGTGTAGACCTCGTTAAAGACTGCGATGTAGTGCGCCGGATCCTCTCCGCCCCCGTAGGGGATGTGCGTTGTCAGGCGATAGCGCGCTCGCTCGCTGAATCGCCAATTAGCCACGCCCACAACGGCCGCTTCCGTTCCTACCCAGCGCTGCTCCGTTCGTACGCGGTGCTCAAGGGTGACGGCATGTCCTTGGTGTCCCAACAATCGATGTTGGAATATCTGCTGCTCAAAGGCCCGATGCTCCAGTTGCTCGCCGATGATCGGGGCAGGCCCAAAGCTGCCATTCGCTGTAGGCTGGGAGTAGATGAACGTATAAGCCATCAGGGATTGCCAATGCTTGCCCTCGACGATTGTCAGTCCGGGTCTGACCAGAACCTGCTCAAACTGCGAGAGACCAAGGGTCCTTCGGTAGGACCCTTCCAGATGGAGAGAAAAACGGCTCGTAAATGGCTGATCGCCGAAGTAGTTGAACCAGACGCTACGGTCTGTGCCTCCGCTGGACATGGGCACCTGGCAGCGGCCGGATACAAGCGAAGCCAGCAGGAGAACAGCGAGTCCGAGCCGACGCCAGATCCGCATCAGGTGCCGAAGAAGTTCCGGAACTCTGCAAGTACGTCGTCGGGACGCTCCTCCGGGAGAAGATGCCCGCAGGGGAGCGCCTTGCCGGTCACGCTGCCTGAGGCCTTCGCCTTCCATGTTGCAACAACGTCCCAGAGATGACCGACGGTGCCCATCGAGCCCCACAGCGCATGCACCGGCGCCTTGATCTTGTGGCCTGCTGCATCGTCGGCACGATCCATATCCAGGTCAATACCGGCTGCGGCCCGATAGTCCTCGCAGACGGCGTGGATCGTGCTCTTAGTGCAGTAACAACGGATGTATTCGGCCATGGCCTCGGGGGTGACCGCATCGGGTGTTTTGCCTTGCACGAAAAGGTGGTCGCGCAGGTAGTACACGGGGTCGAGACCGATGAGGTGCTCTGGCATCGGCTCGGGTTGAATCTGCAGGAACCACCAGAGATACTTGGTGGCAAACTCCTTGCTTGTGTCGTTGTACATGGTGAGTGTGGGAGCGATGTCCAGCAGCGCCACGTTCTGGACCGCTTCCGGATGATCGAGACAGAGCCGGTGCGCCACCCGGCCGCCCCGGTCGTGACCAGCCAGCGAAAAGCGTTGGTGTCCTAGCTGGCGCATCACGTCGATTTGATCCTGCGCCATCGCCCGAAAGGAATAGTTGCTGTGGTCCTGGCCACCTGCAGGTTTGCTCGAGTCACCGTAGCCTCGAAGATCGGTGAGCACGACACTGTAGTGCTCGGCCAACGCGGGCGCTATCTTATGCCATGTGACATGCGTTTCAGGATGACCATGGAGCAGCAGCAGGGGCGTTCCTTTGCCCTTGGTCAGGACCCGGATCGTCGCACCGGAGGTACTGAGGCGCTGTGAATGAAAACCGGGGAACAGCTGCTGCGTTACCGCGTCGGACGGAGGGATCGGGATCTCGGGAAGCTCTGAACATCCACCAGGATTGGAAGCTGGACTGGGGAGTGCATGTTTCAGGTTTTCGGGGGTGGGCGATTGCGCCTGCTGCCCCGCGGCAGCCTTCAGCAATGCAGCTGCGGCTGTACTGACTCCCATGGTGGTAAAGCTTCGACGATTAACGACTAAACCTACAAGGGAAGCATTTGCAATTCAGACGGTTACAGTAACGCCTTTGGTTGGCTGAAACTGAATTCTGTTTGCGTGTGCGGGTTGTTCCTACTCGAATTTTCGCTTTCTGTCAGCGGCTCTATCGAATCTAAGCTCGCGCGGTTCGCTGCTCAAAATGCCAAAGGCGGTTCAGCTGCAGTTGTTTGTTGGGGATTTGCCGCTCTCATAGTTGACTGATCCTTGTCTCCCTCTCCAGAAGGAGCATCTATCGTCTTGTGCCGACTCCTAGACCGTCGATCAACGGCTTTGGTCTCGGCTGGACGGGCAAAAGGAAACAGTCGTGGCTCCCGGGTAAGCTTAATCGGCAAAAGGAGGAAGAGGAGGATGAACGACAAGGATGCAGCGTTGTCCCGCAACGTGGGCGTTGAGGAACACGTTACCTTTCCGGAACTTACGGATCAGTTGCCGGAGGCGGCCGTGACCGCGAGGGGCTACATCTCACGCACCAGCCCGTATGGCAAGTGGAGCATGACCGACAAGATGGAGGACACCGAAGGTCGGCTCAAGCAGCTTGACGCAGTCGGATTGACGCTCCAGGTGCTCTCGCTGCCGAGCGCAGGCGCTGATCTGCTTCCGCCGAAAGGAGGTCTGCGCTGGGCTCGGGATGTAAAGAACAAGATTGCAAGCCGCGTCGCTGCTCATCCGACAAGGTATGCGGGTTTTGCGCATTTACCCTTGACGGATCCGGATGCTTCGGCGGACGAGTTGTAACGGGCAGTCACGGAGCTCGGCTTCAAGGGAGCGCTGGTCAGCGGCGCCACGGAAGGTCACTATCTCGACCACAGATCGTTCGTGCCACTCCTTGCGCGGGCAGAGCAGCTCGACGTACCCATTTACCTGCATCCGGCGGCGTCTCCCAAGCCGGTGCGCGATGCCCTGTACTCCGGCTTACCGGATGACCTTGGCTTCTGGATGTCGGTATCCGGATGGGGCTGGCACACTGACACCGCAGTCCACGTCTTACGCCTTCTACTCTCCGGCACTATTGAGCGTCATCCCTATCTCAAGATCATCATCGGTCACCTAGGCGAGGGACTTCAAATCATGATGCCTCGCCTGGACCAGCAGTTCCATCAATTCGGCGGGTTCGACGGCATACCGAGCGAGATCCTGCGCAAGCATGTCTAGGTAAGCACCAGCGCTTTCTTTTTCGTGCCGTCGTTCATGGCCACGCTCGACGCCTTCGGGGCCGACCGGATTCTCTACTCCGTCGATTACCCCTTCGGTTCTCTGGAGCGGAGCAGGGCCTTTCTCGAAGAGATCTCCGTTGATACCGAGACGCTTGCCAAGATAACGCACGGCAACGCCGATCAGCTGCTGAAACTTGCCGTGTGAAGTGCTTTTCGACGAGCTGGTTCGCAGGTGATCGAGTAGGAGAATAGATCTAGCTGAGACTTCAGCGACTCATCGCAGGGCCAACGAGCTTGTCACTGCGGGTCGGGCTAGACGGATTGGAAGCACCGGCCAGGTGATGACTCTTATCTGCTGAGACGAGTGCCCTAGCGCTGTGTTGCTCTTTGATAATCTGCCGGGTTGAGCAAAGCCATGACCACGATAAAGCCTGTGAGAGCCGGAGCCAATGATGCCAACCCGCCCGTTGATTCTGGGGACATCCCTTCACAAGCCGGTCGATTCACATTGAGCTTAATCGATCAGCCCGGCGCGGATCAGCCGCACCATCGCGTCTACGGCCTCGTGTGGATACATCCACTTTTCACGTACGGTGGTGTCGTAGCGCATCAGCCATGGGATAAGGCAACGGCAGGTCGTTGCTGCCTGACCAGTCGACACCTCCGATCAGCACCACCCGGGCATTGAGGACGCACCGTATACATCGCGGCGACCACCTGTGACGTGGACACCTCTCCCGGGCAAGAGATCGAGTACGCAGCTGCTCATGGCGCGGCACCGGCCCGCGTCCGTGGCCTCGAGTCGCGCCAATCAGGGCGACGTTCTCGGCCGGCATCAGCGCCTGCTGCGCGAACGTTCCGTTATGGAAGAAGCGGTGCAGCGGAAGGGCGGCCGCGCCACGCCGGTCCAGCCCAGCAGGGTCGTGTCAGGACGGATCGCGTCGTCACGCGAGCGGATCGGCGGATCGCAGAAGACGCAATCGCCTACCCAAAAGCTTTGTGGCATTCGGCCCAATTGCGCGCAGAGATCAAACCATTCGGAATCAAAGTCACGATCATAGAACCTGGCGCCTATGCCACCGAGTTTGGGAGCCCGTCGTTGAAGCATGCAGCCAGTCTGCACATAACGCAGACCTAAAGACGAAGCTTTTCGGCGGTTTGAAGTTCGATGGAACGTGGCGACCCGAGTGCGACGCCGGATGCAGTTTTCAAAGTGGTAGACACAGAAGATCCGCCGCTAAGACAGTATCCCGGCAGCCACAACTTGCCTTCGGTGCGCACCGCATATGCTGATCGCTTGGAGGCGTGGAAATCGGTCGCCGACTCGGCTCAGAGCAAAGCCTCGTCAGGCCCAGCGCCTAGAGATCACAGGAGCAAGTCATGCAAGACAGCGATCACATCGCGCTTCAGGAACACAGGTTGATCGGTGAGGCCGAGAAAATACCCGTCTAGCCGTTCACGCCGGTCGTCAGTGTCACGCAATGACAGAAATCGCAAAGGGAAGGAGGGACGCTGTAGTTGTTACCTGTAGTTCTTAATATCCTGTAGTTGGTGGTGCTGAAGCGGTGGAATTCAGACA
>CAXTMM010000127.1:320-7917 GCA_964245415.1 uncultured Acidobacteriaceae bacterium | reverse complement strand
GACATGCTCGCCCGCTACCTCGAAGAGGACCAGCTCAAGCTCTACCGGCTCATCTGGCAGCGCGCCGTCGCCTCGCAGATGATGCCCGCGCTCTACGACCAGACAGTGGTTGAGATCGACGCCGAAGCCGACCGCAAGTACAACTTCCGCCTCTCCGGCTCCATCCTCAAGTTCGATGGCTTCCTGCGTGTCTACGACGACCCGGAAGAGACCGACGACGACAAGCAGAAGCTTCCTGACCTGCACGAAAAGCAGCCCCTCACCCTGGCCTCGTCCCAGGTTCTGCGCCAAGCCGCCGAGCGCAGGCGCGAGGCCAAACGCGCCGAGGTCCGCCGCCAGTTCGACCTGAAAAAAGCCAAGCTCGAGGCCCGCGCCGAGGATCAGGAGCTCGACGAAGACACCGTCCGAGCCATGCTCCCCGCCTTCGTCGAAGAGCCGCTGACCGAGCTAAACGTCCGCAGCGCCGTCGACGCCATCCAGAAGTTCACCGAGCCCCCGGCCCGCTACTCCGAGGCCGCCCTCGTCAAGGTGCTCGAGGAGCGCGGCATCGGCCGCCCCTCCACCTACGCCGCCATCATCAACACCATCCAGGAGCGCGAGTACGTCCAGAAAGTGGGCGGCAAGCGCAACGCCGGCTTCATCCCCACTGAGATCGGCACCGTCGTCACCAACCTGCTCGTTGAAAACTTCCCTTACATCTTCGACTCGCAATACACCGCCAAACTCGAAGAAGAGCTCGACGACATCGAAGACGGCAAGGAAAGGTGGACCTCGCTCCTGGGCGGCTTCTACGGCCACTTGAAGAAGGAGCTCAAGCACGCCGAAAAGCACATGGAGTCCATCAAGACGATGGAGAAGGCCACCACCGAAAAGTGCGACCTCTGCGGCTCACCTTTAGTCCTCAAGTGGGGCAAGTTCGGCACCTTCTACGCCTGCAGTGCCTTTGACAAGAAGAAAAAGGACAGCTGCACCTTCACCAAGGAGAACTACGACACCAAGCCCAACCTCGCCGCTCCCGGCGAAGAAGGCGAGGCCGAAGAAGAGTTCTGCGAGGCCTGCGGCCGCGTCATGACCCTGCGCAACGGCCCCTTCGGCGCCTTCATGGCCTGCACCGGCTTCAACGCCGACCCGCCCTGCAAAACCGTGCGCCGCCTCACCTCCAAGCAGCAGCAGAAGCCCCCCGTGCCGCTCGACGAGAACTGCCCCAAGTGCCACTCGCAGCTCGTGCTACGCAACGGCCAGTACGGCGAGTTCGTCTCCTGCTCGGCCTATCCCAAGTGCAAGTACATCAAGCAGAACACCATTGGCATGGCCTGCCCCAAGTGCTCTGACGGCGAGATCGTCGAAAAGAAATCACGCTTTGGGACCATGTTTTACTCCTGCACCAACTACCCGAAGTGTGACTTCACTGCCAACAACCGCCCCGTTCCCGGGCCATGCCCCGAGTGCGGCGGCGCCTACCTTATGGAGAAGATTCTCAAATCCGGCGTCTACCTCGTCTGCCCCAACAACCCGAAGAAGTCAGCTGCAGCTGAAGTCGTCGACAAACCGGCCAAGAAGGGAAAAAAGAAAGCTCCCCTCGAGGAGTCAGACGGACCTATCGTCTGCCACTTCACCAAGCGCCTCGGCGACGCGCCCGACAAGCTTCCGGCAATCTTGCCGACGCCGGTGCCGATCGCGCAGGAGCAGCCGGTCGCCTAAGCCGTGGCTTGCTTCTGCTGCATGAGCCGCAAACAAGACTTGGCAGATCTGCTAATGTGTTCAAGGCCGGCCAAGAGCCCGGCCAAAAGAAAGAAAGGCGTACGCACAGTCATGGCAAAGGCAGTCTGGAACGGAAAGATCATCGCCGAGAGCGAGAACTACGAGACAATCGAAGGTAACCTCTACTTTCCTGAGAGCGCATTGAAGCGTGAGTACTTCCGCGCCAGCTCCACCACCTCCACCTGCCCCTGGAAGGGCCAGGCCCGCTACTACTCGCTACTGATCGACGGCCAGGAGAATCAAGACGCCGCCTGGTACTACCCCGACCCCAAGCCGGCCGCTCACAACATCAAGAACCACGTAGCCTTCTGGCGCGGCGTCGAAGTCGAAAAATAGGCGCGGGCCGTCGCGGGCAGCCGCCGCTTTGCGGCCAAAACATCCAGGCTGATCTGGCTAACTCTTCGGAAGCAGTCATCCTGAGCAGCGCGAAGGATTCGCCGTTATCTCAGCCGGGTGCTCCACGTCTCGCACCTGGAGCCTTGCAATTGCTATTTCATCTCAAGAAGCAGGAACAAGGATTCGGCGCCAATCAGCTGCGTAAACTCTTCAGCAGCCGAGCATCCAACATGGGCTTGGCCACACTCACCACTCGCAGCCTCTGAGCATCGGCATGCGCCGGATTGAGCAGGTAATTCACCGTCTCCGGCAAAATTGCCGAGGGCACCCGCGCCAACGCTGACCGGCCCGCCGCTAGCCAGGCATCCCCCAACTCGCGGCTTAGCGCCACATCCGCCTTCCAATCTTCACCTGCCGGCACGCTGATTGTCTCGACTTCAACATCCGCCGACACCTGCACCTGGAGCAGCGTGTAGGAGCTAGGCAGATCATGCTCCTCGAGTTCCAAATGCACCAGCACCTCGATCATGGCTCCAGCTGGCGACTCGGCAAGATACACGATAGCCCGCCCTGCGCTGTGCCATCGTGCCGCGTACCTGAGCCCACCCTCGCCCGAAAGCGTCTCATGATTGCTGATCCGCCACAGCGTTCGAGTCGGCTTATGGTCACTGAATCCGAGACGGGAGGACTGAGCTGAGAGAGGCTTCTGACATTTCACGAGAAACGCATACCATTTTCAAGTCAAGGAGCAAGCCGAAAAGCTCCCTGAAGCTGCTTTCAGTCACTCCGAAGAACTATCAGGCAAACATGCCTCCATCAATCTGCCCAAGCATCTCCTCGACCATCCTCCCACCGAAGTCAGTCCGGAGCATGTTAAGCGGCGTCCTTGCATCGAACCGCTTCTTGGGCGCATGCAGCCATCCTCGCGCCTGCTCCGCATCTCCGAACACCCCTACCGCCTGGTCAAACACCCGCACCAATCGCGCCAGCTTGTCCGACTCGTCGGCCGACAAGCACTGCTTCCGCGACCGGCGATGCTTCAGCGTCCGCGCTGGGATCACAATGTTGTAAATGTCCTTGAAGTCCACCCCGGAAGCCGCGACAAAGTCTGTCATCGTTTGCACAGGGACCCCTGCTTCCACCGACTCAAGACTCAAGCGCAACAGCTGCAGCAAGCGGGCGCTGCGTTCAGGGTTTGGAAGAGGAGCCTTACAGACTGTATGCCACGATCCAATCGGCAGAATGGCCCGTGGCCGAGAACCTGTAAGGATCAACAGGTCTACCTCTGTGCGCAAAGGGCTTCAGTAAGCCTGCAACTGATCCACCGGCAGCCGTACCTGAAAACACGTCTCCCCAGGCTTGGACTGCACCCGCACATACCCCCGATGCTTGCGCACGATCCGCTGCACTGTATCGAGCCCCAGCCCCAGTCCGCTCCCCGGTGCCTTTGTCGTATAGAACGGCTCGAAAATACGATCGTGATTTTCAGGCAGAATCCCGGGCCCGTTATCCCAGACCTCGATTAACAACAACTGGCCCGACAGTTGGGCCCCCAGCGTAATCTTGGCAGGCTCTTCCTGCTTCTCCCTCATGTGCACCGCATCCAGCGCATTTTCGAGCAGGGCCATCCACACTTGGTTCAGCTCGCTCCCATAGGCTGAAATTTTGGGCAGTCCCGGCTCATACCGGCGCAGCACCTCAACGCCGTCCAGCCGCGACTGCAGCATCGTCAGCGTGTTCTCCAGGCCCTGCGGTATATCAATCTCCTGAATTGGCGCCTGGTCCATGTACGAGTAGTCCTTGATTGCCGAAATCAGCTCAAAGATCCGCGCCGTCGCATCCAGCATTGCCTCCGTCATTCGCTCGGCCCGCACCGACGAGGCAAACTGCGAGAGCACCACCCGCAAGCTCGAAACTGGTAGGCCGGCTGCCAAGCGTTCCAGATCGGCCGGCTCCACGCCCAGTTCTGTCAGCTCCGGCGAAATCTGCCAGGTCTCCGCCAGCCCCTTACCCCCCAGCCAGGTCTGGATCGCATCCTCGCGCATGGCAAAAAGCGCCGGATCAAGCGTCGAGGACCGGCTCGCATCGCGCATGCTGCTCTGCCAGTCCCGCGATACCTTCAGCTGCTCCGGCGTCAGGCAGATGCTACCCAGCTCATACTTGCGCTGCCCGTACACGCGCAGTTCTTCAAGCAGCCCCGAAGCCGCCCGTTGCGCCGCCGAGGCAGGATTGTTCAACTCATGCGCCAGGTTGCCGGCCAGCTTGCCCAGCGCGTCCAGCTTCTCGCTTTGCTGCTCGATCCGCGTTACCTCGCGAACCCGATCCAGCAGAAGCCCCACGCACCGCTGCGCCATCGACGGAATCGCGACCAGCATCGTGTCGAACTGCGAGCGATCATACTCCAGCCACCACGTGTCTCCGACCGTGTAGCCCGTGCCCCCGTAGTTCTTCATCCGCGAGAAGGGCATCAGCCCGCTGATCTGCCCGGAGCGCCCTACAAACAGAGCCGCCGGAAACCCGCGCTCCCGCCGCACATGGATCTCTCCGCGCAGCAGTATGCTCATCTCGTTAGCCGGCTGACCCTCCTGGAACAACGTCGTTCCTTCAGGGAAGTTTCGCTCAATGCCGTTTGTGGCCAGCCAGGTGTACTCCCCCGGCTCCAGCCCCTGCAGCGTGCTGATTTTCTTCAGCGCTTCCAGGATGATCGGGATCCGCTCCTCACTAGGCGGGCTGATGACACCGTGCGCGGCGCCAATTGTAGGAGCAAGACTCATAGCTGATGGTACCGCGATTCCGGCCGCTCGGTCTGTGAATGCTGCGGCAACCAATCACCGCTCACTTAGTTTGAGTGTGGCCGCTGCGTCTCGACCTTGCGCGTCGGCATCCCGTCGATCAACCCGTTCAGCCGATCCGCCGGCACCGGCTTCCCGCTCTGCAGCTTGGCCCCGCCATCCTCGCCTAGCAGTACTATCTTAAAGCTCCCCGGCGCTACCCCGAACCGCCTGCGAGCAGCCGCGATCTCCTGCCCGCTCAGGGCGGCATACGGCGCGTCCAGCGGCAGCCGCAACTCCTTGCCGCTCTCTACTACCGGCACCAGAAGCACAAAGCGATCCATCATGTCATCCGCATTCTGGTCCATCGCATCCCGCTGCGCCGCCAGCCGCGGATCGTTAGCCGTCGCCGCAAATACCAGCAACGGCCGATAACACCCACGCATCTGCGCCAGTGTCGTCGGCCGTACCGGGCAATCCGGTCGCGCCTGCGCGCTGGCATGGCCCAGAGCGCAAGCAATTACAAAAGACAAGAGCCCCACGCGCATATTCAGCTTAGACGAGCCCGCCTCGCCGGTAGATGCCATCCAGGCACTCAGAACCTCACCCGTGGACTACGTTGGCGGCAAGCAGCCAGTACCGAGCCGCACTTGCGATCTCAGCAGTAGCCTGACTTGCCGCACTGGGCTTGCCGGTGGATGAAATCATTCTCTCCCATCGCATGCCGGCCTGCGGGTACACCAGTTTCATGGCCTGCGCTGCTTCGAATCAAGTTGGATCGATATTGCTGGTACGCCAATGTGCTGCTCGCCATCTACTGGTGGCGGATGATGCACGGACAATCACCAGGGAAAAGCTTCCCTCATGGGCCTTTGGGCTAGCCCTCAGCGTCTTCGTTCCTCACCTCCCCAGGGCCTTCATTTGCGCAGTACGGACAGTTCGCCGCATCGATGGGGCGCCGGCTATGGGTCTGGCTCATCGCCATCGCCAGGTCGGATAGCTCGGCGCCCGCGCCGGGTAAACACCAACTTCAAAGCCCGACACGCCTCCGTTTGCCTAGAGCCTTATCACAGTAGGTTTCATGTGCTTGAGCATTGTCAGTGTGGCTTCCCCCTCAAAAAAGGCAACCTCGAGCAAATCAGGGCGCCTTACAGCAGCTGTAGATGACGCTCAAAAAGTCCGCGTCTCGCCCTTTGAGGCTTGAACTTGGGTTAGAGGCGAGAGCCTACGCGTCGCCTTCGACACTTGCGGTGCGATCTACGCCCGCTGCGGTGTTCCATCCTTGACCACAACCGGATCAAGAAACGGCATCGCCGCCCTCAACGTCGCACCCACCGTTTCGATCGGGTGCACCGCCTCAGCCTTGCGAATCGCATTGAACGTGCCGTTACCCGCTTCGTTCTCCGCGATAAACTTCTTCGCGAACGTCCCATCCTGGATATCGAGGAGAATGCGTTTCATCTCCTCCCGCACCATCGGCGTCACCACCCGCTTGCCCGACTGGTAATCCCCCCACTCCGCCGTGTTCGAGATCGAGTGCCGCATATACGCGAGGCCCCCGCGATACATCAGGTCCACAATCAGCTTTAACTCGTGCAGGCACTCAAAGTAAGCGATCTCCGGCTGATATCCCGCGTCCACAAGAGTCTCAAAACCCGCCTTGACAAGCTCCGCCGTACCCCCGCAAAGCACAGCCTGCTCGCCGAAAAGATCGGTCTCTGTCTCTTCCTTGAAGGTTGTCTCGATCACTCCAGCCCGCGTACACCCGATTCCTTTCGCGTACGACAAGGCCAGCGCGTGCGCGCCCCCAGTTGCATCCTGCTCAATTGCGATCAACCCCGGCGTCCCACCGCCTTCGACAAACACCTCACGCACCCGGTGCCCCGGAGCCTTGGGCGCCACCAGAAACACGTCTATATCCTTCGGCGGCGTAATCGTTCCATAGCGAATATTGAAGCCATGCGCAAACACCAGCGCATCCCCCGCCTTCAGGTTGCCGGCAATTTGCTCGGCATAGATCGTTCTCTGCAACTCATCGGGCGCTAAAATGATCACCACATCCGCCCAGCCCGCAGCATCCGCAACCGAGCTTACTTCGAGCCCTACCTTTCTCGCCTTCTCCGCCGACTTCGACCCGTCGCGCAACCCAATCCTCACCTCGACACCCGAGTCCTTCAAGTTGAGCGCGTGCGCATGGCCCTGTGAGCCGTAGCCGATGATTGAAACCTTCTTGCTTTGGATGATCGACAAGTCCGCATCCTGATCGTGGTAAGTCTTTGCCATTACTTCCTCTTCTCTTTCTTCTAACCGGCTAATAAGTTCAACATACAAGATCGCCTACGCGACTCGCGTCCACTTCGTGGAGAGTGTACCGCTTCGCGTTTCATCACGAAATAAGCTGGCACCCTGAGCAAAGCGAAGGATCTGCGGTTGATCTAGCGCGCGAAGTGCAGAACACTCCCCACGAAGTGGGCGCCAGCCGCGCAGGCGGTCTTGCCCTTAAACCTCAAACCGGTGCTCCGCTTCCCCAGTCACATCCGGCTCCAGCAACTCCGCCTCCACACTCTCGGCTCCAGCCACCCGCATAGCACTCAGCACCCGGCTCGAATGCTGCCCACGCCGCATCACCATCCGCCCCGTCCGCGCCACCTCAAGCACCTCATCCCCCGACTCCGTAAGCACTTGAATCAACCCCTCAATCTTGCTCTCTACCCCAGTCAACTCAATCA
>CAXTMM010000127.1:0-310 GCA_964245415.1 uncultured Acidobacteriaceae bacterium | reverse complement strand
GCGCAAGATCGACAATCCGCGCCCGAAACACCTCAACCAGCTCAAAAATATGCGACCGCGTCTTCGCCGTAGCCGCCACTTTGATCAGCGCCAACTCCCGGCTCACATTCGCCTGGCTTCCTACATCATCGACCGCCACCACATTCTCAAGCTTGTAGAGCGACGCCATAATCCGGTGCGACGCCGTAGGCGAAGCCTCCGCGACAATGGTCATCCGCGAAACTCCCACCCGCTCCGACAATCCAACCGACAGCGATTAGATATTCACATTCAGCCGCCGAAACAAAAGCGACACCCGGCTCAGCACTCC
>CAXTMM010000126.1:2114-7991 GCA_964245415.1 uncultured Acidobacteriaceae bacterium | reverse complement strand
GCCCCTTCGGCCCCAGCAGCGCGAATATCTCGGCCGGCTGAACAGAGAAGCTGAGCGAGTCAAGCGCACGCCGCGCACCGTAGCTATGCATCAGCGCCGTCAATTCAATCGGCGCCGGTTCAACCGCCACCATCGCGGTGGGCGGCATGGTAGAGGCACTAAGCGTAGCCATCAGAGTCCTCACTTTCCTGTCGCGTTCAGCATCAGCGCGATCAGCAACAGCGGCAGGTGAATCACGCTCACCTTGAGCAGGTCGCGCGCATACATCTTGCTTTCAAGCGTCGTGCGGGCGCGGGTAATCCGCGCAAAGCGAATCGTGTAGGCGAGATAGACCAGGCTCAGCAACAACGCCACCCCCCCATACCACCACCCCGCCAGGTGCAGGTACACGGGCACAAGCGAGACCGGCACCATCAGCACCGCGTACGAGACAGCTTCGATCACCGTCGACCAGCCATCCGGCTGTACAACCGGCAGCATGCGGATGCCGGCTCGCCCATAGTCTTCCTTGTACAGCCACGAAATCGCCATGAAGTGGGGAAACTGCCAGACGAACAGCAGCGCAAACAGCGCAACCGCCGGCCACTCGATCGCGCCGCGCGCAGCCGTCCAGCCGAGCAGCGGCGGCATCGCGCCCGGAAACGCGCCAATAAATGTAGCAAGGGTGGTGTAGCGCTTGAGCGGTGTATAGATGGCTACATACGTAAACGCAGTCAGGAGCGTAAGCGCGACGGTCATCCAGTTAGCCGCGCGAACCAGAAAAAACGACCCCAGCACCGCCGCCCCAAGCGCCATGCCAATGCCGTGCACCAGCCCGATGCGCCCCGCAGCCATAGGCCGCCGCGCCGTCCGCAGCATCTTCGCGTCAAGCTTGCGCTCAATCGTTTCATTCAAAGCGGCGGAGCTTGCCGAAAGCAGCCCGATCCCCAGCAGTACCTGGATGAGACGGGGCTGCATGCTGCTGGTCCCCGCGTGCAGGCTGCCCAGGTAGAATCCAGCCCAGGCAGTCAGCACGACCATCGAGGTGACGCGTAGCTTGAAAAGCTCGGCATAGTCGGCCAGCCGGGACGCGGTGTCCCCTGCCGCCAGGTGAGTCTCAGCGGAGCGGGATTGCTCCGGTTCGCCCGAGGTGCCCGTAGCAACGGTGGCGCGGGCGGCATGCGCGAGAGGCGCCATCAGCGAACGCTCCGCTCAAAGCGTCGTAAGCGCTGGGCTCCGACGCTGCCGCTCATCTTCCGTGTGGCGTCGTTCGAGTTGAAGGCGTTCGTCACCACACTCATACTACCAAGCTGCGCTCGTGCCGGCGCGATGCGGCGGGGTCGCGGCGCCGGTTGGACACGAGTGGTTTGCGCGTGGTCAATGCGCTATAAATCTCGAACCCGTGGCTCGAGCTACCCACATTAGGCTTTAAGCTGGATGGCTGGCTGCGGTGCCGGGTTCTCGCTCGCTAGCGTAACCGGCGGCGTCTTGGCCAGGTACTCGTTGAGCAGGACGGCAACCAGCACTGCCGTAGGCACGGAGATCATGGCCCCGACCACCCCGGCAAGCGCGCTGCCGAGCAGCAAGGAAACCATCACAGCGGTTCCGGGCAGGTCCACACTGCTCTTCATGATCCGGGGAGTCAGGTACGCGTTCTCAAGCTGCGCGTAGATGGCGTAGAAGATAATCACCCCCACCACATGGCCCCAGGAATCGATTGCCGCGACCAGGATCACCAGCGCCATCGACACCAGAGCTCCCGCTACCGGAATGATGTTGAACAGCCCCATCAGTACGCCCAGCGCATAGGCATAGCGGATGCCGAGCGAGGCGAAGACGATCGTCGAGAGCACGCCGAGGATCAGCATGAGCGAACCCTGCCCGAGCAGCCACTTGCCCATGCGCAGCTCCGCACGGCGCAGCGTCCGGTCGAGCCGCGCGCGCGGCTCAGGGTTAAGGAAGCTAAGCATCCAGGCATAGGTTGTTTCGCCCTCGAGCACGAAGTAGACCGTCAGCACCACGCAGGTAAGAATATCGGCCAGCTTGCCCGCGCCGTTCTTCACCCCGGCAAAGGCGTATGCCGCAAAGTTGGACGCGATATCTTGCAGCTTCTGATTGATGCTGCTCATGTCGATGTGCTTGGCAATGGGCAGCTTCTGCAGGCGGCCGAGCACCTGCGGCCCGCGGGTGGGCAGCTCGGTAAGGAACTGGCGCATGTCGCGCACCACCGGCGGCAGCGCAAACATGATAAACAGCGCGAGAAACCCGCCCGCAACCACAAACAGCACCAGGATGGCGACCGCGCGGCCCGGCTGCCATTTACCGATACGCAACCGCATGATGAAGTTGAGCACTGGCATGATCACCACCGCAAACAGCGCGCTGACGTAGAGCAGGAAGAGCACCTCGCGGGTGAGCCATGCGGCGTACAGCGCGGCCAGCACACAAAAGGTAAAAACAATGTTGCTGCGCAGGGTCTGCCGCGGCGCGCTGATTTCCGTGGTTCGTTCTACGGGCATGCGGTTGTTCCTCGTCTTCGCTGGGGGGTAAAGCGCTTCGAACCAGGCTATGCCCTCAGATGCAGGAAATGCTCGCATGTCGGTGATCTAAATGGAGCCGCGCGGGTCTTGTGCGCCGGCGAGGCCGGGCGAGGACGCTAGCCTTCGTAGATGGCGTAGGAGGTGTAAGGCTGGTGAGGATTTGCGACCAGCCGCAGTTTATTCAGGCCCAGGCAATCGAGCAGGGCCTGCGTTTCGCCCGGGAAGTGCCTGCAGTTCAGCTCATCAAAGACCAGCACTGACCCTTTGACCAGCCGCGGCAGCACCGCCTCCATGGCGACCTTGGTAGGTTCGTAAATATCAAAATCAAAGATAGCGCAGGCAACGATCGTATGAGGATTGTCCGCGATGTACCGGGGCACGGTCGAGCAGGCGTCGCCTTTGACAAGCTCGAACTTCTTGATGTGGCTGAGCGGCGACAGCTCCTCCTGCAGCGTCAGGATGGTACCGAGCTTCTGCTCATAGCCGGGCGCGACAGTATACTGCCCGTTCTTTGAGAAGCCAGAATCCTGCGCGCTCACCGACGCGAACCCCTCAAACGTATCGAAGCCGACGATCTTGCGCGCGTAGTTGTAGGGCTCGAACATGCCGCGCAGCGAGATCAGGGTAGCAAGCGTTGCGCCCCACTGCACGCCGAACTCGAAGATTGAGCCAGGCACGGGCAGAATAAGCTTGTAGATCTCGTAGTAGTGGAGCAGCCTGCTGAGTACCTGGCGCTTGAGCAGCACCTGCATATCCCAGTTCCAGGCCCGGTCGCCGAGCAGCGTTAGGAACTCCTGGTTAAGCGACCTTAGCTCACCGTCGATCTGGGCTTCTCGCGTGTTGCGCTGGGAGTACTCGTCGCGCAGCAGGTGAAGGGCGTTCTTCGGCTCGGCGGTGCTCGAATCATCCTGCTGGGTGTCAGGCATAGGTGGTGGCCCTCCTAACGGGAGGGTACGCGGCCGGGCCGGTGGCGTATAGGTTACTCGGGGGATTGGTTGGTGCGATCGAGGTGAGGCTTGAGTCTTCCGAGAAGCAGGCGCGCGAGCAGGGATGGGGTGCGGTCGACTGTGGACACGGTCAAGTGGGCTAGCCGGTATTGCTCCAGGCGTCGCCTGAATCGAGCTTCAAGCGCGGCCTGATCTCGCAGGACGGGCCTCAGTGCGGCGCCGGACTGCTGCGCGCAGCGTGTAAGCGCAATCTCAAGCGGGGTATCCAGGAAGATGACGTGCGTACCGGACGCGTGAAGCAGCAGTTCCCGCGTAGCGGCAGACTCAAGCGCTCCGCCGCCCAGCGCAATCACGGCGTGGTCAAGGTGCAGCAGGCTGGCGATCACGCCTTCTTCCAACTCGCGAAAGCGGGCTTCGCCGGCTTGGTCAAAGAGTTCGTCTATGGAGAGACCTTCGGCTGTGACCAGCACCTGGTCGACATCGGCAAAGCGCCAGCTTAGTTCGGCGGCAAGCAGTGCTCCGAGCGTGCTCTTGCCGGCTCCCATGAAGCCGGTAAGCACGATGCGGAGAATAGGAGCAGGAACCACGTCGGTCAGCATCGCAGGTCTGGGGCGAGCGGAGGAAAGCTGAGAGCCTCCCTGTCCGTCTAATCTGTACCGCAAGCGAAAAGCTACCGGCGCTCGCCGTCGCTGGTCTGCAGCGCCGCGCGGATATTATCCCACACCGCCGGAGCCGGGTCGTGAATCGGCATCAACAGCTTCGCCTGCTGGGCGATGTAGTTAAGGTCGCGTACCAGCTCGGCGCAGTTCTCGCAGTGTTCCAGGTGCTCTTCCTTGCTAAAGTCTGTCTCCGCCCCAAAAAGGTCCGGCATTCGTCCCTGAAACAGTGCGCAGTCTTGATTGTCGATTTTGGTAGGCTCGTCCTTCATTCCTTTACTTCCTTTCGCAGGCCGCTCTTCAACAGGTCGCGCAATTTCATCCGCGCCTTGTGGAGCTGCGACTTGCTGTTGCCAATGGAGCAGTCCAACATGCCTGCGATCTCATTGTGCTCATAGCCTTCTACATCGTGGAGCACGAAAACCAGTCTGTACCCGGGCGGTAGATTCTCCACCGCCCGTTCCAGCGTGACCCGATCGATCGAGCCTGAAAGCTGCAGATCGCGCGCTCCGATATCCTTGCGTGGACCATCGTCGCTAGATGGCTCGAGCGTCTCCTCGAGCGAAACCTGCGGCAGGCCCTTTTTTCTAAGATGCATTAAAACGACATTAACGGCCAACCGATGTAACCAGGTAGAAAACGCCGAATCTCCCCGGAACGTCCCGATCTTGCGATAAAGCTGCAAAAAGGCTTCCTGGGTCAGGTCTTCAGCCTCGGCCACGTTGCCCAGCATGCGCAGGCAGAGCGAGTAGACTCGCCGCTTGTGCAAGGCGTAGAGCGTTTCAAAGGCGCGAGCATCGCCGCCCTGGGCCGCGGCTATGGCTTCGGCCTCGCCGGCGATGGGCGGATTGCGCCGCAAGTGCTGGGTGGGCGCCTTGGGAGCGGTAGGTCCGGGGGTGGATTGTAGCTGCGGGCTTGCCGGTGTTTCTGGATCTAGACCTGGGAGGGCCGGTGGCGCATTCACATCAGGTGCTGCCATGGAAAGGTGTGCTCCAGTTCGGTGCTTGCAATCGTCCCAGTTTAACCCTTTTCCCCGCGGCAGGCCCTAGCTGCCCAGGAATCGGGCATAGAGGCTGCGCGCCTGCGTCGCGTCGGAAGTACCCTGGATCACCGCGCGCCCATCGGCAAAGACGGTAATGGTGTGCTCGCCGCGCTCAAAGCGCAGGGTGAGGCTGTTGTGGCGAACCCGTCCATGGGCCGCGAGCCGAGCAGCAAGCGCGTCAAAGTCAACCGGCCGGCCGTGTTCATGTATTTGCACGCTGTTGCGTCCACACAGGGTAATGTGGGGCCGCCCCACCCCTCGCAGATGGCGAAAGTCGCGCCCCTGGCACACGGTGCAACCCGCTCGAGGCGTGCGAGCCGACACCTCCGACCGATCGTTCGTCCATAAATCGTGTGAGATGAGGGTGCGGCGCATCGCGGCTTGGGCGCCGACCAGATACTTAAGCGCCTCGGTAGACTCGATCGATGCAGCAAGATTGACCGCCGTGTTCAGGATGCCCGCAGTGTCGCAGGTTTCCACCAGGCCGGTGGGCGCTTCAGCAAAGATGCAGGCCAGGCACGCCGTCTCGCCGGGCAGAATATTCATGCTTACCGCGTAGGCGCCCACCGCCCCCGCATAAATCCAGGGAACGGCCTGCTCCACAGCGTAATCGTTGATCAGGTAGCGGGTCTCATAGTTATCGGTCGCGTCGAGCACGAGCGCGGCACCGGCGAGCAGCGCGAGGAACGGCACGAGGGCGGCGAGCGCGGTCG
>CAXTMM010000126.1:0-2104 GCA_964245415.1 uncultured Acidobacteriaceae bacterium | reverse complement strand
GTGTGGATGTTCGCGGGAACCAGGTCCGCAATGCGCGCCTCGACAATGATCCCGGCGTTGAACAGGGCAATCTTGCGGCGGGCGGCCTCGGCCTTGGGCAGCGCGTCGCGGGCGTCGGCTTCATCAAAGAGCACCTGCCGCTGCAGGTTGCTGGTCTCGACAAAGTCGCGGTCGATCAGCGTGAGGCGCCCAACGCCGGCCCGGGCAAGCAGGCTGGCAGCAGCGGCTCCGGTTGCTCCGCAGCCGACCAGCGCAATATGCGAGGCGGCAAGTTTGGCCTGGCCCGCGGCGCCGATGCCCGCGAACAGGACCTGGCGGGAGTAGCGGTCTGCCCGCTCGGCGTCGTCGGAGGATGAAGCGGGCTGCTGCCCTTCGCCGGGCAGATGCGTCCATGCGGTTGTGGTTGTTTCCATCACAAGGCTATGCCCAGTATAGGCAGCCGCGGGCGTGGTCGTATCCTGGGAGCACCCCCAGGCAGCAGGGATTGTGTTTTCCTGTTACCGATGTTTGGGCCAGGGCTGCGCAGGCGCGTCTCGATGAGGTAAAAGGGTTTAGAGGAAGTGTTGGGGGAGGGAAGCGCGTTTGCTGTATCGTGCCGCTTCCCAAAGGCTAGGATTGCGCCGCAATGCCGCTCCAGGTAAAAGGCTTTCGTATAGTGATCACGGAACGAGTACGTTAGGTGGCAAGCACGTTAGGTGGCGAGCAGCAGAAGAGGCCGGTTGGCAGTGATGAGCGTAAGTGCGGTGAGACGTCAGGCGGGCAGGTGGAGCGCGGCGGGTCTCCTGGTGTTGGGCATAATGTTGGCGGTCGCGGGGCTGGCGCCGTGCGCTCGCGCGCAGGGTACTATCGATTCCAGCACCCAGGCGCCTGCTCCAGGCAAGCCGCAGAACGGGCCTGCCGATGGAACCCAGACGATCCCCAACGCGCAGCGGCTGCCGGGCTATGACGAGGGCACGCCGATGTCCGCGAATAAGCCGTCCTCTGTCTCGGGCGCAGGCACTGAGAACCTCCGCGCCTGGCGCGGGCTGAAGGTGAGCGCGGTTCAGTTCGACGGGGTGCCCGCGGAGCGGCTCGCCCCCCTTCCTGCCCAGCTCGACCTGCAGCCCGGCCCGCCGCTTGACCCCTTGAAAGTGCGCCCCAGCCTCCGCCGCCTCTACGCGACCGGGCTCTACAAGACGGTCGATGTCGAGGGTACCCGCAACGACGATCAGGTGACCCTCATCTTCCATGGCACCCCGCAGCTCTTCATCGGGCGAGTAACGGTCAAGGGCGTTAAGCAGGAGAACTTCACCAGCCTGCTCGAAGGCGCAACCAAGCTGAGCCCGGGAACCCCCTTCACCCCGCAGAAGCTGACCCGCGCCGACAAGCTGGTCCAGAGCACGCTTGAGGCCAACGGCTACTACCAGGGTAAGGTCGCCTCCCACCTCGAAGATGACCCGGCAAATGCCCAGGTCAACATCGACTATGACGTCGCGACCGGCAAGGTAGCGCGTGTCGGTAACGTGGCGGTTGAGGGCAACAGCGGCCTGACCATCCAGAAGTTTCGCAAAAAGGCCAAGCTCAAGCTCAAATCAAAGGTAAGCCGGGACACAGTCAACACGGCGCTCGATAAGCTCCGCGCCAACTACCAGAAGCAGCAGCTGCTCCAAGCCACCGTCACCCTGGACGCTAAGACCTTCAAGCCCCCAGTCAACCAGCTCGACCTTACCTTTAAAGTAAACGAAGGCCCGAAGGTGCTGGTCAAGGTCGACGGCGTCAAAATGAGCAAGGGCAAGATCAAGAACCTGGTGCCCGTCTACGAAGAGGGTGCGGTCGATGAAGACCTGCTCAATGAGGGCAACAAGCGCATCCACGACATCTACCAGCGCGAAGGCTACTTCAACGTCGAGGTCTCGCACGATGACGCCGCCGTTACGCCCGGCCAGACAGTGGTCACCTACCACGTCAATCCCGGTGCGCTGCATAGCGTCGATACCGTCCGCATCGATGGCAACAAGTACTTCCAGACCAACCTGATTGAGCCCCGGCTCAACGTGCACCCAGCCAGCATCTTTGAGCATCGCGGTATTTACTCGCAGGCCCTGGTCGCCTCCGATGTCTCAAC
>CAXTMM010000125.1:0-8072 GCA_964245415.1 uncultured Acidobacteriaceae bacterium | reverse complement strand
TCGCCCACTATCTTCCCGGCGGCCAGCCTGTAACCATCACCCCCACAAGCCCTGTCATCACGCACCTGCGCAAACCCGTGATCGTACAACCCCGCTAACGTGCGCCTGTCCATTCCTCCGAAAAGACACCCCGACCGCCAAACACGCGTGCCCCATCCAGGCACTGTCATCCTGAGCGTAGCGTAGGATCTGCGGTTGACTCTGCCGACGGCAGAATGAAGAGCTCACGTTTGAGATGTGGTATCCGACCAACCAAAAACAAAAAGGCGCCCAGTATAGGGCGCCCTTATAGTTGCCAATAATCCAGAACTTAAGCCTGCGGCTCTTCCCCGGGGCCCTGCTCCGCAAGAGCCTTCTGCATTTCTTCCCGCTTCTTCTCGCGAGCCTCGGCACGCTTCTGCCGCTTCTCATCCAGCACTTGCTCCGCCCCCAGCAGCTCAATAAAGGCAGTCTCGCCTCCATCGCCCTTGCGGAAGCCGGTGCGCACAATCCGCAGGTACCCACCCGTCCGATCGCCATACCGCGGCGCAACCGTATCAAAGAGCCGAGTCACCGACTCACGCGTCATCATGAACGCCAGAGCCTGCCTGCGAGAATGCAGATCACCCTTCTTGCCGAGGGTAATCATCTTTTCAACGAGAGGACGTACGGCCTTCGCCTTGGTAACAGTCGTCTCGACACGGTCTTCCATGAGAACGGACGTGGTCAGGTTGCGCAGCAGCGCGCGACGGTGACTGGGATTGCGTCCAAGTTTAAATCCTGCTTTGCGATGGCGCATGGCTCGTCTCTTCCTTGTCTCAAATCAGTCGGCGAAAAACCTCTTCCGCTCTCCGGCCTACATCTGTCTAACCAGCTGCTTGAGCAACTCAGGGTGCAACATACAGATGGTTGCACCCTGATCCCTGCTCTTAGAAGTTCTCAGGCTCATTCTGCAGCGGCATATCCACATCATCGTCGAGGATCTCATCTTCCTCGTCGTCAAACCGGCTGTAGCTCGCCGCAGCCAGCGTTGCCGAAGGCAGAATGCTCGTCGGCCCCGGCACCGCGTTCCCGTTCTCGTCGATCTTCATGCCCAGCGATAGCCCCATCTGCGCAAGAATCTCCTTGATCTCGTTCAGCGACTTACGTCCGAAGTTCTTGGTCTTCAGCATCTCGGCTTCGGTCTTCTGCACCAGCTCGCCGATCGACTGAATATTCGCGTTCTTCAAGCAGTTGTAACTCCGAACACTCAGCTCCAGTTCCTCGACCGACCGGTTCAGATTGTCGTTGCGCAGCTGCATCCGGCCTTCGTCGTTATGGCCCTCAAGCTCGATCTCTTCCTCGAAGTTGATGAAGATCGACATGTGATCCTTCAGCAGCTTCGCCGCCAGCCCAACCGCATCGGCCGGCATAACCGAACCATTCGTCCACACCTCGAGCGTCAGCTTGTCATAGTCGGTGATCTGTCCAAGACGTGCCGCATCCACCAGGTAGTTCACCTTGCGCACCGGCGAGTGAACCGAGTCCACAGGAATGAATCCAATCCCCAAATCCTGGTCAAAGTTCTTATCCGCCGAGATGTACCCACGCCCACGCTTCAGGCGCATCTCCATATCAAGCTTGCCGCTTTCAGACACCGTCGCGATGTACACATCCTTGTTCAGGATCTCGACATCGCCATCGGCCTCAATCATCCCCGAGGTGACAACCCCCGGCTGCTCCACCCGCAGATACAGCGCCTTGGGCCCCTCGCCATTCAACTTGAATGGCACCTGCTTCAGATTCAGGATAATGTCGGTCGCGTCCTCAACCACGCCGGTGATCGACTGAAACTCATGCAGCACACCCTCAATCTTGACCGCGGTCACCGCCGCGCCCTCAATCGAAGACAGCAACGTACGCCGAAGCGCATTGCCGATCGTGGTACCAAACCCGCGCTCAAAAGGCTGCGCGCTGAACTTGCCATAGCTGTCCGTCAGTGTTTCCGTATCGACAGCCAGCCGCTTAGGACGTTGAAAACCTCTCCACAACATGCGGTACTCTCCTTGCGCAGCCTCGCGAAGCATTCTGCTCAGTCGTGCGCGGTGCAACAAAACTTAAGTTCCCCTACGCGGGAGGCGGTCATTTCACGACTTGTGTACCGCGCTTCGCGCCCGAGAGGCTGGAAAATCCCCGTTGGTTCTTGGGTATATTCAAGCCTTTGCGCCGCAGGCGAAGACTAACCAAGTGGCCGCCAGCCGCGTCGGCGGTATAGCTTCTACTTCGAGTAAAGCTCAACAATCAGCTGCTCGTTGACCGGCATCTGAATGTCCTCACGCCTCGGTAGCGCAATAATCTTGCCCGACATCTCGGCCGGATTGGTCGACAACCAGGCCGGCGCGGGCTGATGCGAAGCAAACTCCCGCGCACCCTCAATCACCGTCAACTTCTGCGAATTCGGCCGAATCTTGATTTCGTCCCCAACCGAAACCTGGTACGAAGGAATATTCACCTTGCGGCCATTCACCTCAACGTGCCCATGACGCACAATCTGACGCGCCTGCCGCCGCGAGCTGGCATAGCCAAGCCGGTACGCGACGTTATCCAGGCGCCGCTCCAGCTGCTGCAGCAGGATAGCGCCGGTGTTACCCGACTGCGTCGCTGCCTTCTCGTAGTAGGCGCGGAACTGGCCTTCGAGCGAGAAGTAAATACGCTTGGCTTTCTGCTTCTCACGCAGCTGCAGACCGTAGCCCACAATCTTGGCCTTGCGGCTCTGCCCATGCTGCCCCGGAGCAAAGTTCCGCTTCTCGATCGCGCATTTATCCGAAAAACAGCGCGTGCCCTTCAAAAACAACTTCATGCCCTCACGACGGCAAAGGCGGCAAACAGGTCCTGTATAACGTGCCAAAGTCTTGCTCCTATCAGTTCAGGTGACGATCGGTTTACGCGTGCGCTGCCAAGCCGCAACGTTCCATCCCGATCCATTTCTCTACCTAGTAATAGTGTCATCCTGAGCGCAGCGAAGGATCTGGGATGGCCTTTGCGCCGCTCAACAACACTGCAAACCTTGTCCTGCTTACAGTGACGACTTACACACGCCGACGCTTCGGAGGCCTGCAACCATTGTGCGGAATCGGCGTCACATCGCGAATCGAACGAACATCAATCCCCGCCGCGGCGAGCGCACGTACCGCCGACTCACGCCCGGACCCTGGCCCCGATACCCGCACATCCACCGACCGCAATCCATGATCCCGCGCCTGGTTCGCCGCATTCTGCGCCGCCTGCTGCGCCGCAAACGGCGTACCCTTCCGCGATCCCCGGAAACCAAGCGACCCTGACGACTTCCACGACAGCGTATTTCCCTGCCCATCGGTAATCGTCACAATCGTGTTATTGAATGTCGCCTGGATATGCACCAACCCGAACGGAACGTTCTTCCGCTCACGCTTCTTAAACTTCTTGTTCTTCGCGCTTTTGGCAGCCGAGCCGCCCTTCTGCTGCTGTGCTTTCGCCATTACTTAGTCACCTTTTTCTTCCCGGCAACAGTGCCCTTGCGCGGACCTTTCCGCGTACGCGCATTGGTGTGCGATCTCTGCCCACGCACTGGCAAATTGCGGCGGTGGCGCAGTCCGCGATACGACTGAATATCCATCAGCCGCTTGATGTTCATCGAAACATCCTTGCGCAGATCGCCTTCAATCCCACCCTCGGCCTCGATCACCTGCCGAATGCGGTTGACCTCTTCCTCGCTCAGCGTCTGCAGCTTGCGAAACGGATCGATGTCCGCCTTCACTAGAATCCGCAGCGCGCGCGGGTCGCCGATGCCATAGATATAGGTGAGCGCGATTCGAACCTGCTTGTTGCTCGGCAGATCGACGCCAGCAATACGTGCCATGCTTGCCCTTCTTGTCCATGCCCGTGAGGCTTCAGCCTCAATCGGTGCGGTTACGCCTTGATCCTGCTCGTGCCACCGGCAGTTCCGGCCAAGTAAAACGGAATCGAGAGGTTCATCGCAAGCTCATCCGAGCTAACTCGCCCCTCGTTCCGCTGAGCGTCACTCCCGCCCAGGGACTCAACTGCCAGATAACTACCCCTGGCGCTGCTTGTGCTTCGCGTTCTCGCAGATCACCCGCACCACCCCACGGCGGTGGATCACCTTGCATTTGTCACAAATCTTCTTTACCGACGCGCGTACTTTCATGAACTCCCCCGCCTTCTTGAGAAATCAGAATTAGGAACAAGAAATCAGCCTGCATTGCAGTCGTTGACTTTCTGATTCCTGATTCCTGATTCCTTAACCCTGGTTCCCCTGAACCCTCGCTACTTGTACCGGTACACAATCCGTCCGCGGGTCAGGTCATACGGACTAAGCTCGACCGCCACCCGGTCCCCAGGCAGAATCCGAATGAAATTCTTCCGCATCCGCCCAGACACATGCGCCAGTACCTGGTGCTTGTTCTCAAGCTCCACCTTGAACATCGCATTCGGCAACGTCTCAACGACCGTCGCCATTACTTCAATCGCATCTTCCTTCGACAAGCTCTATCCGCCTTGCACCCCATCCGAGCAATGCCGCTCGCCGAGGCCCTTACTTTCGCCGCGCTCTACTCCGCGCGGGTGCGCCCTTGTTTAGGCGCCCGCGCTCACCTTACCCTGCGCGTACCCCCGCCAAACCCACCTTCCACTGCCGCTTGCCTCTAGCGAGTCAGCACATCCACGCCATCTGCCGTCACCGCAACCGTATGCTCAAAGTGAGCACTCAAGCTGCCATCTGTCGTCACCGCCGTCCAGCCGTCTTTCAGCGTCTCGACACCCGGCTTGCCCAGGTTCACCATCGGCTCGATGCAGAACACCATGCCTTCGCGAATCTTCATGCCCCGCCCGCGCTGGCCAAAGTTCGGCACCTGCGGATCCTCATGCAGATGCGACCCGATTCCATGCCCCACAAACTCGCGCACTACGCTAAAGCCTTCCGCCTCAACCACCTGCTGTACCGCCGCGCCAATATCCCCCAGCGTCGCCCCAGCCTACACAACATCGCTCCCACGCGCCAGCGCGACTTCCCTCACGACCAGCAAATGCCGGGTCCTCACCGCCAGCGTACCGACCCCCACCCTCAACGCCGAATCGCCATAGAACCCGTCGATCACCACACCGGTGTCAATCGAAACAATATCCCCATCCCGCAACACCTTCGTCGCCGACGGAATCCCGTGCACCACCTCCGAGTTCACGCTCGTGCACAGCACACACGGGTAGCCTTTGTACCCTTTGAACGCCGGCTTCACGCCCAACTCCTGCACCTTGGCCGCCGCCACCGCCTCCAGATCCAGCGTCGTCGCCCCGGCTTTCACATGCGGCCGCACTGTCTCCAGCAGCTCCCGCACCACGCTTCCCGCCCGCCGCATCTTCTCGATCTCACGCGACGTCTTGATCATCACTGCCATTGCTGCCGTATCCTCTTCGCCCCTGCCTTGCGGTTTTTAAACCTCGCGCAGACGGCGCACCTGCTCGAGCACCATGGTGGTCACCTGCTCGACCGGTTGCTCACCATCCACCTCCGCCAGCCGAGCTTGACCCCGGTAATGTTCCACAACCGGCGCAGTCTGCTCGCTATAGGACCGCATGCGGCCCTCAAAAACCGCTTCCGTATCATCTTGGCGGCGCGTCAGAGGAGTTCCGTCCAGGTCGCAGGCCCCATCCACTTTCGGTGGGTGCAGGTAGACGTTATAGATACTGCCGCAGGTCGGACACATACGCCGGCCTGTCACACGGCGCAGTAACTGAGTATACTCAACGCGCACGTTCACGGCAACCACTGGCAAGCTCACCGGATGATCAGGCTCGGGGTGGGCCAGGTATCCATCCAGCCACTGCGCCTGCCCCAGCGTCCGAGGAAACCCATCCAGGATGTACCCAGGCGCCGTGTCCGGCTTTTTGAGCCGCTCGGCCACCATCTGGTTCACCAGTTCATCGGGAACCAGCTGCCCCTGCTGCATCAACGCCTGCGCTTTCTGCCCCAGCTCGGTCTTCTCAGCAACATTGGCTCGAAGCAGGTCGCCGGTCGAGATCTGCGGTATTCCCCAGGCAGCCACCATCGCCTTTGCCTGCGTGCCCTTCCCCACCCCCGGAGCACCAATCAGCAAAACAGGACCCGGCACAAACTCTTGTAGCGCAACCACCTACCAGCTCCGCCTTCCACGCACCCGGCTCTTTGACGAGAAACCCTCATAGTGCCGCATAATCATCTGCGACTCGACCTGATTGACCGTGTCCATCGCCACGCCCACCACGATTAGCAACGAGGTCCCACCGAAGTAAAAGTTGAAGCCCAGACCATTGGTCATCCAGAGCGGCAGATGCTCAAACACCCCTCCCACCAGCGGCAGGTGGTTCAGGTGGATTCCAGAGATGAGAATCTGCGGCACCAGCGAGATCAGGATCAGGTAGATCGCCCCGACCAGCGTCAACCGGGTCAAAATGTCGTTCAGATAATCTGAGGTCCGGCGCCCGGGACGAATCCCAGGAATAAAGCCGCCATACTTGCGCATATTGTCCGCAATATCATCCGGCCGAAAGACGATCGAAATGTAGAAATAAGCAAAGAAGATAATCGCGACGATATACAAGAGCTCATACCAGGGCTCACCTGCTCGCAGGTTCTCGAAGATCCGGGTCAAAAACGCACTGTTCTTCACAAAGGCCGCCTGCGAAAACAACAGCGGCGCCGACAGCACCGAAGCCGCAAAGATCACCGGCATCACGCCACCCGAGTTGACCTTCAACGGCAAATGGGTCGACTGCCCACCCATCATGCGCCGCCCCACGATCCGCTTCGCATACTCGACCCGCACCCGGCGCTCCGACCGCTCCACATACACGATGAACGCAACTAGCGCAACCATCGCCCCCAGCAGCAGCACCAAGGCCGGGATCGTGAGCGCGCCGAACTTTTGCGTCCGCGCCACGTCGACGAGCTCCGCAATCGCTCGCGGCAGCCCGACCACAATGCCCGAAAAGATCAGCAGGCTCATGCCGTTGCCGATCCCGCGGTCCGTGATCTGCTCACCCAGCCACATGATGAACGCGGTCCCGGTGGTCAGCGTCAACACCGTCATCACCGTAAACCCAAACCCCGGATGCAGTACCAGCTGCTGCCCGCCGGCGCCATGCGAGAGGGTAATCGCAATGGCGGTCGACTGCACAATGCCGAGAACCACCGTCACATACCGCGTCCACTGCGTGATCTTGCGCCGCCCCGCCTCGCCTTCCTTCTGCAGCTTGGCCAGCGGCTCATACACGACAGTCAACAGCTGAAAGATAATTGACGCCGTGATATACGGCATGATCCCCAGCGCAAAGACTGTCAGCCGACGCAGATTGCCGCCCGAAAACAAATCGACCAGTCCGAGCGGCGACCCGTTCTGCTGGTTGAAGAACTGCTCCAACGCCGTCGTATTTACGCCCGGCGTCGGGATATGCGCGCCCAGCCGGTAGATGGCCAGCATGGCGAGGGTAAACAGCACGCGATTGCGCAGGTCAGGGATACGGAAGATGTTGGTAAACTTCTCGAGCATGCGTGAGTCTTCCTGCGGGTTCGCGTTACGTTAGCTCTTAAACCGCCTTGCGCGACTGGCGGCCACTTCGTGGCACCCTCACTACTTCCGCCCGCTGCTTGGATCGCGTACCGGGAGCTTGCTGGGCTGGACGAGAGAGGAGGCGAGCGCACCAGCGCCTGCCTCCTCATCATTATCGCCGATTTACTCTAAGCCGCATCCACTCGAGCGCCGGGCTCACCCAGCAGCACAACCTTGCCTCCTGCCTTTTCAATCTTCTCCTGCGCCGACTTCGAGAACTTGTGCGCATGCACGGTCATCGCCGTCGTGAGCTCCCCATTGCCAAGAATCTTTAAGAGCTCATTTCGTCGCTTCAAAAATCCAAGCTCGCGCAGCCGCTCATAGGTCAGCTCGGTCTCGCCCATCTCCGCCAGCCGGTCCAGATTCAGCACCGTGTACTCGGTCCTGAAGATGTTCGTAAACCCGCGCTTCGGCATACGCCGATGCAGCGGCATCTGCCCACCCTCGAAGCCCCGCATCAGGCTCGAGCCCGAC
>CAXTMM010000124.1:7770-8101 GCA_964245415.1 uncultured Acidobacteriaceae bacterium | reverse complement strand
ACCTTGCCGAGACCAGCCAAGCCTTACTTTGGTGTAATCATCGTGCACATTTGCTTCGATGGTTTGCACGGCCGCGCCTAGGCTCGAGACAATGGAAGCCGCTCGCGAAGCCCGCGTCAGCGTTGTCATCCCCACCCGCAACCGCCCTGCAATGCTGGTAGCCGCGGTCGAAAGTGCACTCGCCCAAACTGAAGGGCTGCTCGAGGTAATCGTCGTCGTCGACGGCCCCGACCCATTTACCATTGCCGCGCTTGCCGTACCGCAGGCGGATAGTCGTGTTCGGGTGTTCGCTCTCGATGTCTCGCTCGGAGGCGCTGAGGCGCGCAATCCC
>CAXTMM010000124.1:6209-7760 GCA_964245415.1 uncultured Acidobacteriaceae bacterium | reverse complement strand
CAATCACGGCGTCCGGCAAGCGCGCGGTCACTGGGTCGCATTTCTCGATGATGACGATCTCTGGCTGCCGCAGAAACTCTCCGTGCAGCTCGGCCTGGCAAAACGAAGCCGCGCCGAGAACCTGGTGATCTCCTCTGCACTCTTGGCGCGCGGACCAGGCTTCCAGGCAATCTGGCCGCGCCGTCTCTACCATTCCGGCGAATCCATGGCCGAGTACCTGTTCTGCCGGGATGGCTGGACCTATGGCGCGGCGCTGCTCCAGACCTCGACCCTTCTGGCCCCGCGAGCGCTCCTGCTGCGCGTGCCCTTCGCCGCTGGTTTAAAGAAGCATCAGGACTGGGACTGGCTCTTGCGTGTGAGTGCCGAGCATGGCCTCGTCGTCCTCCAGTCGCCGGATCCGCTGGTCATCTTTCACGTGGAAGGCAGCAGAGCCAGTGTTGGCCGCGCACCCGATTGGCAGTTTTCGCTCGCCTGGGCAAAGGAGCGACGGCCCTTGTTCACCACGCGAGCCTTCTCCGCCTTCCTCGCAACCGAGTGCGCACCCCAGGCCGCCCGCGCCGGCGCAACACTCGGCGATCGTCTTCGGCTGCTGCGGGCGGTCGTCCAGCAGGGCTCGCCTACGCTCAAGCTCTGCTTGCTCTGCATTGTCCTTATTCTCGTGCCGCAATCGCTCCGCCGCGCGCTTCGCAATGCTGTTCGCGCCATGAGAGATCCACGTTTCAAAGCCGGCCCCGCTGAGCAGACCTCCAGCATCCATCCTGGTTAAACCTGCCGAATCCCGCAGCACAAATCAGATGGCCCGCGGTCGCAACAGCCTCTCCCTCGCCCGCAGCTTGCGCAGCCTAACCCACTCCCGAACCACAATCGCCCCGAACTGCGCATTTCCTACCAAATAGCGGCGCCACAACCGTCGAGGCTCCATCGCCAGACGATAGAGCCACTCCGCACCCACCTGATGCGTCCATTCAGGTGCACGTTTGCGCAGGCCTGCCGTCGTATCGAATGCCGCGCCCACCGACAACGCCGCCCCAATCGGCAAGTTACGGCAGTGATCAAGCATCCATATCTCCTGCTTGGGCGCGCCAAAAGCCACGCATAGCAGGTCAGGGCAAGCCAGGCGTATCCTGTCGAGCACATCCTTGGTCGCTTTGCGATCCTGATCGAACCCCTTTTCAGGACAGTCCGTGCCGTCAATCTTGAGCCCCGGGTAACGCGCCGCAAGCACCTCCGCAGCCTGGCTGGCCGCGCCCGGCAACCCACCCAGGAAGTAAACACTCTTGCCTCGACGCGCAGCAAGCGCGCACATGGCTTCCATGAACTCGCCCCCGGGAACACGCTCCGGGATCGGCTTGCCCAGCAAACGCGAGCCCCACACCACCGACATGCCGTCGGGCAGGCACAGCGAAGCCTGGGCCAGCGCTTCAGCAAAGCGATGATCGTGTTCGGCCAGCGTCACCAGAAACGCATTCGGCCCCATGATCAGGTGCGGTACGCCGCGCGGCCCATCAAGCATGCGCAGCAGCCACTCAGTAGCGCTGCGCATTGTCACCC
>CAXTMM010000124.1:0-6199 GCA_964245415.1 uncultured Acidobacteriaceae bacterium | reverse complement strand
GCACCCTGTCCACCGGCGCACGTCCGAACGACACGCGCGCAGCCTGCGGAGCGGCAACTAGCCGAGGCTGCCCCGGTTTCTTCACGAATGGCCGGGCGGCTGGTACCCCCACCATCGCGGGCGGAAGTCCAGTCCCTGCTCGCTTCTTATCTATGTAGTCAGGTGTTGTGGCCACAGGGCGTCCTTTCGTTGCCGGTACAGCTCAGGCGGAAGTCCATTGGCAATTGATCCGGAAGGAAACCACTCATCCCGCAAACGACGGACAAAGTAGCCGGGCGACTGGCGGACCGAGGCTGCCAGTCTGCCAAGAGCGCGCAGCCGCTGCCCCTGCCCCATGTGCATGTTGAACTGCCGCAGCTCTTCTTTTGCGCGCAGCGGACTCGCGTCAAGCATGCTGTCGAGCTCTGCCTCCACCGTGCCCAGCGCCGCCGCATCCCGACCCTCGAGTTGCGATAGCAGAAGGTACTGCACATACAACCCGTGCAGCGCCTGCTGCTTAAGGTTGCGCGAGCTGAGACTGGTCGCGTTCTGCCGAAAGTAAAGCAGTACCCGCGGAATGAAGCAGATATCGTGGTCCAGCGCCATCCTCCACCACAGGTCGGCATCTTCGCACTGCAAGCCGGCGCGGTAGCCGCCCAGCGCGAGTGTTTTCTCGACGTGCAACACCGCGCTCGGATGGCAGATCGCCGGCACGTAACCCGAGCGTGCAATCGACCGGATCTGCTCCGGCGTCCCCCGCGTGCACCGGTAAAGCCCCACACTCTTGTGCGCCGGGTAATAAGCAGCCTGCGAGTAGAACATGCCCGCATCCGGATGCTGCTCGATAGCATCGCAAATCTCAGCTAGACGTTCAGGTGAGGAGACATCATCCGCGTCGTGACGGACCAGCCACGGCGTCTGGCACTCGCGCAACATGCGATTGAGCGTGCTGGTTATGCCGCTGTGCGGCTGTTCGATCACCCGCACCCGCTTGTCCGTACTTGCAACTGACCGCAGGTAGGTGAGGCTCTCATCCGAAGAGCCGTCAACAATGGCGAACAGACAAAAGTGTTCCATCGTCTGCCCGAGAATGCTCTCCACCGCCTCAGGCAAATAAGGCATTGCATTGTGCACCGGCATGCCGATCGTCAATAGCCGGCCTGTACTCAGCTTTCGCGACACGCGCAACCTCGACCCTGGGGGAAATTCACTAAATCTACCTGCAGCTGGAGTTTCTCTCTAGGAGTTTGTAACTCTATCTAGCTTCGCGCACATGTCTCCGGTCAAGGCGACTCCAGGCCAGCCATAAACTTCCGTAATCTGCTCTGGCCGGAAATGGGATGCTAGCGTGTACTTACGAAACCGGTATGAAAATCTAACTGTTCGGCTTACGCTGCTTGCTCGTTATGCGTGGTAAGCGGCGGCTCCGTGCCCTGTGGCGAAGATGACCAAAGCCCCATCTATGGAAGCTCTACCCGCACCCATCCAGGCCGAGGCGGAATGGACCATCGGCTCATTGATGACCGTACTCCGTAGGCGACGGCTCCTGTTGCGGCCGGTCATGTTGATGTTGCTGCTTGCCGCCTGCTATTGCACTCTGGCCACGCGCCGTTACAAGGCGACGGGCGATATCCAGATCCAGAAGGAAGCCAGCGGCGAGTTCGGCCTCGAAAGCGGCGTCATGGGCCGGGATGACAACAGCGTCTCGACCGACTCGCTCGACTACAACATCACGCTCCAGACAGCCGCCAATATCCTCCAGTCCAATGCTCTGGCGCTGATTGTGATCCGCGACCTCAAGCTTGAAGATACGCACGACTATTTTCCCCAACACGCCGGCACTTCTCCCGCCGACTGGTTCAGCGGCGCGGTAAGCAGGCTTTGCTTCTGGCGCAAGCCTCTCGAGCCGCTCAGCATACCGCTCAACCAGGCTCCCAACCGGCGCTACAAAGCTCTGAAGATATTCGCCGGCCATCTCAAAGTGGAGCCGGTCCTCGGTACGCGCCTTATCAATGTCAGCTACTCAGACCCCGATCCGGCGCGCTCGGCCGCGGTGGTCAACCGCCTCATCGCCGAGCTCGGAGACTTTACCTTTCAGCAGCGCTTTACGTCCACGCTGCAGGGCTCGTCATGGCTCACCGGGCAGCTCGCTGACCTCAAGCGGCAGATGCAGGACCTGCAGGCCAAGGCGATCGCGTTGCAGCGCGACACCGGTATGTTCGGCAACGACTCGTCGCGCAACACGGTGCTTGCCCGGCTCGACAGTCTCAATCAGACCCTCGCCCAGGCCGAGAGCAACCGCATCCTCAAGGAAGCCATCGATCGGGTCGCGGCCAATGGCGATCCAGAGCTGATCTCAAGCCTGGGAGGCAACTCGAGCGTCGGCGCAGTATCGTCGATGGCCAACTCGTTGACGCTGGTGCAAAGCCTGCGCACTCAGGAAGCCGGTCTGCGTGCCGAACTCGCCGAGGATTCGGTACGCTACGGCCCGGCCTACCCAAAGCTGGGCGAGCTGCAAGCGCAGCTTGCGGGTGTCGATCGCTCAATCCAGGAGGAAGTGAACCGGCTCGGCGAGCGGGCCCACAGCGACTACCTGGTGGCTGCCCGCGAAGAGGCCGGCGCGCGTGCGGCCTTTGAGCAGCAGAAGGTCGCCGCCGGCAAGCTGAACGACTCCATGCTCGCCTACGGCCTTGCCAAGCAGGAGGCGGACAGCAGCCGCGACATCTACGAAAACCTGCTATCGAAGCTCAAGCAGACCGGTGTACTGCAGGGTCTCAAGGCCAGCAACATCACCGTCGTGGCCTTGGCGCAGGTGCCCCCTCCCGATTATCCCAGCAGCCCCCGCATCTTGCTTGTCCTGGCAGCCGCGGTGGCAGCTGGGCTGCTGCTTGGCGGTGCGCTCACCATCGCTGTCGAGCTGACAGACAACAAGGTGCGTTCGTTGGAAGGCATGGAGCGATCCATGAGCATTCCCCTGATCTCCGTGCTCCCCATGATCGAGCGAGCGGGGCGGCGAAACCCCGGAACGCTTTCAGGAGCGATTCACGGGGCCATGCGTCTTCTGGGCCGGCCTGCACCTCCCGCTACTGTCGGCAGCGTTCTCCCCGGCGCACCGGAGGTACCGCCACGCCTGGCTGCGCTCGACCAGCAGCCCTCAACCTTTGCCGAGGGATTGCGGTCCCTGCGTACCGCTCTGCTGCTCTCCCGCAGCGGCCGTCCTCCCCAGGTCGTGTTGATCACCAGCTGCCTTGAGGGTGAGGGCAAGACCACGCTTGCGCTCAACCTGGCCGCCTTGCTCGCCCAGGGCGGTTCGCGGGTGCTGCTGGTCGATGCAGACTTGCGCAAGCCGACCCTCTGCACCTGGTTCGGCAGCTCGCAACCGGCTTACGGGCGCGGTGCAGAAAGCGACCGAATCCCAGGGCTGGGCGTTGCGCTCACCAGTGCCGCCGCCCCTTGCGTCCGGCAGCCACTCGGCGCAATGCCCAACTTTGCCGTGCTGTGCGGCGAAGAAGTGCCCCCGTTTCCATCCGAGCTGCTCAGCTCGGCGCGCATGCGCAGCCTTCTGGACGGCTGGAAAGCCGAGTACGACTTCATCGTGCTCGACAGCCCGCCGGTGCTGCCAGTCACCGCTGCAGTTCTGCTCTCGCAGGTGAGTGACGCCACCCTGCTGGTCGCACGGCATGGCCAGACCACCCGCCAGGCGCTCAAGCGCAGCGCGGAAGCCTTGCGCAAGCAGCACCCAGGCCACGCCGCGCTGGGTATGGTCCTGAACGCGGTCTCGCGCGACTCAGGCGACTTTTACGAGTATTTCGGCTACCAGGGAGGGCTCTATGCCGACGCCGGCGCACGCGCTTAGATCGTTTCTCCTGCTGATGGTCTGCGGGCTTGCACCTGGCGCAGCCTTTGCCCAGATCCCGAACGCGCCGCCTCCCCCGCCCGCGCAACGCGAAAGCCTGCTCATCGGCCCCGGCGACCTGCTCCACATCACCATCTTTCGCGAAAACGATCTAGAGCAGAAAGTCCGCGTCAAGGACTCGGGCGAAGTCCTCCTGCAGCTCGTCGGCAACGTCCCTGTCAAAGGCCTGCCTCCCGCCGAGGCCGCGGAGAAGATTGCGAAACTCTACCAGCAAGGCGGCTTCCTCAACCACCCGCAGGTAGCTGTCTTCGTCGAGGAGTCCGTAAGCGAGCGAGCCGCTGTCCTCGGTGAGGTCGAGCACCCGGGCCTGGTGCCGCTCACCAGCTCTCGCAGCCTTCTCGATGTGATCTCCCAGGCCGGCGGCCTAACGACCACGGCCGACCGCCACATCACTATTCGCCGTGCCGGCCAGCCGCCGTCTACCGTCTTCCTCTCGAACAACGCCGGCAAAGCGCTCGCCGATGCAGACGTCCTGGTCCAGCCCGGCGACACGATCCTCGTCCCCAAGGCAGGTGTCGTGTACGTGCTCGGCGACGTAGGCCGCCCCGGAGGCTTCGTCATGCAGGACGATGCGCGCCTCAGCCTCCTGCAAGCACTTTCGCTCGCCTCGGGCGCCAATAAAACCGCTGCCGAAAACAAGGCGCGCCTCCTTCGCAAGATCAACGGTGTCGTCACCGAGCAGCCGCTCGCCTTGAAGGCGATCGAGCGAGGCCGGCAAACCGACCCGCAGCTCGAAGCAGACGACATCGTCTTCATTCCGTTCAGCATATTCAAAAACGTCGCCCTCGGCGCCACCACGATCCTGGCTTCGGCCAGCTCCGCCGCTGTCTACGCCGCCCACTGAAGGGAGCCCGCATGAGGATCGACAGGCTCTCGCTTGAAGATGGACTCAGCCTACTCATCCTCATGTTCTTCGGGATGGCCGGAGCCATCCCAGGCATCGCTCCCAACCAGGCGAGTGAGATGACCGGCGCCCCGGCCAGCAGCCTGAGCTTTCTAGGCGGCATCGGTTCGCAAATGCTGGTCAACGCCCTCATCGTGATCCTCGCAATCGCGCACGCACCACGGCTCCTAGCCGCCCTTCGCAATCTCCAGTTCGCAGGCTTGCTCGCGAGCTTTGCCATCGTTTCGGCTGCCTGGTCTCAGGACTCCCTGCTCAGCGCCCGTCGTGCCATCCCGTTTGCCCTGGCTGCAGTCTTCGGCCTCTATCTTGCCTGCCGGCACTCTCTTCGGCGCCAACTGGCTCTTTTTGAAGCCGCCTTCCTGTTCCTTGCGCTTGGCTCCGCGCTGCTCGCCTGGGCCTTCCCGCCGCTGGGCCTCGACGCCTCAACCGGCCACCTGGGCGACTGGCAGGGTGTCTTCACCCAGAAAAACGCCTGCGGCCGGGCCATGGTCTTCGCGACCGCAGCCGTGCTTGCTCAAGGCCGGCTCAACGCCCGGCGCGCTGCCTCGCTCGCGATCTTTACCGTAGTGCTCGGCATGAGCGGCTCACGCGGCGCCTGGGTCATTGAGGCGCTGCTGCTTGCCGTCGCCGCCTGCCATGCGCTGCTCGCCCGGTTCGCGCGCCTGACTCGCCTATCCCTGGCCGCACTCGTCCTCACTGCAATCGCCACCCTGGCGGTGCTCGGCAAAGTCTATTTCCCTCTGCTCGCAAACCTGTTAGGACGCGACCCAACCCTGACCGGGCGCACGGCGATCTGGGCACAGGTCTGGATCGAGATCCTCAAGCGCCCCTGGCTCGGCTACGGTTTTTCAGCCTTCTGGCGCGGAACCAAGGGCGCCTCCTTCGACGTCGTGGTAGCACTCAAGTTTGTGCTCTTCCACGCCCATAACGGCTACCTCGAGATCTGGCTCGAGCTGGGCGCGGCCGGCCTGCTGCTCTTTGTCCTCAGCTACCTGCGCGGCTGGCAGCAACTCTGGCCTCTGCTTTCCACCCGGCGCCCGGGCGGCGAGTTTGCCGCCTCCGCGTGGCCAGTCTATGTGCTCGTGCTCATCGCAGCATACGACTTCGACGAGAACACCTTGCTCAGCTTCAACGGGCTCTTCTGGGTCTTGTACGTGCACGCACTGGTCTCGATCGGGAGTGCGTCCGCCGCCCATCAACCTGAGCCGAGCCAAACCGCGGCTCCGCTCTCACTCTGGCGTGAGCCGGCCGCCGTCACCCAGGCCTGGATAACAGAACCGGCCATAATCCAGGACCTCGCGAAGGCCACTCCATGGTTCTAGCTTCCTCTGTAACAGAAGCGAACGCTGAGGCAGGCGTCCCGCTCGCCCCTCCCGCCAGAAAATACAATCCTGTCCACG
>CAXTMM010000123.1:0-8186 GCA_964245415.1 uncultured Acidobacteriaceae bacterium | reverse complement strand
GTTGGACGCGGCGCTCGCGAGTGTTGCTGAGACGGTCAGGCGTCTGCTGGGTTAGCTCGTTGGCCAGACTGCGGCTCGCGACATATGCCGGCGCTTCGCGTTCCCATGATTGCAGGTTGATTGCTGCGGGGTCGGCCGCGATGGCTGATCCCCTATAATCGGCCTAGTTCTGGCGCGTTGAGTCTCTACTGCTGCTATGCCGCTTGCCTCTCCCCATGCGCTTGCTGGAGGACGCCCGACGCGCGCGCGTTGGATGATCGCGCGAGTGGCGCTGCTGGTCTGCTGCGCGCCGTTGCTGGCGCGTGCTGCGGCGCATGGATCGCGCGGCGGGTCTGCTCTCTCTTCCGTATCTTCGACGTATGACCAGGCGTTGCGCATGCGGGAGGCGCTGGAAGGACGGCCGCGGCAGCAGCGGACACCGCGCGACTACGACCGGGTGATCGAGGCCTTTCGGGCGGTCTACCATGGAGCGCCGCGCGAGCCGAATGCCGACGCGAGCGCCGACGCGGTGGCCGAGCTGCTGGCCGAGCAGGGGCGGATCTTCGAGACGCCCAAGGCGTCGCAGGATGCGATTGGGCAGTACGAGTTTCTGCGGCGCGAGTATCCGGCTAGCCGCTACCGGTACAGCGCGCTGCTGACTGAGGGTGAGATTTACAGCCGGGACCTGGACGACCGGGTGGCTGCGCGGACGATCTTTAATCTCTTTCTGAAGCTTTATCCGCAGAACGCGCTGGCTGAGCAGGCTCGGCAGGAACTGAAGAGGATGCGCGCCGATGAGCGGGTGCCGGTGCGTGGGCGCGGGTCAGCTTCGGTGCCTGCTCGAGCCAGCCCGCATGCGTCGTCGCACCAGGACGCGGTGCTGACTGCGGCGCTGGCCTCGCAGGCGGCGAATGGCCAGGCGCGATCCAAGCAAAGCTCTTCTGCAAGTGTGGCTTCGAGCTCCCCACCAGGCTCAAGAACGGGAACAAACGCCTACCCCCCGGTCATCCAGGCGGAGCCGAATGCGAGCAGTGCAGCTGGTACCGCCGGCGGTACTTTGGTCGAGCGCGACCTGCCGAGCGGGCCTGCTGGGAGCACGACAGCTGCGGCCGGGGCCGGGCAGCGACGGGGAGAGGAGCCGCAGCCGAATACCGCGCTGAGCGAAGCCGCTCTGAACGCGCCGCCTCCCTCGCCTCGTCATGGGCGGCTGCCGCTGGTCACCGGCGTGCGGCACTGGTCGACGTCCGTCTACACCCGGGTCGCGATCGACCTCGACAGCGAGGTGCAGTTTGAAGCCTCGCGGGTGCCCAACCCAGATCGGATCTTCTTTGACCTGCATGGGGCGAAGCTCTCGCCGGAGCTGGTGGGTAAGGCCGTCACGGTCACCGATGGTGGATACCTGAAGCGGGTGCGCGCGGCGCAGTTCTCAAACGACATGGTGCGGGTGGTGCTCGATGTAAGCGATGTGAGCGAGTACTCGGCGTTCTTTCTGCCCAATCCTGCCCGGCTTATCATCGATATTCACGGGAAGGCGCCTGGGCATGGCGCCGCGGTGGAGAGTGCTTCGAGTGACCAGCCGGCCCCTGCGCACGGGATGGCTGGCCCGAAAAGCAGCCCGGCTGTGGCAGCTTCGGCACCGGCCAGCGTGCCTATCCGGCGAACAGTCGTTCCGGCAGGTGAAGCAGCACCTGCCGCACGTCAGCGGTCTGGAGCAGCGAGCAGCGGGGCAAGTGGTGCTCGCGTCGCGAAATCTGGGTCCGACACGCTGGGCGACATCGCGACCCTTGATCGCCAGCCTGATACCGTTCGTGCGACTCGCAGTCCGACGACCGCGCCGATTGCGGCCTCGGTCGCGGACACCATACCTGCCCCCCAGCCAGGCACCGTCCTGGCGCCCGCGCCCGACTTGACCGCGCATCACGCACGCACACCGCAGGCGGAAGCGAAGGCTGTGCGCGCGCACGGCATGACCCCGGCCGATACGCCGGCGCCGGCTATCCATGCGGCGGATGCAGCGCCTTTGCCCCAGCCTTCGCCGGGGAATCCGCATACACCATTTGGGTCTCAGGGCCGGACCGCTGCGCCCACAGCAACCGGCGAGAGGTCGATGGTGCGAGCGCTGGGCTTGAAGATCGGCCGGATCGTGGTCGATGCAGGCCATGGCGGGCATGACTCGGGCACGCTTGGCCCGGGCGGGATTGAAGAGAAGGATGTGGTGCTGGACGTGGCGCTTCGGTTGGGCCGGCTGCTGAAGCAGCGTCTGGGAGCGGACGTGATCTTTACCCGCGATGACGACACGTTCATTCCGCTCGAGACGCGCACCGCGATTGCGAACAAGGCGCAGGCGGACCTGTTTATCTCGGTGCACGCGAACTCGAGCCAGGATGCTTCGGCGCGCGGGGTGGAGACCTACTACCTCAACTTTACGAGCTCGGCCGATGCGCTGGAGGTAGCGGCGCGGGAGAATGCTGTCTCTGACCAGTCGATCCACCAGCTATCAGACCTGGTGAAGAAGATCACGCTGCAGGACAAGATCTCGGAGTCGCGCGAGTTTGCCGGGGATGTTGAGCAGAGCCTTTACAGCGGGCTTGAGGCGGGGAACTCGGGGTTCAAGGACCGCGGGGTCAAAAAGGCGCCGTTCGTGGTGCTGATCGGGGCGAATATGCCTTCGATCCTGGCGGAGATCTCGTTTTTGACCAATCCGGACGATGCGCGCCAGCTGCGGGATGGTGAGTACCGGCAGAGGATCGCGGAGTCGCTGTATCGCGGAGTGGCGAAGTATATCGGCAGCCTGAGCGGGGTGCGGCTGGCGGAGGGTTCGTCGCGGCCCGCGGGCCAGTAGGTGACTATCGTCCAGGTGGACGCTCCTTCGGCGTCAGCGGCAGGCTCTTTGCTTGGCTGGGATGATGCCGGTTCTGGCGCAGAGCTTGATTACTCAGGGCGGGCTGCTGTTGTACCCTCAGACGAAGGACCTGTGTTCATGTCATCGCATTCGCTCGATACGCGCGTCGCTTCTGTCTGTCGCGCCAGCTTCGTCACACCTGCTATGCAAAAGTTTATGGGCGGTCGCCGCTTGTTGTTAGGGCTTGCCGTTGTTTGCTGCGCGGTTTGTGATGCCCAGGCACAGACCGCTACCGCGCCGTTGCCGGAGCTCCTGCCCCAGGGATTCGCCGGTCTCTACCTGGCAGCACCGGCTGCTACCAAAGCCGGAGCAGACGCAACCGCTGTTGACCCCACAAACGCCGCCCTGCTGCGCGAGGACGGGCTTGTTGATACCGCCAAAGCGACCTATATCGGAGCCGCAAGTGGGTCTGGGTTGGGCATGACGGTACGCGCATGGCGGTTCGGCGACGCAACCGGCGCGTATGCGGCTTTTACCGCTTACCGTCTACCACAGATGCATGGCGAGACGATCGGCGTCGAAGGCGGCTCGCTTGACAGCCGTTATCTGTTCTGGACAGGCGCGACGCTGGTGGACGCGACCCTAACCCACCAAAGCCCGCGTGCGCCGGCTGCTTTGCGCGCACTGGCCGCCGCACTGCCGAAACCCCGTGGGCCCGCGGCAGTCGCGCCGCCGGTGAGGGGCTACCTGCCCACAGCCGGTCTCGAGACACAGAGCGTGCACTACGCCATAGGCCCGGCCGGCTATGCAGCTGGCGATGCCTCGATACCGGAGTCGGTCGTCGACTTTAGCCGGGACGCCGAAGTCCTTACAGCCCACTACCGCGCGGCTGGCGGCACGGGCACTCTCACGCTGCTCAACTATCCCACGCCGCAGATAGCCGGCAACCGGCAGCAGGCCATTGCTGCTCTGCTCAAGAGCGGGGCGCCGCCGCTTACTGTTGGCGACCCGGCGCTAGTCGTCGAGCGCGTTGGTCCACTGGTGGCCTTTACCAGCGGCAGCTTCACTGCGGACGAGGCGCATGCCCTGATACGCGGTGTCCACCTGGACGAGATGATCACCATCAACCATCCGGAGGGCTACATCAGCGAGGTGTCGAAAGCGGCCAAACTGCTACTCGGCATCGCCTACCTGACCGGCATCCTGGCGGTTGCTGCCGTGCTGCTTGCGCTTTTTCTGGGGGGAGGGAGAGTGGCGCTGCGCCGTATACGCGGCCTGCCGGACTCCTCTATGAACGATGACGACTTCATCAGTCTCAAGCTGCGCTAGCGGCGCTGTAGGCTTTGATCCAGGCGGAAAGAAGAGTCGCCGACAAACCTGCCGCACCTCACACTGAGAGACCTGCGGGGCTCTACTGGTGCCGCTATGTGCCCTCGTTTGAACGAGTTGTACTTGGCGGGATTTTGCCTTGACACCTCTGGAAGCGCCTCATAAGATTTCGCCAGAAAGTTCTGATGGCTTTGCCTCCGTTGGAACTATTCTCCCTGAGAAGAGCTGCCCTGTTGCCGGGCGGCTCTTCTCGCTTCTATTTGCACTAAGGAGTGTGCAGCCGAGTCAACTGCTTCTTATTTTCACTGCAACGGACGAGACCCGCCACGGCTGCCGTTTGATCAGTTCCAGTAGCTGGGCCGATCCGGCTCAGGCTTGGCGCTTTACCTGCGGAATGCGCAGCAATTATGATCGTGACTGGCGTAGGCCGACGTAGCTCAGTTGGTAGAGCAGCTGATTCGTAATCAGCAGGTCACCGGTTCAAGTCCGGTCGTCGGCTCCAGATAGAGGCCGCCCGGCTCTGAGCCGCGTTGCACGTCGACTGTTTGCGGTGCTCTGCCATTGGCTGGCAGAGGATATGCCGATGGGTTGAGCAAGGTCTGTTTTGATTTGAGACATTCTCCTTCATCAGGAAACAAACTTCAGTTACGCCGTCAGCGCAACCGCGAGCGGCAGTTTGTAGAAGTCGGCTGGATCAATCGGTACTCATCGTGCAAGCTGCGCCAGTGAGCAAGTTGGGTAATCTCCCATTTGGGAGCTAAGTGTGGAAGAATTGGTTTCTTCTCAATCTGACGCTTTTAGCGGAACCACTATGCTTGTGAACGACGAGTTTTCCCTGCTCCTACAAAGCCTGTATGCAGCGCCACTTGAGCCGGAGAACTGGCAGGTTTTCTTTTCCAGGCTGTGCGTCGCTACAAATACCGATACCGGTTATCTGCTGACCAGCGATCCGGAACGAGGGAACACGCTGATTGCGGGCGGAGGGATGAACTTCAACCCTGAAGTGCTTACCAGATACAACGAGCATTACTGTGGCGATGATCCTTACCAGGCACCATTCGAGGCGGGACCTCGCGTGGGCGTTATCGATGGAGAGGACCTGGTTCGACATGAAGAGTTAGTGAAGACACAGATTTGGAATGAGTTGCTCGCTGGCTACGATCTCGAGTACATGACGATGGTCGTTTGCAAGTGTCAGGCCCGCAGCGTCAATCTGTTCTCGTTATGGCGCAGCGCAAAGCATCCTTGCCTCGATGCACGATCCAGATATCTTCTCGATGCGCTCGTACCGCATGTGCGCACCACACTGCAACTACGCGCAAAGCTGGAAGCGAGCACGGCGTGCGCACTCCTGGCGGAAACAGCCTTGGACGCCATGAGTACGGGAGCCTTTCTTGTCGATAGCCGGGGATATCTGCGGCATATGAATCAGCTCGCCGCGGTGTACCTGCGAGACGCCGACAGCCTGCAGGTATATCAAGGTAAGTTAGTCGCTGCGGACAGCGGCCAGGATGCGCAGCTACAAGAGCTGATCAAACGCGCTACCGCGCGTCCAAAGCATGGTGCAGGCGCAGCGTGCGGGGGCGCGATGTACGTTTCGCGCCTGCGTGTGCCGAGCCCCTTGCAGGTCGCCGTGGTGCCTGCTCCGGAGCAGAGCGGCATGGCCGAGCAGGGCCCTTCTGCTCTCATCTTTGTCATCGACAGCGCAGCCTTACCGCGAGGGCGTGCGGCCCTGATGTGCCAGCTTTTTTCGCTTACGCCAACCGAGGCACGCGTCGCGGATTTGCTGCTGCAAGGTCTCGAGATGCGCGAGGCAGCGGAGCGACTACGTATCTCGCTCGCAACAGCGCGCTTTCATCTTAAGCGCGTCTTCGCTAAGACACACACCCATCGCCAGGCCGAGCTTATGCGGCTCATGCTCTCCTTACCTGGACAGCCTGAGCCGGAGGAGTTCGTGCGCATGTAGGATGTTGGTGCGGAGTGCATCTCAAAAGATCTTTAACCAACCGCGATAGATCAGCACCGGGCGTTCCCCGTCGAATCAAACTCGCCTGGTACACGCGGGTAACTATTTGCGCACTCTATGTCCACTTATCCACGGATATTTACCTCGGTTGACGGTACTCGCGCCCGCTGCGTGCCATAATCGCCTTGACAGGGGTGCGACGCTCCCAAAAGGAGTTATCGATTCCGTGAGTGAGTATCGGCGTAAAGATGTTCTCCGCATCTTCAGGATCGGCGAAAGACAGCTCCGCATCTGGGAGCGTAACGGGCTGATCGCAAGCGGCGAATGCTATTCCTTCCAGGATCTCGGTCAGTTGCGCAAGCTGCGAGATCTGGGCGCCCGACGTATTTCGGCGACCAGCATTCGAGACTCAGTGCATGCGATGCGCTCAGTCTCGGGCATGGTCGATCCGCTGCTTGAGGCTGGGCTTACCTCGAGCGGCTCGCGCGTAGTCTTTCGCCACTCCGGCCTGATGATGGAGCCGATCGCTCGGCAACTGCTGCTCGACTTTGAGGGAGAAGGGAGCCGGTCGCTCGCGTTGGTCGAGGCTCCTGTCCGCGCAGTGCAACAGCGGGACGTGGAAGTGACCAGGCTTTTTGCGGCGGCGGTGCGCGCCGAAGAAGCAGGCCGCTACGAGGAAGCGATTCAAGGCTACGAAGAGATTCTCGCCTTTGGTCCGGCGCACGCACCGGCCTGCATTAACCTGGGAACGCTGTTCTACAACCAGCAGCAGCATCTACGCGCAGAGCAGCTTTACCGCATGGCGACAGAAGCAGACCCTGAGTACGCGCTGGCCTTCTTTGACCTGGGCAATGTGCTTGACGAGTTGCGACGGCTGCCGGACGCGGTTGCCGCTTACCAGCGTGCGGTTGCGCTTGCTCCCAGGTATGCAGACGCACACTACAATTTGGCTCTCGCGCTCGAGCGCGGCGGAGAGCGGCGCAGGGCGCTGCACCATTGGTTGCAGTACCTCAAGCTCGACGCAAAGGGTCCGTGGGCAGAGCATGCCCGGTTGCAGATGCGCAAGACATTGAGTCGTGAAAGCATGAAAATCGCGCGTCGAGCTGAGCCTTCGAGCGCTGGCGAGATCACGACCTGCAAGCCAATGCGCGATCGCTCACTGATCGGATCATCCGCCCTGCGCCTGGTCTAAGTCTTGCGGCACACCCGCTCACGCCGAAATGAAAGTCCTCAATCGCACCCGCGTATGCCGAGATGCAAGCGGGACGACTGTTCCCCTTCACTACTCACACCCAAATTAGGGTAGGGCAGCAGACTACCGCTTGACCGTAAACGGCGTTCAAACGTACGCTACGGCAGGGCGCTCGAAGCGGGATACTGGGAGCTAGATGGTGGGCAAGGCGGGGATCGAACCCACAACCCCCGGCTTAGAAGGCCGGTGCTCTATCCAATTGAGCTACTCGCCCGGCTGCCTGAAACACGATCATAGTGAGTATGTCGATCCAACGACTATCCGTGAAAAGCCGAGCCGAGTGGATCTGAGTCTCCTCACAGTAGATTGCGATAACGCCTTATTCGCCGTAGTCCTACTTGAGTTTCTCGGTCACCCGGCTCGTGATCTCTAACATTGTAATGTATGCAGAAAAGCGCATGACATGCGCCCAGGCGGAGCGCGCTGCGACGGGATTTCGCCCGAAGCCCATGGCGTAAAGTGTCAGGCCGTAGCCTTCGACAGAAAACAGAGAGCTCTGCCGGATGACGATCTCGACGCTGACGCGAGGCATTGGAATGGGGGCAAGCAGCTCAGTTGAGATGCGGCGCACCAGCGACTCGTACCAGGCGAACTTGCAGAGAGAATCATCGGTAGAAAAGACCAGGTCGATGTAGCTGCCCAGCCCGCAGTGCACTTCCTGATCATGGTCAGAGTCGATGTCGTCCATCATGAGAGCGGGCGCGCTGCCTATGTCGATAGGGAAGACGTCGCACTTGGAAGTAAGCACCATAGTTTGATTGGTGTTGATCTCCAGCAGCACCTCGGCAAGCTCAGGGTAGGCTACCACTTCGGCGAGC
>CAXTMM010000122.1:0-8298 GCA_964245415.1 uncultured Acidobacteriaceae bacterium | reverse complement strand
TTCTGCTCTCGGGCGGCGCATTAATGGCCATCTCGCGCTGGCTCACCGACAGCCAGTTATTTGCGTTCGGCTGGCGGCTGCCATTCCTGGCCAGCGCAGCGCTGGTTCTGGTTGGCCTGTATGTGCGGCTTACCATCACCGAGACCCCGGTCTTCGAGCAGGTGCTCAAGCGGGGAGAACAACAGCGCTTCCCCATGCTGGCAGTCCTGCGCGACCACCCCCGCACCCTCTTCGCCGGGGTTCTGGTTTGCATGGCGACTTTCGTCCTCTTCTACCTGATGATTGTCTTTACGCTTTCCTGGGGCACGAGCGCGCTTCACTACAGCCGGGCCGAGTTTCTGCTCATCCAGCTCGCTGCCATCTTCTTCTTCGCGGCAACTATCCCGATTGCGGCGCTGCTCGCCGAGCGCGGCCGCCGTCCGGTCATGCTCGCCATCACCGCAGCCATCTTCGGCTTCGGGCTGGTCCTCGCGCCGATGTTCGTGGCCGGCACCGCCGGCGTGGTCGCTATGATGGTCCTCGGACTTACCCTGATGGGCCTCACCTACGGCCCACTGGGAACGCTGCTCTCTGAACTCTTTCCGACCGCGGTGCGGTACACCGGCAGCTCGCTCGCTTTCAGCCTGGCTGGCATCCTCGGTGCCTCCATGGCCCCCTACATCGCGACCTGGCTTGCGAAGACCTACGGCCTCCAGTACGTGGGCTACTATCTCTCCGCATCCGCGCTGCTGACCTTCCTTGGGTTGCTCATGATCCGTGAGACCAGAGACGACGACATCACCATCGCTGCCGGGCTCTGAGACTCCGGGCTCGAAAAGCACGAGAATTTCCAGCAGGCGGTACTCTCTCTGCATGAACCCTCTCGTCACCCCCGCCTGGCTGGCTGACCGCCTTGACGCCCCGGACACAGTCATCCTCGATGCCACGCTGCCCCCGGTCGGCGTCAGCCCGCGAGTCGACCCCCGGGCGCGTTACTTGGTCGCGCACATCCCAGGCGCACTCTTCTTTGACATCGAAGAGCTCCCCGACCATGCAACTACCCTGCCTCACATGCTGCCCACCCCAGCAGCTTTCTCGACCAGCATGGAGGCTCTCGGAGTCGGCGACCAAAGCACGATCGTAGTCTACGAGCAGCAGGGTGTCTTCTCCTCGGCGCGGGCCTGGTGGATGCTCCGGACCTTCGGCGCAGAGAAAGTCTACCTGCTCGACGGCGGTCTCGAAGCCTGGATCAAGGCAGGATTGCCTACGAGCTCTGAGAGGGTCTCGCGCGCAAGGACTAGCTTTAACGCAAGGCTTGATCACGCTGCGATAGTCGACTTCACCCAGCTTCAAAAGCATCTCGCCGGGCATGGACAGGTACTCGATGCTCGCTCAGCAGGCCGCTTTGCCGGTATGGCGCCCGAGCCGCGTCCAGGCTTGCGCTCTGGCCATATGCCGGGAGCGACGAGCGTGCCCTTTACTGAGTTGGTCGAAGGTGGCCGGCTCAAAACCGCCGATGAACTCCGCGCACTGTTTGCCTCCAAACACGTCGATCTGAACGAATCGATTACCACCACCTGCGGCTCAGGCGTAACCGCCGCAGTGGTCGCGCTCGGACTGAAGGTGGCCGGCGCAAGCCGTGTCAGCCTCTATGACGGCTCCTGGGCCGAGTATGCCCAGCACCCCGAAGCCGTGATCGAGAAGACGCTGCCTTCCGAGTGAAGAACTGCCACCCCGTCGACTAGATCTGTCGTCAGCGCGCTTGATCCTGCTTGCACTCGGGAATTCACTTGAGATAACGTTTGCGTTGCCGGACCAAGCGGGCCGCGACCATTCGTCCTCGGCCGAGGCACGTCATGTCAGAAGGCGCAGTCGCATCCATCACGCAGAACTCGCCCTCCAAAGCTGCAGGTCCAGCAAAAGTCGTCTGGTACGACTTGATGACCAGCGACATCGACGCCGCCGCCTCATTCTATGAGAAGGTGGTCGGCTGGGCGGTCCAGGATAACGGAATGCTTGGCGCCGAGAACTACCGGATCTTTTCGATGGGGACAAAGACGATCAGCGGGTTGATGGCGCTGCCGGAGAAAAACCTTCGCCCGAGCTGGATGGGGTACATCGGCGTCGACGATGTGGATGCCGCCACCAAGCGGGTAACCGAGGCCGGTGGATCCGTACCTGTGTCGCCGCGGGAGATCCCCGGGGTTGGGCGGTTGTCTCTTGTGGCCGACCCGCAAGGTGCTGTCTTTTACCTCTTCCACCCCAACGGTAGCGCCCAGCCTGGCGAAACGCCGGCTGCGCCGGGTCGCATCTGCTGGCACGAACTAAACGCCGCCAATCTGGATAGCGCCTACGCTTTCTATGCCAAACTCTTTGGCTGGGAGAAGAGCGGATCGCATGACATGGGCGCCATGGGTCTTTACCAGATGTTCACGACAGGCGGGTTGCCTCTCGGGGGCATGATGAACGCGCCGCCAAGTATGCCGGAACCTTTCTGGCTTTACTACTTCAGTGTTGACTCGGTCGCTGCAGCCGTCACGCGGGTGACTGAGGCCGGTGGTAAGGTCGTCCACGGTCCGGCCCAGGTTCCCGGCGGCTGGATCGCCCAGTGCCTCGATCCGCAGGGCGCGCTCTTCGGCGTGGCAGCGATGCAAAGCTGATCTACGGGCGTTCGTTGGCGACAGCCGTAAGGCACAGCTAAGGCGAGGTCGCAGCATGGCTTTTACGCTGATTTAAGTCGAGTAGGGATTGCACCCTCCAGCTCCGTACCAGTCGTAGTCTTTAGGGGAGACTTGCTGCTCACCTCCCTTGGCGCGAAACTCCCACTGCATTGGAGTGGTTTCCGTCAGCAGGTCTTGCGGTTGACCTTCAGAGCTGCCAGCGGCAGCAATCGAGAACGCTTCAGCAATGGCGCTCTTCTGTGCCACCCCTATCGCATCCGGATCCGGCGAGATGAACAGGCTCGTACCGCTTCGCGCCAGCAGGTCCAGCCACTGGCGATTGAGCTCCCATGGGATCGCACCTGTGATCCCGGCACAATCGGCGTCTACTGCAAAGAAGGTCCCGTGCTGCGGCAATCGGTAAGCCAGCGTGTTGATGCCCATGCGCCGAGTACGATCCCAATCGCGCCCGCTGGTATCGTCGCCAATTCGCTGCATCTCGAACAAGCCAGCGCCCAGGTGACCGATCGTATTGCATCCCTCAACCAGCACCTGGTCGCCGGCGGCCTCGCGGATGGCCTGGTAGAGGCCGCGCACAATCTCGGCCGTCGTGCGGCTGCGGTCATGAAAGCTCCATCCAGCCACAGCCGGCTGCGCAGCCATCGTAAAACCCCACTGGCCCAAAAGATCGTACGTAGAAAAGTCATGCTTGATCAGCTCGTACTTCCAATCAACCAGCCGCTTGACTCTCTTGATCGCAGCCTCAAGTGCCTCGGGTACTGTGGGATCGTAGACCGCCACCTTGTCGCTCGAAGAGTTGCGGTGGCGAGCCTGGGGTAGCAACCATAAAGGATCGGCGCCGGGCGCAGCCTCTAACGGACGAATCCAGATACCAGACCGCGCTCCTCGTTTGCGAATTTGCTCGGACAGACCTGCCATATCCGGAAAGTCAGGGTTGGGCTCCTGACCGCTTGCCGTGGCTCCATTTCCCTCCCACCCTCCGTCAATGACAGAGAACGGACGCACGCCAGATTTGGGCGCGAGTGCGACAACCAGGTCTGTATCGCGAAGAATGCCTGCCGCCGTGTTTCTACCGTATGCGTAGTACCAGTCATTGGTGCCGTAGATCGGCCCCTTCGTAAGCCGTGGCCGCGGACACATCTTCCTGCACAACGCACTGATCACGTTAAGAGGCGTCTCGCCCGCGCCCCCCGCCTGCACCACGATCGTCGCGACAGCGAGCTCCCGCAGACCGAGCAGCACACCACTGCCTCCATTCGACACGTCAAGCCAGAGTGAAACACCCTCCGGGTCAACCTGCCAGAAGCACAGCGCCCCAGCTCCAGTTCGCACACCATAGCCGTTCGTCGTCTTACCGTCATGGGTCGCGAAGTACCACGGCATCACCCGCTCCGGCACCATCGTGCGCCAGCACAGATCGCCGTAGCTGCGCTCCCACGCATCCCCCATGTAGAGCAGGCTGGTCGCGACAAAAACCTTCCAGCGAAGGTGTACGCGGGTAAGCGCGAGCGAAGGGGCCTTGACGGCGATGGCAAGCTGCTGCTCTGCCGCCTCCGTAGTCACCTCAACGCCGCTGCCCTGCCAACTCTGACCAGCCCGGCTGAGCATCGTTCCATCACGCCGCTGCTCTACATACACAGCGACCAGGTCGGGGACGCGCAGTATCTCCCACGCGTCCGCGGCCGGCTCTCGATGCACCTCGCCGAGAGGCGCGGCGATGGACCCTGCAGTCGAAACTGCGAGCGCCGCGGCCGCCGTGACAAAGCTACGTCTGTTCAATCGCATGAGAACCTCCGCAGCCTGTAGGCTAAAACATCTTTACGACAACAGCAGATCTGCGGCAGCTCGTACCTGTTGTCGCTGGCCGGATCGGCAAACGGCCAGGCGCATCTCCAGGCCGCTCCGAGTTTCAGGATAACCAGCCGCACTCGTCTCTCCGGCGCAACAGCACTTCTGGTACCCTTTGCTCAGAAGGTAGCGCAACTTAGTTCCGCTTGGCATGGGGCCATACGGACTGTCCGCAACAAACGCGAAAGTGGCGAAATTGGCAGACGCACCAGACTTAGGATCTGGCGGGGTAACCCATGGGGGTTCAAGTCCCCCCTTTCGCACCAACTCTGCTGTACGCCGGCAACACTTACTCACAGCAAACCGCTAGCCACTCCCGAGTCTTTTTCTCGGCTCCTTAAGGCTCAGGCCACGAGGACGCGGTACCCTAGACTCACTATGAGCAGCCAATCGCAACCCCGTTTTGCCGTCACTCAAGGTGCCACCTACCGCGAGACCTATGCCAACAGCGTTCAGGTGCGCGTCAGCGTCTGGGACATTTTTCTTCTCTTCGGCCTCGCCCACCCCAGCGCGCCTGATGAAGTCACGATCGAAAACCAGCAGGGCATCTATCTCAGCCCGCAGCAAGCCAAGGCCCTGTTCAATGTGCTCGGCCAGAATCTCTCCCAGTACGAGCAGACCTTCGGCCCCATCGCGCTCGAACCCATGGGCATGAGCGATGAAGGACAGGTTCAGTAGTCCCAATGCACCCTGCAGCAAAGGCGCGCCCTGCCCTGCCTGATTTTCCTCCAGAGCGCGCCGCAGTCGCGGGGCGACTGCCCCGCCTTCGCCGAAGCGGCCTGCTGTGGTTCCTCTCCCTTTACGCCGCTCTCTGGACCCTGCACTGGCCGTTGCTGCGCCTGCCCTACTACTGGGACGAGGCGGGCTACTACATCCTGATCCCCTACTCCACGCTGTCAAACGCGCATCCGCCGCTGCCATCGGTGTACCTCGCGGCATGCTGGCGCGTCTTCGGCTTCTCGCCCTTCGTCACCCGCACCGCGATGTGCCTTGTCGCCGCCGTAGCGCTGGCGGCGGTCTACCGGCTTTCCTGTTCGCTCATGCAGGACTCACACGCCGGTGCGACAACCGTCCTACTCACCGCTCTCTACCCGGTATGGTTCGTGCAAAGCACGCTCGCGCACGCCGATCTGCTGGCGGCAGCAGGCACGCTGTGGGGTCTCTACCTGCTGCTTGCCGCCTCGCACAGTCACCTGCGAACCGGGCTGCCGGCCATCTTCTGCTTTGCGGTCGCTGCCTTGTCCAAGGAGATCGCCGTCGGTACCCCGCTCGCCCTGGCTGCCTGGGAGGTATGGCTGGCCATCCGCGCCCGTGCGGGTGCAGATCGCCCTGCCAAGAACCCTCCGCAGGCTGCCAACCACCTTCGCGCGGCCCTGCTGCTGACCACCCCTGCACTCCCCTTGGCCGCCTGGTTCGCCTATCACCGCCTGCGCACCGGCTTCCTCTTCGGCAACCCGGAGTACCTGCGCTATAACGCCACCTCTACGCTCACCCCCTTGCGCATCGCGCTTGCGCTTGTGCACCGGGCGCTGCACCTTACAGCGCACCTCAACCTCTTCGTTCCGGTTATGGTAACGCTGGGGTGCCTTCTGCTACCGCAGCTTTCGGCTCGCCACGGAATTGCCCAAGCCGATCGCGCTCGCCTTCTGGTCGTCATCTTCGCCAACTGGATTTTCTTTTCCATCCTTGGTGGCGCCTTGCTCACACGCTACCTGCTGCCTCTCTACCCGCTGATCCTGTTGCTGTGCGTCGACACCTGGCGCCGCCGGCTTGCGCACTGGAGCCTGCTGGCCGCGCTCACCGCCGCAGCCTTCCTGCTGGGCCTCTTCATCAACCCACCCTACCGCTTCGCGCCCGAGGACACCCTCGCCTACCGCGACTCAATCCTGCTCCAGCAGGCCGCCATCGCCCAGATCGAGACCCGCTACGGTCGCCCGACAGTACTCACAGCCTGGCCCGCGACCGACGCACTGACCAAGCCCGAAATCGGCTATGTAGACCGGCCAATCCCAGTCATCGCCATCGATAATTTTTCCTATCCGCAAATCAGGGCCGCACAGGGCAAAGCGACTGAAGAAGGCGCAGCCGGCCAGCCCTACACCGTCGCCCTGCTCTTCTCAACCAAGTACGACCCGCCCGGCTTGCTGCTTCAACTCGAAGGCAATCTTGGCCGGCAAAACCGCGAGATGGACCAACGCTACTTCGCCTTTCACCAGGACCTTTCCCCGGAGTCAATCGCAGGCCTGCTCGGCGGCACCATCGTATGGCAGGCGCAGCGCCACGGCCAATGGGCAGCGGTCCTCCATTTCGACCGCCCACAACTCGCACTGCTGCGCCCTCGGTGAGTGAGCCACCGGCAGCACCCACTATAATCAAGGTGTTGTGACTCCAGGCTCCAGCCAGACCGAGCTGCTCCCGCGACCGCAAACACGCATGCCCGCGCGCACCTCCGTTATCCATCTTGCCATGCTGCTATTAGCCTGCCTCTGGTTCGCTTACCCAGCTTGGTCCCAGGCTCACCCCCCAGCCTCCACCGATGGTAGCGGCGAGGTCCAGGCCCATGGGCAATTGCTACTCGTGCTCCCGTTTGAAAACCACAGCATCCAATCCGGCCTCGACTGGATCGGCGCCGCAGTGCCGGAGATCCTCAACCGTCGGCTCGCCTCGGCCGGCTTTCTGCCCATCAGCCGGGGCGACCGCGCCTACGCGCTCGACCATCTCGGCCTCCCATCCGACTTTCGCCCCTCCCACGCCAGCACCCTCCGCCTCGCCCAATCGCTCGATGCGGACTACGTCGTGCTCGGCACCTACAGTGTCGATGGCACCCACATCACCGCGACCGCTTACGTGCTCGATGTACCGGCACTCAAGTTGGGCTCGCCCTTAGTCGAGCAGGCCGAGCTTCCGCGTCTCGCCGACCTGATCAATGCGCTCGCCTGGCGAGTCACCCGGCAAGTCGACCCCGCCTACTCGGTCGCTGAGCAGACCTTTCTCGCCGCGGACGCGAACCTTCGCCTGGATGTCTTTGAGAACTACGTGCGCGGACTGCCTGGCGGTCCGGCCCCGCTCGATGACCGGCTGCGCCACCTGCGCGAGGCTGTCCGGCTTAACCCGCAGTACTATCCCGCCTGGCTGGCGCTCGGGCAAACGCTCTTTGCCGCGCAGGAGTACGAGCCCGCCGCCGCCGCCTTCGGCCATCTCACCCGCACCGATCCCAGCGCGCTCGAAGCGGACTTCTACCGTGGCCTCGCCTACTTCTACACCGGCAAGTACCTGCAGGCCGAAGACGCCTTCGCCTTCGTCAGCACCCGGTTGCCCTTGCCGGAGGTGGTCAATAACCAGGGTGTCGCCGCCAGCCGCCGCGGCAAGCCTGGCGCGCCGTTGTTTCAGCAGGCCATCACTGCCGATCCAAAAGACGCGGACTATCACTTCAACCTGGCCATCGCGCTGGCCCGCCGCGGCGAGGCCGACCCGGCACTCAAAGAGCTCGATCAGGTACTGAAGCTACGAGTGAACGACTCCGAGGCCCAGGCATTCGCGGCTAACCTGCGCAATCCCGCCTTTGTGGCATCGCTCGTCAAAGCAGCAGCGACGCCAGCCGCGACAGCGGCCCCCGCTCAAACCGCGGGCACACTACCGGCTGTCATTCCCGCGCCGCCCACCCAGATCAACCTGCCCCTCGAACGCATCAAGCGTTCCTACAATGAGTCCGGCTTTCGCCAGGCGGCCTTTGCGCTCGAGCAGATCGAGTCCCAGACCTCGGGCGCGTTGCCCAGCGCCCAACCCGCTG
>CAXTMM010000121.1:0-8361 GCA_964245415.1 uncultured Acidobacteriaceae bacterium | reverse complement strand
CCGGAGACGAGTTTGAAGCAGCGCGCATGAAGAGCCTGGGCGGCCGCTAAGCTGGCTAATCAACCATGCCGACCCTCTCCACGACTGCACTCTGCCTGACGCTGCTCTTCCAGACCCTCCAGCATCGATCGTCACCGGCAGCCGACGCAACGGCATCTGCTGGGGCAGATGCGCGCAGGGCTCTGCCGCTTGCCGCCGAAGGCGAGTACCGCTGGGGCGAGACTGGCGAAGTCATCGAGCTTTACGTCGAGGGCGGCGCCCTGCACGGCTACATGACCCGGCGCGGTGAGAGGCGCGATGCCGGATCTGCGCCTATGACGTTTGCTTTCATAAAGGCAGGCGCAACTGGCACCACTCTCAGTTTCACCACCCGCCAGATTCACGGGGACTGGTACTCATTTGAAGGCCGCGTGGTGCGAGGCCCTGCAGCCAGCCGGAACCAGGACGGCTACTACGTGCTCGAAGGGACGCTAAAGCTCCACCAGAGTCCAGGTCCGTCTAACCCGGGCGAGGAGTCAGCCGGCGAAGAACGGTTGTCCCGGCACGTCTCGCTCAAGCTCACCGCCAGCAACCACCATCCCTTGTAGAACGCTCGAAAGATTCACATATGCGCGTCGCCCGGGCTGCGACCTTGGGGCAGAGCAGGCATCGAACCAAGTGCGAGACGCATGGGCCAGACTCGGCTCATTGCAAAGGAGAATACATGGAACGGACAGCAAGCGCAGTTTGGAAGGGCGACCTGATGAAGGGCAAAGGGACGATCTCCTCTGCCAGTGGCACGCTCGAGGAGACACAGTATTCATTCAGCACCCGCTTTGAGAACGGCGTCGGCACCAACCCTGAAGAGTTAATCGCGGCCGCGCATGCGGGCTGCTTTTCAATGGCGCTGGGTGCGCAGCTGGGCGAGTCGAAGCTCGTACCTGACTACATTGAGACCACGGCCTCAGTCCGCCTGGGCAAGGTGGAGGGCGGTTTCGCGATTACAGCCATCCACCTGGTGACCAAGGCTAAGGTTCCCGGTGCGGACGAAGCGACCTTTGACAAGGCCGCGCAGGGCGCGAAAGCCGGCTGCCCGATTTCAAAGCTCTTCGCAAACAACACTGAGCTCACGTTAGACGCGCAGCTGGTTTCTTAAGCGTCTTGCAACACAAACACCTCGGGTGCCCACGTCTCGCCTTTGAGACGTGGGTTCAAACTACGCTACCTAGCCAAATCAGAGACTCCGAGCCTTCAACACCGGCGCGGCTTTAATCGGTCGAAGTGTGCAGCATCAGGTACTGGCGTAGCTCCTTGCTCACCTCGCTTGCCTGCCGCACCCCGGTATCCATCATCTTGAGCCACTGCTTGGTGCTGTCATCGGCATCGCCCATGTTCAGCAGGTAGTTCGTCTGCACGATAATCTCGAGCGCATTGCCCATCTCGTGGACTAGCCGGCGTATCTCGAGCATGTGCTCGCGGGGTATCTTCGGCTGCGGATCCTGGTCCTGGCCCACTTCCTGGCCCTGCTTCTGCTCCTCTTGCTCGCTCATCGACTCGGCATCCTTTCAGCAAGCAAGATTCTATATCCGACGAGCCGTGCCTGGTTGACAGATGGCATGCGCTTTGCAAAACTTGAGTCTGCGCCATACCGGAATGGGGCTTTGCCCTATGTTTACACGGTTATGTGCCGAAGTGGCGGAATTGGCAGACGCGCATGGTTCAGGTCCATGTACTCGCAAGGGTGTGGAGGTTCGAGTCCTCTCTTCGGCACCAAGTATAGATAGTCGTCAGCTAACAGCGAAGGTGTCCGCACCATAGCGAGTTGGGACAGATCGCTAGAACAAGCGAGGCGGCCGAGAGGCTGCTCTTGTTGTTTCTGGCATATACTCGCCATGGCATCGTTACCGTCTCCGGTGCAACTTGATGCGTCTTCTAAGAGGTCGCCCATGCGTATATCGCTGCGGACAGTTCTCGCCCTGGCAATTATGCTGTCGCTTAACCCGGCCCTGCACGCACAAATACAGGCCGCTCGTGATGGCGGCACACGCGAGTTGCTGGTCAGCATCTTCGTTCCGCCCGTAAGCCAGGCCCCATTCAGCCTCACGCTGGCAACCGAGTGGACACGCCCCTTCAGCGGCGGCGGCACCTACACACTTGTGAACACACGTCACATTCAGCGCGACAGTGAAGGCCGCATCTACGAGGAGCGATGGCTGCTCGTTCCCAAGGGTGGCAAGGTCCAAAGCATCATGACCAGCATCGAGATCAGCGACCCAGTTGCGCACGTAAGCTACAACTGTTTTCTGGGGACGAAAACCTGCTCCCTGCGCTCGTACACGCGCTCTGCCGAGGCTTCCTACAAGCCCGCTCCAGGCCTGAATGGAGCATTGCCCAGCGGAGATGGCTTTGCGACCTACGAAGAGCTTGGCACCAGTGTTGTGGAAGGCCTGGAGACAACTGGTTCACGAGAGACACGCACCTTGAACCCAGGCACTTACGGCAATGACCAGCCCATGGTGACGACGCGCGAATACTGGTTTTCACCCAAGCTCGGCATCAACCTGATCTCAAGGCTGGAGAGCCCGCAAAGCGGCAAGCAGACTTTTACCGTCAAAGAGTTAAGCCTGTCTGAGCCTGAGCCGCAGACTTTTGCGGCGCCGGAGCGGTACTCTATAGTTGATGAGCGTGAAGAGCGTCCTGCCGCTCGCTAAAATCGCTCATCCAAGAGCGAGTTAAACACCTGAGCGTACTCGCGGTAAACCCCGTCAAAGACCGCGTCCCAGCTGGACTTGAGCGCTCGGGCGCGGGCGGCGATGCGCATCCGTGCGAGCTGCTGCGGGTCGTGAAGCAGGCTCGCGATGGCTGATGCAAACCCAGCATCTTTAACAACATACCCGGTAGTTCCCTGCTGAACGAGATGGGCTGGACCGCCGTCCGGGGTCACGATCGCGGGGACGCCTGAGGCCAGGGCTTCGAGGACCACGTTGCCAAAGGTGTCAGTGTGCGACGGGAAGACGAAGCAGTCCATGTTGGCGTAGGCCTCGGCGAGTGCAGGGCCGCGCAGCACGCCCGGGAATTCGGCGCCGGGGAGGTGCTCGCGCAGCCACGCGTGCTCGGCACCCTGGCCGATGATCAGGAAGCGCATCCTGGTTAAACCCATTGCTTTCAGTTGGATATGGATGGTTGCGAGCAGGCGGATGTTTTTTTCAACAGAGAGGCGGCCGACGAAGCCAAGGACGAATGCTTCATCATTCGCGGGTCGGGTGCGGTGCGCAGGTGAGAAAAGATCAGCGTCGACGCCGCGCGGCATGAGGGCGCAGGTGCGGTGGGTAGTGCGTTCCAAGAGGCGGCAGAGTTCCGGGTTGGGCGCAAAAAGCAGGCGAGCCTGTGCGTAGAAGAGGGCTGTGGCGGCGAGTGTCGTTTGCTCGATCGCGTCTGCTGCTCCTGTTCTCAGCGTTGCAGGCAAAAGACTTAGGAGCGCGTGCGAGCGGCGCGCGAGGTATTCGTGGACATTGGTGTGCCAGGAGGCGACGAGCGGGATATGCAGGTGACGAGCGAGCAGGGCGCCGATCATGCCGAGCTCGCTGGGGCCGGTGATGTGGATCAGATCGGGCTGGAAGGTTCGTATCTCGCGGGCGATCCGGGGGAGATGGCGAAGGAAGACCGGGTCGTAGCGAAGGTCTTTATCGAGGGGAAAGGAGAGGAAACTGCGCTTCAAATCGAGCTCGGACACTTTTGACAGTTTAGGCACAGTGTGTCCAGCGTGTCTAGTAAATGGCCCCGATTGTAGGGCATTCTGCACCCTCTCGGAGGTAGATGGGGACAGGATTTCGCTCGTTTTTGGCTCCGACAGTTTTGACACTTTGGGCACAGCTTGACTAGTGTGTCCAGTGCTCACATCGCTGTTGCCGAGAGCGGCGCGTACGCAAAGGAACGGGAGGTCGCGCCGGCGGGCGTAGGCCTCGAAATGGCGGCTGGTGTGCGCTACCCCGTTGACCTCGTGGAACGAATCGGGAAAGTAGGCGACCCGGGGCATGTGTGTTTGCACTCCACGAGTGTATGTGTGGGGAGGATCAGGGAAGCGCAGGAATTCCCGATGAGCAAATATGAGGAATCGGAAATCAGGGATCAGGAAGTAGAAGGGATCAGGACCGGGGATCAGAAACGGCAAAAGGATCAGGGATCAAGATCTCACATCTCAAAAGCGAGATATGGAGCGCCGAGGCCTTCGTACTCCCTTATGCCGGATTTGCTCGTACTTCCTGTTCCTAATTTGCTCTGCACTTGCCTGATCCCGGATTCCTCGTACTTCGTGTTTCCTCTACTCGCCCAGGACGAGTTGGAGTTCCTGGCGATCGTTCCAGGCGCGGCGAAGGCTGCGGGAGACGGGGCGAGAGCCCAAGAGGCGAACGAAGGCGATGCTGTAGCGGACGTAGTTGGGGGCGAGGCCTGTGGGCCAGAGCTCGCTTACCGGGCGAGAGATGCCTTCGGCGTCGGGGTGGTAGACGCGCTCGTCCCAGCGGCGCGAGCCCAGGGGGAAGTCGGGGTAGTCGCGAACGACGTCGAGGGTGGAGCGGAGGACGCGGTGCTTCCAAGGCTCGGCATACTGGGGCATGAAGAGGACATGGCTTTGCTGCTCGTAGCGGATCTCGTGGACAAACTCGGTAAAGGTGCGGGCGTTGGTGAGATTGATGTTGGCGTTGGGCTCGAGGCCGTGGCGATCGCCGCCGGAGATGAGCAGCCTGGTCCACTCGCGGGCCATGGTTCTGACGGCGCGGTTTTCTTTCCAGCTGCGCAGACCGTTGAGCTCGAGAGCATGCAAGTAGGGGCCGTTTTCCTGCATGAACTTGCGCAGGAGCTGGGCGTGGCGGGCGGCGCCTACAAGGTACAGGTCCCACATGGGGTGGTTGAAGACGATGAGCACGTTAGGGAGCGCATGCAACTCGTGGAGGATCGCGGTGAGATAGGCGTCGGAGGGGTTGGCGGTAAAGTGCTCGAAGCGCTGCATCCAGGCCGGTCCCGATTCAGACGGAAGATTGTGAATGCCAAGGTGGAAGCTCTGGTCGCCTCCGTAAGGCACGCTCCACTCGACCGAGACGGGAATGTGGCGGGCAGAGGCGACCGTGCGGAGCAGCATGGGCGCATGGATGTTGTCGTGGTCTGAAAGCGAGACGAGCGGGTCGAGGCCGATCTTTTCGATCTGCTTGGATTCGAGATCGAAGGCAAGCCTGGGGGTGAGCGGTGGAGTCCAGAAGCTGGCGGCGTAGTCGACGTGGATACGGTGGTTGTTGCGGGCGCGGGCTTCAAACCTCTGAATGGTGGAGCGGATCAGGCTGATCTTGTTGCCGAGGTTGGCGAGAAAGTCGAGTGTCTCGCGGGACTGGTTGGTGTGCGAGTGCAACGAAACTCCGGTGACATAGCTTTCCGGCGCGTCCTGATCCTTCCACAGGTACGAGATCTTTTTCACTCCGCCCATTGTTCGCCTCCGTGCATGAAGCGAGTATGAAATTGCTGCATGAATGGGGCATTACTGGGATGAGAATGGGCGTTCAATCTGCCTGGCGGGATAGTACCGAAAGTACCCTACGGGTTATCCGGATGTTTGTGCACGGCGAAGCCGATCGTGAAGCGGACGAGTTTTGGAAGGAGCGCTCGCCTGGTCATGCCGATGGGTAAGATGTTCATGCATGTTCGACTCAGCTGCGATGTTGTCGCATGGTTCGAGGCAAATGGAAGGCCGCACCCTACCAGCATGAACGGGGTCCTCAAGGCTCATGTGGACGCTCAAAACCGCTCCGTGTAAAAAGTTCTCTTGTTGTTCACTGAGCGAGCAGGAAGCCACGAAGTTGTTCATAGAGTAACCGCAAAACGAGTAACTTTGGGCTTTTTAAGTTTCGATTCGCTTCTTCGCTTCTGAAATCAGCTTCCAAGGTTCAGCGGGTTGGTTGTTCCCCTCAACAGTTCCGCTCCTGTGCAGCCAAGCAAGCTCTCCCAACTTGCTACATGCCAGGCACCTTGTGAGAGTCGTTTCCCTGGAGGAAGCCTATGATCGCGAAAGTTATCGCCCGTTGCCTTGCCCTTCTCGTCGCTGCGAGCGGCCTGACGGCTGTTGCTGCGTCGCCAGAGCTTACGGCCAAGTTCGATGCACCCGCACCCTACGGCGTACCCGGAGTGGTACTGCCGGCCGGCTCGTTCACAATCAATGTGCTGGACCATTTGAGCGACCGGTATATTGTGCAGGTCAAGGACCAGGCCGGTGAGGTGCTGGCCACCTTTCTGGGCCTGCCAAGCAGAGCGCGCGGCAAAGTTTCGGATGGCAAGGTAAGCTGGGCGACCGGCCCGAACGGCGTGTCGTATCTCAAGGGCTGGAGCTTTCAGTCAGCTGCTGTCAACCTTGAATTTGTGTATCCCAAGAATGATGCGGTGGCGATTGCGCAGGCGAACAACACAGCGGTGGCCGCCATTGATCCTGCGTCAGATGGGTTGCTGGCTGCGCACACGAAGGACCTTTCGCAGCAGGATCTGCAGATTGTGACCCTGTGGCTGCTAACGCCGACGCGGGTGGGGGCAACAGCCAGCATCGGGGCGAAGAAGTATTCGCAGGCTCAGGCAGAGGTTGCCAGCGCGCCGGCACCGGCGCCGGAGCCCGCACCGGCTGCCAGCGTCAGTGCTGCGCAGCCAACGCCTCCTCCGACCGAGGTGGCGAGCGTAGAGACGCACCGCCGGCCGGCGCTGCGCGCTATGCATGCTCTGCCGCACACGGCAAGCAACCTGGCATGGTTCTACCTGGTGGGTGTATTTGCGTGTGCCGGGGCGCTGGGCTTGCGGATGATGCGGCTCTCCTACGGCAGCTAAACGCGCTCGGCGGATGGGTGAGCGCCGGTCCCGGGGTGGGACGGGGCGCCAGGTTCTGCTCGGAACAGCACATGGCAGTTCCGATGTGGAGCGCCTCCCGGATAAATCATGGATGGAGGAGCCGGTGGGTGCCGCAAGGGCTGCTGAAAGCATAGACGGTGAGCAGGAAGGCGACGGGACCCGTGTCTCGATGTCGAGAGATGGGTCATCCGTGCCGGGGTCGCCGCCGGGCGCAGGCGGGATATGGGGCATCGGCCTTTGTCGAACCCGGCGACGGGTAGAAGGTGCGCTGTGGGTAGTCGCGCTGGTGTGTGCCGGTTATTGTGCGGTGATGTACGGGCGGGCGCAGTCACTGATGCACACGCCTTTGCCGGCTGCGCCGATCGCCGGTGTTGCCGTACCGCGACCGGCCGACGTGCGGGGTGCAGGGCCGGAGCCGGGAACGCTGATTGCGCATCTCGATATCCCGAAGATTGGGCTGTCGGTGCCGGTACTCGAGGATGACGAAGCGCAGAGTCTGACGCGCGGGGTTGGGCATATCAGGGAGACGGCGATGCCCGGTGGGCTGGGCACCGTGGGGCTGGCCGGGCACCGGGATACGTTTCTGCGTCCGCTGAGCCGGATCGCGCCGAAGATGGAGATTCGGCTTACGGACGCGAGTGGGGTGTATCGGTACGTGGTGGATTCGACCGAGATCGTCATGCCGGAGGAGGTGAGGGTACTCGATATCGTGGATGTGCCTTCGCTGGTGATCGTGACGTGCTACCCGTTTCACTATATTGGGGCGGCGCCAAAACGGTTTATCGTGCATGCGCATCTAGTGTCGGTGGTGCCGGGATAGGCTGCCCGCAGGGGTGAGGACGAAAGATCAGGAATGCGTTGGCAGGCTTGCAAGCATCCAACATCGCGGTGTATGAATACGCTTCTGGTGCGCAGGGCTGGTAATTGGGCTGCTGAAGCATTTTCCCTCCAGATTCCATTTCAAACAGAGAGATACACAAAAGGAGCACTATGGCGCACGGATTTATCTGGTGGATCGTTGTGGGCGTAATTGCAGGCTGGCTAACGGGCAAGATCATGAGCGGAGGCGGGTATGGCTTCTTCGTGGACATGATTGTTGGGATCATTGGCGCGTTTGTGGGTGGATTCTTGATGTCGCACCTGGGCTTTGCTGGCCAGGGCGGGTTAATCTACTCGGTTCTCGTGGCTGTGATTGGCGCGGTGATCTTTACCTTCCTGCTAAGGTTGATTACGCGAGGGCGGGTGCAGCAGGTTTAAGTGGTTCCACGGATGTAAGTACGAGGGCCGCCAGAGGATGGCGGCTTTTTTGCGTGCGGGCTTAGTGGTTATGCTCTGGAAAGAAGAGTTCCTGGAAGGCCATGGCTACGTTGAGCGCGCCCAGGCCGGAGACCAGACCGCGAAGGAAGCCACTATCGGCGAGGAAGTGGCTGGCGGGGAGATAGCTGAAGAGGCCGTTTTCGGTCCAGAAGCGCATCCAGGGGAGGGCGATGATAAGCAGGCCCAGGT
>CAXTMM010000120.1:0-8551 GCA_964245415.1 uncultured Acidobacteriaceae bacterium | reverse complement strand
CAGCACCTGCGCCGCGAAGACCGGCATCAGCACCATGAAAGGCATCCCCATCAGGCTCACCACCGCGAACAGGAGCAGGATGCTGCGGATCGGCCGGAAGTTCGCAACATAAGTCCAGCCCTCCTTAAGCTGCGCAGCCATGGTCGTGGTGGCTCGCTTTACCTTGGCGGTCGGCACATGCATGGCCAGCAGCGATGCGATCACCGCGATGTAGCTCACGCCGTCGATCAGAAAGCACCAGCCCTCGCTGCTGAGCGAGATGATGATGCCGGCAATCGACGGGCCGATCAGCCGGGCAGTGTTCACCATCGACGAGTTGATCGCGATCGCATTCTGCAGGTCAGCCCGGTCCTCGACCATCTGCACCATAAACGACTGCCGCACCGGCATGTCGAAGGCATTGACCATGCCCTGCAGCACGCTCAGGCCCAGCACTTCGTGAATCGTAATGCGGTGCGTCAGCGTGAGCACGGCGAGCGCGAAGGATTGCAGCATGGCCAGCACCTGCGTCGCGATGAGCACCTGGTGGCGGTTCAGCCGATCAACCAGCACCCCGGCAAAGGGCGCAAGCAGAAAGGTCGGAATCTGCCCGGCGAAGCTGATCGTGCCCAGCAGCAAGGCCGACCCAGTGAGCCGATACACCAGCCACGAGGTCGCGATACGCGTCATCCAGGTGCCGATCAGCGAGACGCTCTGCCCGGCGAAAAACAACCGAAAATTCGGATTGCGCAGCGCGCGCCAGGCGTGCGAGTAGTCGCGGGATGGGGAAGATGCCTCGGCCATAGCTTACTTACAGGGTAAATGGTCAGGGTTGTCACCATCTCCCACGGGCTACACGACGAACAGAGGCCGTCCTTAACCCAACAGCCGCGGCACCACTTTGGATCAACAATGCGCGCGATCGGTCAGTCTCCCTTCCCCACCGGCCGAATACGCAGAAACACAACCACCCCAAACGGCGCCCCGGAGCCATTCGGCTCGTAGATAGGCTTGAGCGCAGAGGGCACTCCGTAGACCGAAGCCTGCGCACCAAGCGCTGCCGCGAACCTTGTCAGCACCGGCAGATCGCGATCATACCCAAATGTGTACGCCTGCACTTTGCCCGCCGGCTGCTCCACGAATCCCACAGGCAGCGGCTGCTCCCCGTTGATCAGCTCCGTCGTACGATCAGCATCTTCCATCCGCGTCCAGACATAGTTCTTCTTCGCAAACTGGAGCGTACTCTCAAGCAGGTAGCTGTTCGCCTTTACGTCGCCCGGCAGCGACCGCGTGCGTCCCCAGACCACAGTGTTCGCCCAGTTCCCTGCCGCCAGCGGTCGGTTGTACATCACCGAAGCAGTCATCCGCTCCTGGTTTTCAGCCGGCGCAAGCTGCTCCGGGCTCGCGAGACGCCCGTAGGAGTACTGCCCGCTCCAGTTTTGCCCCGGCTGCACCGTCACCCGCGTCGACCAGCTATCGATCGCGCCCTGCTGCAGCTCCCAGCGATGCTCATTCGGCTCGCGCCCATGAAAGCCGCTTCCCTCCACTCGCACGATTCCGCGCGTAACCCCCAGCGTCACCACATCAAACGCGATGTGGGTCGAGTCCTCCTGGTGGTGCCCAAGCGCGCCCACAGGGTTCTCCGCAGCCGATGCCCGGTGCGGGTACGCTGTCGGCCCCTGCGCCGGGTCACCCACCGGCCCCGCGTACACGCTCACCAGGGTCCGGTCGCTCACCCGCCAGTCATAAAGTGCCGCCAGCTCCATAAAGAAGTTGTGCGGGTGCTGCCCATCGGCGATGGGCATGCCATACGCCGTCTCGCCCTGCTGAAAGAGCAGCGGGTAGCGCTCACCGGTAATCGTGGCCGGTTCAAGCGAGAACATCGCACGCACGGTCAACTGTCCTTCTTTTCCAAACAGCCCAAGCTCGCGCTGCGCCATCGGCATCAGCCAGTTGGTCGAGAAGAGCTTGTCCGCGCCACGCGGGCTCGTCTGCTGCTCATCGGTGACAAATGCGTTGCCATGAAACATCCACATCCAGGACCCGTGCATGCGCATCCACATCGGCGTTGGCGTCGAGTTTGGCTCAGCGCTGGTGCCGGAGCTGGCATGGTGCTCGATCTCAGCCAGAAAGCTCGACGGAGATTTGCTCATCTCCATGCGGCTCCCGTTAGCCATGCCGGACATGGAGGTTTGCCCGATAGGCATGGCCTGCTGCGCGCCGGCGGCAAAAATCATCGTCGCAAAAATCAGCCCGCACAGCGCCCATTGGCGCCCGGTCGATTGCACAAACAAAATCACAGAACACATCCTTTGCTGAAGGTGCTGGAGGCAAAACGCATGCCTCAGGACCAAGACAGGCGCGCACCGGGGAAACGGCGCACGTAAGCATCGGCAAGGAGTGTTTTAGACGCGGAGAGGTAGGGCCGAACCGGTTCGGTTCAAGGCAGGCAAAGCAAGTACGGCTGCAGCTTGGCGCAAGAATGGTGCCTGGGAGAACACGGCATCCGCAACGTCAGCAATGTGCAGGCAAGGTGGACCAGGCAGCCTCTCCAGCCGAGCAGGCGCTTCGACCGTCAGGGTCTCCTGGGAGGCGCGAGGCGGATGGGTGCAGGCAGGTCGCTCAATGCTGTAGGAGGCCGTGGCGGCATGCTTGCAACAGGCGTGGCCGGCGACGGCCTGCATCGTTCTCGCGGCTGCGGAGCCGCACATGGACGCGCACACATCCGCTAGACTCGCGCTGGCCGAAACGAGAGCCAGCAGGAGAAGCAACGCCACGCGGGCGGTGGCGAACCGTTCATGGACATATGATTTGATCGGCACTCTAGTGTGCCGCAACCGGCTCGCCGGATTTCTCCCGCGGATTGTTCTTCTTGAGCAAGAACGAGAGAGGAACCATCAGCATCGACGCTGCGCACAAAAGCCAGAAAACATCCACGTACGCGAGCGTCGTTGATTGGTTTTGCATCATGGTCATAATGCGGCCCTGGGCCATGTGCTGGGCGTTCGCCATCCCGGAGTGAGTCGCAAGCGAGCCTTGCAGCGAGTCCACCTGCTGCTGGAAGTTTCTATCAGAAGGCGTTAAATACTTGAGCAGTTGATTCTGGTGGAACTGGCTGCGCTCCGTAACCTCGGCATTGGTGAGCGAGATCAGGATACTGCCGCCAATATTGCGTACAAAGTTGATCAACCCGGAAATTTGGTTTGACTTGTCGCGCGGCAGCCCAAAGTAGGCGGCTGTCGTCACCGAAATGAAGATGAATGGAATGGAGAAAATCTGCAGCACTCGCATCCAGGACGAAGTGGCAAAACTCAGACCGAGGTTCAGATGGGTAGCGCTGTACCAGTAGGCCACTGCAAAGCCTACAAAGCCGAACGCAATCATGTTCCGGGCCGGAATCCTTGTAAGCGCCTGCCCGGCGAAAGGCATAACGATAAGCAGGACCAGTCCGCCGCCCGAGAGAGACAGGCCTGCAATCGTCGCGGTGTAGCCGATCTGCGACTGCAAAAATTGCGGCTGCAGAACCGTAGTCGCATTGAGTAGGCCGCCGGTCAGCAGCATGAGAAAGCAGCAGACAGCGAAATTGCTCGACTTGAGCAGGCGTAGCTCGATGACTGGCGACTTGGCTCCCCACCACTCCCAGACGAAGAGCGCAATCAGGGCAATAGCAAATGCGAGCCCAAAACTCTGGATAAAGTGGGAACCGAACCAGTCCTTCTCTTCACCCTTATCCAGCATCACCTGCATGGCGCCCATGGAGATGGTGAGAAGCGCGACGCCAATGTAATCAATCTTGAAGAAGTTCTTGAAATCATTTGCCTGCCAGGGCGGATCTTCGACTAGGCGTGCGGTGAGAAAAAGCGCCAGCAGACCGACTGGGATATTGATGTAGAAGATCCATCGCCAGCTGTAGCTGTCGGTAAGCCAGCCGCCAATTGTCGGACCGATCGATGGCGCGAGTACAGCAACGAGGCCGTAAAGCGAGAAAGCCAGGCTTCGCTTGGAAGGCTCGAAAGAGTCCGCCATGATGGCCTGAGCCATAGGCTGCAACCCGCCGCCCCCAGCCCCCTGGATGACGCGGAAGAGCAGCAGTAGTGGCAGCGAAGGCGCCAGCCCGCATAGAAAGGAGCTGATTGTGAAGACCACAATGCAGCCCATGAAAAAGCGCTTGCGACCCACCACGCTGGCTGCCCAGCCGCCCATGGGCAGCACAATCGCATTTGATACCAGGTACGAGGTTAAAACCCAGGTGCTTTCGTCTCCGCTGGCTCCGAGCGCACCCGCGATGTAGGGCAGGGCTACGTTGGCAATGGACGTGTCAAGCACTTCCATAAATGCCGCGAGTGCCACACTCGCTGCAATGAGCCAGGGATTTGCCTTCGGCTTCCACGCACCGTGCGCGGACGAGTCTGCTGCCATGCTCGCTTGTTCCCCTTCGCAGATCGATAAAGCGGACTTAAGGTTGAGAAAAGCCGACGAGGGTTAATCATGCAGCATGCCGGCTTTCCAGTCCATTGATAGATGCAGGATGGCTGCTGCGGAGCGCAAAATCATTACGGCTTGACTGGATTCCTCACCGGTTCATGACCGGCTCCGCAGTCGGGGTCCCCTTGGACTCGATCGAACCGGACAGGTGCTCTGCAAGGAAAGCGAGCGTCCGCTCCAGCGCCAGCTTGGCCGAGGGCTCGTCATAGCTGCCCCGAACACTGCAGTTGAACCCGTGCCCTGCGTCGTAAAGGTAGACCGGCACAGCCGGATAGGCAGCCTCAATCGAGGCAACATCCTCAGGTGAAATGTGATCGTCCTTCTTGCCGAAGTGCAGCAGGATGGGAACCTTGGGAGCAGAATCAAGCGCCTTCGCGATAAAGCCGCCATAGTAGCCCACCGCTGCCGCGATCGGCAGCTCTGCCGCTGCCAGCCAGGCGACGCTGCCACCCCAGCAGTAGCCCACCACCCCAACCTGCGTTTGGTACTCGTCTCGAACGTGTGCCACCGCAGCTGCCACGTCAGCTACCGCCTTCTGCATATCGTCAGGAGTCTTCGGCACTAGCGTCATCGCCTTCTGCATATCGGCGCCCTCGTAGCCCAGCTCCACGCCGCGCTCCTTGCGATCAAATAAGGCAGGCGCAATGGCCAGGTAGCCCTCCGATGCGAAACGGTCGGCAACAGAGCGGATGTGCGCGTTCACGCCGAAGGTCTCCTGCACCACCACCAGCGCTGCCTTGAGCTTGCCCTGAGGGCTCGCTACATAGGCGTCAAGGGTGTGGCCATCGGCTGCGGTCAACTTCACTGCTTCTCCCACGGGGTAACTCTCCTCTTTTCTAAGTTAGGGGGCCGCAGCGGCCCAGTAATCGGTGCGCGCGACAACCCGGCCATCCACATCGGCGTTCAGCTTGACCTCCAGCCGGTGCAGGCCGGGCGTCGCATCGGTCGGCCGAAAGCTAAGAACATAGCGGTTGCGCGCGTGGCTCGCCATCTCTGAGATGCGGTCTTCAAACCCTTTCTGCCTGGTGAACGCCATGGATTCCCCGCCGCTCATCACCGCCAGGCTTCGGGCGACATTCGTCCGCATGGCCTGCACCGCCATCGGCAGGGATTCGATTATATTGCCGCCGCCGTGCGCCAGCTGGTCCAGCATCTCGGCCTTGGCCGGCGACCAGGTCAGGCTCAGCACCAGCGTGTTGCTCGTACCGATCTGCTCGACCAGCTGCGGCGCGGTCACCGTCTTCGAGCCATGGTCCCGCGACTCCGAGATCAGCAGCAGGATGCGCCGCCGCTCGGGCGGCCGGTGCTCGAGCAGGTCGATCGACATGCCGGCCGCGTCGAGAATGGCCGCGCCGCCATCGCCCGGCTGCAGGTCGGCCAGATCCTGCTCAAGCACGCTCGTATCGCGCGTGAATCCCTCGCGATAGACGGCCTTTGAGTCGAACTCGACCAGCGCGACCTCACCGTTGCCGGTGCCCCCTCCATCTGAACCCAGGAACTGCTCCACCAGCGGCGCGAGCCGCGCGTACTTGTCGAACTGGATCTCGCTCGACCGGCCCCGCTCCAGGCACACCACCAGCGAGACCGGCGTCGTGTCGAGGTCGTCGTCAAGGTGAATCTTTTGCGGCACGCCATTGTCGGTCAGCGAGAAGTTCTCAGCCTTCAGCTCGTAGGTGACTTCGCCCTTGCTGTTCGCCACCAGCGTGGGGACAAGCACGTTGGTAGAGGTCACACTGAGCGTGGTCGCGGGCTGCCTGGCCGGAGCCGGCGGCGGCTGCTGGGCGCCGGTCGGAAGCGCGCCAAGCAGCCCCAGCAGGCAGAGCGCGTTGCGCAGGCTAGTCATGCGGCTGGACTCTCGCCGCCGCCTCGATCTCGCCAGTCCAGCGTAGAAAACGCAGCAGGTTCCCCCGTTCGCTCCAGGTAAAGGCGAACACATCGCGGGCCGTCATCGTCTCGGCCTTCCGGCCGGAATACGTCTCGATGCGCCAGCGAAGATACGGGCTTCGCCACGGCGCCAGCCGAAATCCCCGCGTTGCATTCCATACAAATCGCATCGCTGCCAGCACGCACGCCCCCTCGCCCGAGATCCTTGCTCGATTATAGAGACGCCTGGCGAACCAGACTCGCTCCGGTCCTGGCTCAAAATGCTGTCGTCCTGAGCGAAACCCGGGCCCCGAGCGAGCGGCCTTTGCTCGCTTGGGTGGGCAATCCGTGCCCCAAGCGAGTGGCCTTTGCTCGCTTGGGTGGAAAGCGAAGGACCTGCTGTTGTCCTTATCCCACAAACGAACTCCGGCGCCCGGTACAATAAGAAGGATGATTCCCACCCTTGAATGGACCAGTGACGGCGTCCGCTTCCTCGACCAGACCCGCCTGCCGCTTGAAGAAACCTACGTCCTCGCCACCACCTACCAGGAGGTTGCGGACGTGATCGTCACCATGGTCGTCCGCGGCGCGCCGGCCATCGGCGTCTCTGCCGCAATGGGCGTGGCGCTCGGCATCAAGACCAGCCAGGCCGCCACACTCGACGAGCTCGTTCCCGAGATGAACGAGATCTGCCGAGTACTCGCCGCCACACGCCCCACCGCGGTCAATCTCTTCTGGGCCATCGCCCGCATGCGCGACCGCTACACCGCGCTCCTGGCCGAGCCGGCAGCGACGGTCGCCGGCGTGCGTGCCGGCCTCATCGTTGAAGCTCAGCGCATGTACAACGAAGATATCGCCGCCTGCGAGACAATGGGTGCCCACGGCGCGCCGCTCTTACCAAGGACCGGCGGCGTGCTCACCCACTGCAACGCCGGCGCGCTCGCCACCTGCGGCTACGGCACCGCCCTCGGCGTCATCCGCTCGGCGGTCGCCGAGGGCGCAAGCCTGCGCGTCTATGCCGACGAGACCCGCCCCTTCCTCCAAGGCGCCCGCCTCACCGCCTGGGAGATGATGCACGACGGCATCCCGACCACCGTCCTCTGCGACAACATGGCCGCCACCCTCATGCGCCAGGGCAAGATCCAGGCCGTGATCGTCGGCGCCGACCGCATCGCCGCCAACGGCGACGTCGCCAACAAGGTCGGCACCTACGGCGTCGCCATCCTCGCCAAGGAGCACGGCATCCCCTTCTACGTCGCCGCCCCCTGGTCCACCATCGACACCGCCACCGCCACTGGCGACCAGATCGAGATCGAGCAGCGCTCGGCGCGCGAGGTCACCCACCACGCCGGCACCCAGCTCACCCCGCACCACGTCGAAATCGAGAATCCCGCCTTCGACGTTACCCCGGCCCGCTACATCACCGCCATCATTACCGAGCGCGGCGTCCTGCGCGCCCCCGGCAACACCTCGATCGCCGCCATGGAAGCCGCCGCCGTGTAAAGGCAAGACCCCCTGCGCGGGAGGCGGTCACTTCGTGACGCGTATACCGGCCCTTCGGGCCAAGAGACTGCTCTGCCCCCGGTAATTCTTGGGGGCAGACCAGTCTCTCAAGCGCCGCAGGCAGAAGACCCCCCACGAAGTGGGCGCCAGCCGCGCAGGCGGTTTTCGCTTTACGAGGTCCAGCGCGCATACGGGTAGACGAGCAGGAAGAACATCATGGTGAGCGCCATCACGTCGCTTGAGAGCAGCAGCAGCACGCTCGAGTGATACCAGCTCCAGCGCGGGCACAGGCAGCGTGCTGTCTCAAAGCTGCCCCAGAGCGCCAGCGCCAGAGGCAACACGATCGCCGGCTCCGGGCGCACCTCCGGAAAGCCGGAAAGCGCGAAGCTCCACAGCAGGCTTGCCACCACCAGCAAGGTGCCGCGGGTAAGCGAGCGCGAGCGCAGGCGAAAGACCGCACGTACCTGCGTGGTCAGCGTGAGCCGCATACAAGCTCACATGCTATGCCACCAGCCACGCTGCTGGCGACCCTTGTTCCCGGGTCACGTACTCTCACTTTGAGCAGACCAAGCATGACTCGACCCCCAGCCAGCCCGCGTTCTACCCGGTTTCCACACGGCGCCGCCCTGCTGGGCCTGGCAACCCTTGTTGCCGCGGCCAGCCTCTCGCTCGCGCTGCCCACCGCGCACGCCATCTACTGCGACCGGCTCGCGCCCTTGGG
>CAXTMM010000119.1:0-8577 GCA_964245415.1 uncultured Acidobacteriaceae bacterium | reverse complement strand
CCGGGTGGACCGACGAGTTCGCCAGGACCATCCTCGGCCAAATGCGATAGCCCTGATCCCCTACCGGTTCGGGCTTGACCCGAGCAGCCATCATGCATATACTGATATGCGTATACTCTAGCGAGCTATGAGACATGCAGTGCCTCGATTCAGCTTCGATCCAGACAAGAACGCGTTAAACATTAAAAATCATGACGGCATCCACCTACAGGATGCGCAACACGTTTTCTCTGATCCGTTGAAAGTATCTGACTACAACTCATTCGAGGGCGGGGAGCACCGATACTACGTCATCGGCCAAGTGGTGGGGATCACGCTTTACGTTGTCTATTCCTTGCCAACCGATGACGAGGAAGACGAGATCCGGTTGATCTCGGCCCGTAGAGCTACCAAACGAGAGCGGCAGGACTACAAACATGGCAAACCAGATTAGCGATCAGACAAAGGCAAGGATGGCGGCCCTCCGCGACCTTCCCGATGAATCGATTGATCTTACGGATATGCCGGAACAGTCGATTGACTGGAGCACCGCCGTTCGCGGCGGGCTCTACCGGCCTCGTAAGCAGCGCATTACGATAATGCTAGATGCCGATGTTCTCGACCACTTTAAGAAGAAAGCAGAGGGCGAGCGCGGCTACCAAACTGCCATCAACTCCGCGCTCCGCGAGCATGTCGGGCGCACAAAAAAGGAAGAGGCGGCTTAGGTCGCCTCTATCTCGCGACCCTGCCTGTCATTATCCATCGCAAGAGGCTCTTCTGATAGTCGGGCACCAAATGGTATCGCCGCTCCTGCATTTGGAAAGACAGGATGCTCAGCTGCTCGTCAGCTCGCACGAGGTTTTCCAGATGCATCTTTAGCAAAGCCAGCCTTTGCGGAACCTCAGTTCTGACAGAGGCCGAGTTGTTGTCCTTAGCTATCTCTTCTTCCGACGCATATCGCGCCGAAAGGCTCGAAAGTGCCACGCTTTCATGAGCGACAAAGTTTCGACTGATGATCGCCGCGTGCAAGACCTCCTCAAAGTTCTTCATGTCTTTTGCGATGGAGGAGCCTTCCGAGGCGAACCTAACCATCTCTCGTAACCGCTTTCCGAGTTGCAGCTTGTTGTTATACTCAGTGATCTTTTCAAGATCGATCGGCTTGCCGCTTGTATGAACTGCCGACATTTTGACGCCCTGCAGAAACCACTTCATCGTGGTCTCGATCCTCTGACATACAAACAACGCGCGGCCTAGGATGGCCAGGTATCTACGGTCCTCGGCAGTTACCCTAGCCATCACCAGCCACATCGTTCCGCCCGCCTATGTCCTCTCGGGGCAGAGATCCTATACCGACAAGGCCTGTAGTAGTTGGGTGCGGACCTAAGCTTCCGGCCCCACCAGGCGCGGCAACCGCGGCGCCTCGACAAGCTCTAGAGACCAAGCTGGCGTGTGTGACCCGCCGCTATCCCTACTACATCTAGGGTGTCGGAAATCGATGGTTTTCCCATGTGATAGAGCGGGAGGTTCGAGCGATCTCGAGACGCCTCAAGCTCAAAGACCCTTTTAGATCATCGGTTTACCGGCTTGGGGCAGTCATCTTCCCACTCTTTCGGGTACGCTAACCATCCCTTATCGCATCTAGGGGACACACTACGGATCACGCGCTTGCATTGCCGCGGGAATGTCCGTTTTGTTGAAATCCTCCCCTTTAAACAGCAACTTTGTCCCATAGGTTTTTGCTGCCGCGTAGGCAAAGCAATCTCCCAGATTGAGCTGCGCCGGATGGCCCCGGCCTTTGCCATACCGGGAGAAAGCATCAAGGGCGGTTTCCGCCTCCTTGCTGGTGATCGAAACCGTGCGCACGCCGGCTGTTTCGAGGAACTCAGACACATCCTCCTGGGCCTCGGCAACGCTGGCGTGTCGCTTGCGGCAGACCCCGAGGGTTGCCTCGAACACGGCGATCGCCGAGGTAATGGGTGAACGGGCGGTTTCTAGCGCGTTTGCCAGTTCGTCGGCATCGGCCTGACGCGTGAGGATGGCGACGATGGCGGACGCATCGACGAACATCACTGCTCCTCGCTCAAGTCATCGTAGAAGGCCTTGTCCGCCTCCAGGCCGGTTGCCGGCCGGGCCATTACCCGATCCTGCAAAGGACGCAGCCGCTCTCGAAGTGGGAGCGCTTGGTCCAAGCGGCGAAGCTCGTTTTCCAGCGCCTGCTTCACGGCGTCCGTTTTGTTGATGTGCTTGCGAGCTGCCAGGGTTTCAGCGAGCCGGTTGACCTCCTCGCTGCGGATATTGAGCGGCATACGCACCTCGGTGTGTAGACGCAAACACATTAGCGCCTGTACGCCTTTACAGCAAGGCCTTGCTTGTTCCAGTGTTCAGCCCATCATTATTGATAACATATTTTATCAATAGTAAGCTCCAAACCATGGCCAAGCCGTCCGTCGACCACCTTCCGGCCGAGATCCTGCCTGGCGGCCGGCTGCTGACGGCCGCCGAGTTCCACCGGCTGGCCGACGTGCCGCCTGAGGTGGAGTGGTTCGCCAACCTGAGCAACGCGAGCACCCGACGCGCCTACGAGCACGCCGTCGGCGACTTCATGCGGTTCGTCGGCATCGCGCGGCCGGAGGAGTTCCGCACCGTCACGCGCGCCCACATCATCGCCTGGCGTGACGCGCTGGTGGAGCGCGGTCTTGGCGGAAGCACGATCCGGCACCGACTGGCCTCGCTCGCCTCGCTGTTTCAGCACCTGTGCGACCGCAACGCCGTCACCCACAACCCGGTGAAAGGCGTGCAGCGGCCGAGGACCGAGAGCGGCGAAGGCAAGACGCCGGCGCTCGGCGATCACCAGGCCCGCAAGCTGCTGGCGGCACCGGAGGCTGACACCATCAACAGCAAGCGTGACCGCGCCATCCTGTCGACGCTGCTGTTCCACGCGTTACGCCGCGAGGAGCTGTGCAAGCTCAAGGTCCGCGACGCCCGGCATGCGCGCAAGGGCGTGCCGCACCTGAAGGTCTCCGGCAAAGGCGGCAAGACGCGCTACGTGCCGCTGCACCCCGGCACCAATGCGCTGATCCACGACTACCTGGAGGCGGCCGGGCACGGCACCGATGAAGTTGGTGCGCTGTTCCGGCCGGTCCGCAACAATCGCACCGGCCGGCTCGAGCGAGCGATAACAGCGGACGGCGTCTACAAGCTGGTGCGGGCTTACTCGGCGGGGCTCGGCTTTGAGATCGGTGCTCATGCGCTGCGCGCGACTGCCGCCACCAACGCGCTCGACCACCAAGCCGACATTGCGAAGGTCCAAGAATGGCTTGGCCATGCCAACATCGCGACCACGCGTATTTATGACCATCGGCGGACGCGTCCAGAGGACAGCCCCACCTTCAAAGTGACCTACTAGCGCCCGACACGCCAGTTCGCCCAAAACGACCTAGCTTCGCGCAAAGCGAACCTTTTTCCTTGCGTCGAGATGTGGAGACGTGGTTATCCTGTCGTTGTCAGCATCTGAGGGAGTTCCGCTACAACCAGGGCGCAAGCCCGTGGAAGGCGCAAGTCTTCTCCCCACCGTCAGCGTCAGAGGGCGCGGGCGGGGGCGCGGCCGCAGCGACGGCCGCGCCTGTGGGATTACTAGGCCTAAGCGCTATCTTGCCCATAACTCCGATAGCAGCGGCCCGTCTGTGCTTTTGCAGCGGGTATCGGAGGACAATACTCATGACCAACATGGACATGCAGTCGGGTGCTGATAGACGGCGTGGAACTTCTAGGCGGAAACGGCAGAAATCCCCTTGGGGAATGCTCTGCAACCCGCTCGTGTTGCGGACGATCATTGCGGTAGCGCGCCTTGGCTATGCGCTAGTGCAAATGATCTTCCTGAAACAGTGAAGCTCAAGGCCTAGTTCTCCTACCTCACCATCACAGATATCCAAAAGGAGGGAGTTCGTGATTCACGATGCACTCCGCATGATTCGCGTTTTCCACGACGTGTCGCAGAAGGACTTGGCGCAGCGCCTACAGATATCGCCGTCTCATCTGTCCGAGGTTGAGAGTAATAAGAAGCGACCGACCTTAGACCTTCTCGACCGTTATGCCGCCGAGTTCAAGATTCCGGTGTCATCCATTATGTTCTTCTCGGAAGAAATGCAGAATGGATCGAGGGCCGATCGCGTGCGTGTCGGTATATCTGAGAAGGTGCTTGCCCTTTTGAAGTTTATTGCGGCACGAGCGAATAAAGACGCGGCTTAATGGCAAAGCCCCACCCAAAACGCTATTCACTCCGGTCCTCCAGGCTCTTTCGTCTGCGCACCAGACGAAACCTTGCGGCGCTGTTGGGGCTCACGGAACATGGGCTACAAGTCATCCTCGTGATGGATCGCCCTTACTGCCAGCGGCAAACGGAGGTCTTGAGGAACGGCAAGATCAAGACACGGGATATCCAAGAGCCGCGGGGCGCGCTGCGCCCGGTCCACGAGCGTATGAAAGCGCTACTCTCCCGGATCGAGCCTCCCGAATTTCTCTTCTGTCCTGTTAAAGGTCGCTCATACGTATCCAATGCCACGCGGCACCTTGGCGCACAGCAGGTGCGAACCCTGGACGTCAAAGCGTACTTCCCATCGACGCCGACCACCCGGGTCTACTGGTTTTTCCACAAGGTGATGGAATGTAGCGACGATGTATCCATCATCCTGGCGCGTCTCCTCACTGTAAATGGGCACCTTGCAACAGGAAGCCCGGTGAGCCCGATCCTGTCGTTTTTCGCGTTCTATGACATGTGGAACAACATAGACGCGCTCGTTCAGCGAGCTGGATGCAGTCTCTCAGTCTACATGGATGATGTGACCGTTTCCGGTCTCTCTGTGCCAGATGGCTTGATGTGGGACATCCAACAGCAAATCCATAGCCACGGCCTGCGCTACCACAAGCAAAACAGCTTCAATGGAGGCGTGGCGGAGGTAACGGGCGTCCTTCTCCGAGATGGCCGTGCGATGATTCCAAACCGCCAGCATCACAAGGCACATTTGCTGCGGGTGCAGCTACGCGAAACGACGGATTTGAAGGAGGTTGATGCCCTAACCAAACGCCTAGACGGCTTGAAGTCGCAGCGCACGCAGATCGAGGGCAGCCGTCCGATAGTTTAGATAACACCGGTCGCTAGCCAAGCGGAAAGCACTCGCCAACATCGACGGACGCGGCCGGAGGGCAGTCCCACCTTTAAGGTGGCCTACTAGGATGCCCGGTCACGCTGTGTTGCCAGTGACTACGGGCTCCACCTCCCAGCTTTGATTGCCGTCCTCGTCCTGCCCAACAGACGTTGCCTGCCACTCGTCCGTTAGGTTGCCGAACCTTCCTGGAGCAATCGGCACATCCGCTATTGGATTGTGCACGAGCTTCATCGGCAGGAGAGCGGGTGCTGATCCGACCGGATGGCACGCAAAAACAGCCGTCACGCCCGAATAACCTGGATTGTGGAAGATGGTCTTAGACACTGGCGAATTGTTCCTGTTTAGGACCTCCGGCTCGATTGTCTGAAAACCGCTGCCGAGCTTACCAGACAGCACGTCGACCTCGATTGCCAACGGGCCAATCGGGAAGACCGCCTCCACTACGAGAGGCACGCGAGAGATCCCGTTGAGGTCGGGAAAGCGATTGATCTGGCTCTGGTCGATGCCGATAACATAGACGGCATAGCGTCAGTTGTCATGCAGACAACCCTATGGGTGAACAGGCCGGGAACGCCGACCGTCTCTGAACCGTAGTGGACCATTTGGGACGGAAGACGGTTACGGGACGTATTCTGTGGACGGACTCGATGTCTTTGAAGTGAGTTGCAGTAGCCGTCCAGAGAACGGACGGATGCGGGACAGCTGAACAAAATCAACGGTGTTCACTTCGATTGGGCTTAGCGTTGTCTGCATGACACCCGAGGCCGTGCCCTCAAACCTGTGTGCCCGATATCATCGAGCCAAGATGAGTTTCTAGAGGGTCGTGCCGATGTCGCGCTTGCTGGATGCGCTTAGCAAGACATGCATCGGCCTTGCGCCAGCCTCTCGAACGCCTGCTACGTCCAAGGAGTCGCGACCCGCATTGTACGGCGGAGTCGGTCGTTCGGCCCTGCCGCGTCATCGAGGCGCGCCAGAAACTGCGCGTAGGTTTGGGTGCTGACACCGAGGGTCGCCTTGCCGAGCAACGCATCCTCAACAGCATCAGGGGTGACGGCAGGTTTCGCGCGGACGGTGAGGTGGACGCCCACGTGGCGGACGAGAGCCCTCATGATCGCGAGGAGATTGCCTGACCGTGGATTGCCCTCGCTGGAGAGCATCCGCATGAGGCTAGGCTTGAGGATGCTGGTCTCGGCCGCAAGAGCGTCGAAGCCGATCGTCGCGGTCACGAGGTCACGGATCTGTCCCAACGCGATCGTGAGATCGCCGTCGACCACGTTCTGGAATGCTTCCTCCATCAGCGCGATCCGGAACTTGGGATCTTTCTGCACGCGCTGCACGACGGTTTCCCGGAAGCTGCGGGTGGGTTCCATGATGGTTCACTCCTCAGCAGCCTGTGCAGCGGAGGCTGCGACGCTAATGTAGGTGCATAGCTCTCTCGGGGCGGAAGAGCGGTCTTCCCTGTACGGTAATCGCTCCAGGATACCGATCAGATCGTCGCCTGGGTGGCTGCTAAAGGCAGCAATACCACCAATTGGTGCTTGTAATCCACCCAAATGGCAACAATGTGCGTGAGGACGGCGCACATCGCTGTTGTCAGAGGTGGGGAGGATGATGGGCGCGCTTGCTTCTGCAGCCGGGTCGAAGGGGAGTGTCGCTCCCCCACGGCCGCCTCAAACCTTCGCCAAGGAAGCTGACCGTGAGCGGCTGACGCCGTCCTCTCTCGAGGCGCTGCGATCGATCGCAAAGGTCTGGAAGCTTACGACTGCCGAGGCGGCGGCTCTGCTGAGCGTGTCGAACACCACCTGGGACCGCATACGGACGGGTCAGTGGAGCCAGTCCCTGTCGCAGGACCAGCTGATGCGGACCTCGGCAATGATCGGCATCTACAAAGGACTGCATCTGCTGTTCGCCGACGACATGGCCGATCGATGGGTGCGGCTGCGGAACTCGGGTCCGCTGTTCGTCAATCTGACGCCGATCGAGGCCATGCAGGAGCGTGGCATCCCCGGGATGATGGAGATCCGGCACCACGTCGATGCGCTTCGAGGTGGCCTGTAGTCGCAGATGAAGTTTCCGGTCAGAACGCTCGCGTTCGAGCGAGCGGTCAGGCTTGTGGCAAGCGGCCGCCTTCGTGATCCGGTTCTTCTCGGGCTCGTCGATCGGTCTCGGCTGGACGATCTGGCCGAGGTCGAAGGCGCGACGAGCCGCCGGTTGCGCGAAGAGGACCTCGGCGGCGGCTTGGCGCAGAGCAGGAGACCCCATTCCAACTTCGTCAACGCCGCCTTCGCCTACTTCCGGCCTCGGGAGCTGAACCGCTTCAATAGTCCTGAGCTCGGCGCCTGGTATGCGGCTCTTCAGGTCGAGACCTCACTTGAGGAGGTGATTTTCCATCTCACACGTGAGCTTGCGCGAGTGGGCGAGTACCAGACCACGGTCGAATACGCCGAGATGTGGGCCAGCTTTGCGGGCGACTTCGTCGATCTTCGAGGTGTCTCGCCTGCCCCAGAATGCCTTCATCCTGATGCCAGCACTGGATATCCGGCCGGCAATGCGGTCGCGAGCCAAGCTCGAGCACTCGACCTCAACGGTATCGTCTACCCGTCAGTCCGGCATGCGGAAGGGACATGTCTCGTCGCGCTGTGGCCCCATGTCGTCCAGTCGGTTGCGCAAGGACGGATGATCCGCGTCGTTTGGGAGGGAAGTCCTCGACCGGCGGTCGAATTCATAGCCTGACAGGTGAGGATTGGGAGACCGGCAACAATTCCTATGGAGCCAGCAACCTGCTTCGTTCTTACGCAACTGAAGAGGGCCATACCGACCAAGCCGAGACAGGCGGCACCACGATCGGCCCGCCGTCGACACGATTCCAGTTGACCCATCAGCGCCGGGCGGTCTACGTCCGCGCCCCCGGCAACCCTGCCAGCCTGCGCATACCGCGCAACCACGCGTTTGGACCAGAAAGGACGAGCGAAGCATGCATGTGACTGTCACAGCATCCGCATGTGCCGCCCGTTCCGCGTCCTTCGGCGTCGTCGAGCGGCCAATCCAACGATTGTGCCCTTCTTCACGCCCAGGACCTGTCCGCCATGATGACCGCCGCCGGGAGCCTCGGCTCCTACCTTCGTAACTCGTTGCGCGGCTCCGCTTCCGCGGAGCTGCTGAAGCCGGTCGCCGACGCGCTGGCGGCGCTGCTGGGAACCGCCGCACCCGGTGGCACCGCGGCCGAACTCGAGACTGCGCTGGACGCCTTGCCTGATCCAGGTGCCAGCCCCGAACCGCTGGAGCGCAACGCACGGTTCGCCGCGGCGGAGTTCGAGCTGTCGGAAGTCGAACTCGACATCCTGCTTCTGGCTTTGCGCACACGTCGCAACCGCCAACTGTCTCGGTTCTGCAACGCAGTGCAGAACACGCTGAACGATGCGTCCCGCACGAT
>CAXTMM010000118.1:0-8745 GCA_964245415.1 uncultured Acidobacteriaceae bacterium | reverse complement strand
CGGTGGGCGCGGGGCCGATTAGCGAGATCCTGAAGTAAGTTCAGGGCAACCCTGAATCTTTCGCTTGCTCGAGGCGGCATTGCGGTTGGCGAGGGGCTGCTGGATTTACGAGTGGATGAGTGGGTTTGAAGCAGAGCGACTTCGCGTAAGTCGTTCTGCAGAAAGAAAGTCAAGCGATGGTAGGACAAAGAATTCGTATCCGGTTGAAGGCGTATGACTACCGGGTGCTTGATACATCGACAGGCGAGATTGTGGAGACGGCCAAGCGCACGGGCGCGCAGGTAGCCGGACCGATTCCTTTGCCTACGATCAAGAATAAGTACTGCGTGCTCCGGTCGCCGCACGTGGATAAGAAGTCGCGTGAGGCATTCGAGATTCGGACGCACAAGCGGCTGATCGATATTCTCGAGCCGACCCAGCAGACGGTCGATGCGTTAATGAAGCTTGATCTGCCCGCGGGCGTCGATGTGGAGATCAAGGCGTTTGAAAAGTAGCCGCGCTCCGCGCGGATAAGGGCAAACGCAGATCCTTTGCTTCGCTCAGGATGACATCCTGAGCGAGAAAAAAACGAAGTAGGCGGTACCGGCAGTGGGATGGACGCGCGCAGCGCGTTTGCCTGGACGGCAAGTCCCATGATGAGGAAGGGATACGTGACTATGGCAGTGACAGGGATCCTGGGCAAGAAGATTGGCATGACGCAGGTGTTTGATGAGCGGGGCGAGGTGCACCCGATCACCGTTTTGCAGGCCGGGCCTTGCGTGATCACGCAGCTGAAGACGATGGCCAAGGACGGCTATGACGCGGCGCAGATCGGGCTGGTCGAGTTTGTCAAGGCCTCCAAGGTGACCAAGCCCCAGGCCGGGCATTTTGCGAAAAATAACATCGCGCCGGTGCGATTGATCAAGGAGTTTCCGGTTGAGTTTGCGCATGCGCCGGCCGAGGGCGAGCGGCAGGAGCTCTCGACCGACAAGGCCGGGGACCGGGTGCTGGTCGATATCTTCTCCGATGAGAAGTATGTGGATGTGATTGGGACGAGCAAGGGGCGCGGGTTTGCGGGCGTGGTGCGCCGGCACGGGTTCGGCGGCGGCCCGAAGTCGCACGGGCATATGTTTCAGGTGCAAGGCTCGATCGGTGCGTCGTCGTTTCCTTCGCGCGTGTTTCCGGGGCAGAGGATGCCGGGCCACTTTGGCGATGAGCGGGTGACGGTGCGCAACCTGCGTATTCGCGGGATCGATCTGGAAGAGAACCTGATCATGGTCGAGGGTGCGGTACCCGGGCCGCGTGAGGGGTACGTGATGATCTCGAAGTCAAAGGCGCCGCCGCGGGAGCGTCGCGGGTTTGCGGGCTCGAGCACGGTCGATCCGCTCAAGGCTTCGAAGAAGGCTTCCGCCAAGAAGAAATAAGCGACTGGCCGTCGCGAGCGGGCGCGCACGTTGTGCGCAGGTGCCAAGGCAAGATCCATGGTATGCAGCTTGAGGGCGCGTGCATGTATCGCGGCTCAAGAGAAGAGAAGACGATGGCAACTGTAGACGTACATGATTTGAATGGCGGGCGGGTCGGGACGGTGGAGTTGGCCGACGAGGTCTTTGCGCCGGAGACGGTGAACGAGGCGCTGGTGTGGGAGGCGGTGAAGCACTTCCGCGCAGCGATGCGCCAGGGCACGGCGGCGACCAAGAACCGCAAGCTGGTCTCGGGATCGGGCAAGAAGCTTTGGAAGCAGAAGGGTACGGGGCGGGCGCGTGTGGGCTCGATCCGTTCGCCTCTCTGGCGGTCGGGCGGTACGGTCCATGGACCGCAGCCCCGATCGTATGACTATGCGTTTCCGAAGAAGAAAGTGCAGGGCGCGCTGCGCTCGGCCCTGGCGGCGAAGCTGGCCGAGGGTAAGTTGACGATCGTGTCCAGCCTGGAGCTGGCGGAGCCGAAGACCAAGCTGTATCGCCAGGCGCTCGATAAGCTAGAAGCCAAGCGGACGGTGCTGCTGGTCGAGAGTGGGCAGGAGTTGACGCCGAACCTGGTGCTGGGGGCGCGCAATCTCGACCAGGTTGAGTTGCTGCTGTCAACCGAGGTGCACCCGTACGACGTGCTCCGAGCTGAGCGGACTATTGTTTCAAAGGCTGCAATTGAGCTGCTGCAGGAGCAGTTGAAGAAGAGCGTATCCAAGCGCAAGCACCTAGGGCGCAATCTGGAAGCCCGGAAGGCTGAGGTAGCGTAAATGCCGACACTGCATACAGTGATTCGCCGCCCCTTGATCACCGAGAAGGGGTTGAACGCGAAGGAACTCGAGTCGACGCTGGTGTTTGAAGTGGCGCCGAAGGCGAGCAAGACCGAAGTGAAGCAGGCGGTTGAGGCTTTGTTCAAGGTGAGGGTGGCTGCGGTGCGCACGATGAATTACGTGGGCAAGGAGCGGCGCCGGGGTAAGTTTGCCGGGTATCGGCCGGACTGGAAGAAGGCGTATGTGCGCCTGGTGGCGGGCGAGAAGATGCCGGAGTACGTGGATAATTTGTAAGGGTTCGCATGTCGGCGGGCTGGTAGGTGCTGGTAAGGAACGAGTCAACGGGAGCTTCTTGGGTTTGCTCAGGATGACCGGTTGAGAGTGTGGATCTAGACGATGAGAATCTGTGCAGGGTAAGAGTCAAGTTGGCTGTGCTGGCGCCCATTGCCTGAGCGTGGGCGGATAAGAGAGACAAGAAGATGCCGATCAAGACATATCGACCGATCACACCGACGCTGCGTTTCAAGACAACGTTGGTGAACGACGACATCACGACGGATAAGCCGTACAAGCCGCTGGTGATGGTGAAGCAGCGTACGGGCGGCCGCCGCAATTCCGGCGACCTGACGATCCGCCACCAGGGCGGCGGCCATAAGAAGATGCTGCGCCTGATCGATTTCAAGCGCGAGAAGTATGGCGTCCCGGGCAAGGTGGCGACGATTGAGTATGACCCGAACCGCTCGGCGCGGATTGCGCTGATCCACTATGCGGATGGCGAGAAGCGCTACATCATTCAGCCGGTAGGATTAAAGGTAGGGCAGTCAATCATGAGCGGGCCGGATGCGGACATCCTGATTGGGAATGCGTTGCCGTTGAAGAATATTCCTGCGGGTACAACCGTGCACAACGTCGAGCTGCGGCCGGGCAAGGGGGCGCAGATGGTGCGCTCGGCAGGCGGGTCGGCACAGCTGGTGGCAAAGGAAGGCGAGTATGCGCTACTGAAGCTGCCGTCGGGTGAGACCCGGCGAGTGCTGGTCGAGTGCATGGCGACCATTGGCCAGGTGGGAAATACGGATCACGAGAATGTGACGATCGGTAAGGCGGGGCGCAATCGGTGGAAGGGGATTCGGCCGGCGAACCGCGGCGTGTCGATGAACCCGGTCGATCACCCGCATGGTGGTGGTGAAGGCAAGACCTCGGGGGGACGTCATCCGGTGACGCCGTGGGGGCAGCCGACGCGTGGGTATAAGACGCGCAATAACAAGCGGACAGATGTGTTCATCGTTAACCGGCGGAAAAAGTAGCGATTACGCGTCGCGGCGGGACGCCCTCGGCGCAGGGTCGCCATTGAGGCCAGCTCCAAGGCTGGGGTGAGTGCTGCACGGGTGTAGTGAAGGTTTCGAGATTGGAAAGCGCGAAAAGCGCTGGGTGAGGGTAGAAGATGGCACGGTCAACAAAGAAGGGTCCTTTCATCGATGGGCACCTGATGGTCAAGGTAGAGGCGATGAACACGGCGAACGAGAAGAAGGTCATCAAGACCTGGTCGCGCCGGTCCACGATCTTTCCTGAGTTTGTGGGGCATACGATCGCGGTGCACAACGGGCGGAAGTTTATCCCGGTGTATGTGACGGAGAACATGGTCGGTCACAAGCTGGGCGAGTTTTCGGCGACGCGGACCTTCAAGGGGCATACGGCGAAGTCGAATGAGGCGGCGGCCAAGGGACGGTAGGCACCTTCACTGGTCCTAAAGACAGGCCTGGATTTCAGGATTGGGAAGAGAAGCGGATGGCAACGATAAAGTCGGACGTAGCGGAGTTTCGGGCGGAAGCCAAGTTTCAGCGCGTGTCGCCGCAGAAGGCGCGGCTGGTGCTGGACCTGATCAAGGGTTTGCGGGTCGAGCAGGCGTTGAACGTGATCATGTTCACCAAGAAGGGCATCGCGCCGATGGTTGAGAAAGTGCTGCGCTCGGCGCTGCAGAATGCGAGCTATCTTTCGGACGAGCGTGGGCTCGATCTCGATGTGGACAAGCTGTACGTGAAGACGGCGATCGCGAACGAGGGGCCGAGGCTGAAGCGGATCCGGCCTGCGCCGATGGGACGCGCCTTCCGCTACCAGCGGAGGATGGCGCATATTTCGATCTCGGTAGCTGAGTTGGTAGAGGCGGACGCGAAGTCGGTCGAGGTAGCGAAGACTCCGCGCAAGGCAGTGACCGGGCCTGCCAAGGCGAAGAAGAGCGCTTAATGCAACCGCAGATCCTTCGCTGCGCTCAGGATGACACCTGCCTTTAGGTGCTGACTCGCAGGAAGATCGGCCGCAGCAAAGTTTAGCGGTACAGGCTAGATAGGATTGGCGGAGCCTCAAAGGCGCGCCCACGAGAGAGTGTAGAGGGACTATGGGACAGAAAGTTCATCCTTACGGATTTCGGCTCGGGGTCAACAAGCCGTGGCGTTCACGCTGGTTCGTGGTGCGCGACTATGACAAGTTGCTGGTCGAGGATGTCAAGCTCAAGCGCGAGTTGAAAGAAAAGCTCAAGGCGGCGGGCGTGAGCTCGGTTGAGATCGAGCGCCCGGGAAACAAGCTTCGGATTATCATTCGTACTGCGCGGCCGGGCATCATCATCGGGCGCAAGGGGGCGGAGATCGACAAACTGAAGCTTGAGCTCCAAAAGCGCACCAACCGCGACGTATTTATTGATATTCTAGAGGTCAACAAGCCGGAGCTGGACGCGCAGCTGGTAGCGGAGAATATTGCGCTGCAGCTGGAAAAGCGGGTTGGATTTCGCCGGGCGATGCGCAAGGCTGTCGATTCGGCACTGCGGTTTGGCTGCAAGGGCATCAAGGTGCGGGTCTCGGGCCGGTTGAACGGCAACGAGATTGCACGGTCCGAGTGGTATCTTCAGGGTCGTTTGCCGCTGCACACCTTACGGGCAGATATCGATTACGGCTTTGCCGAGGCGCATACCACCTACGGCATTATCGGTGTGAAGACCTGGGTGTATCGCGGAGATATCTATCAGCAGCGTCGTCAGGCGCCGCAGGCTGCGGTGGCTGCGCCGGTATTTTAGACGCTATCTCAGCGGGCGCGCTTTGAAGCGAGGCGAGCGGCTGGGAGTTTTCTCGAGGATCGAAGTATGGTCCATGTGGGTTTGAGGGTGTTCGCATGTTGATGCCAAAAAAGGTCAAGTACCGCAAGCAGCAGCGCGGTCGGATGAAGGGCAAAGCCTGGCGCGGATCGTCGCTCTCGTTCGGAGAGTACGGGCTGAAGGTGATGGAGTGCGGGTACATCACTGATCGGCAGATTGAAGCCAGCCGAATCGCGATGACGCGATTCATCAAGCGCGGCGGCAAGATCTGGATCCGGATCTTCCCGGACAAGCCGATCACCAAGAAGCCGGCTGAGACCCGCATGGGAAAGGGCAAGGGTGCGCCCGATCACTGGTCAGCTGTGGTGCGACCCGGGAAGGTGCTTTTCGAGATGGAGGGTGTGACGCCTGAGATCGCCGAAGAGGCGATGCGGCTTGCGTCGCACAAGCTGCCGTTGAAGGTGCGCTTTGTGCAGCGGCATGATGTGAAGGCAGCTGTGGTTACGAAGTAAGTAGCAGTTGCGGTTGCCAATTGGCTTTATGGCAGGACACGCCGGGCGCAAGGCTGGTGTGGATTCGTAAGATGAACCGAGAGGAGACCCGGTCGAGCCAGATCGACCGTGAGTCCTCGAGAGAGTGAGAGAAGCAACATGGAAACCACCAGGATCAGGAATCTCGGCGATGCCGAGCTTCGGCAAGAGAAGGTCAAGGCTGCGGAGCAAATCTTTCGCCTGCGCTTTCAGCTCTCCCTCGGGCAGAAAGAAGGCGTAAAAAAGATGCGCGAGCTGAGGCAGGCAGTCGCGCGGATCCAGACGATCGAACGCGAGCGGGCTTTGGGCATCCGTGGCGCGACAGCGCTGGCTGAAGGCAAGCCTGAGATCCAGAGTAAGGCCAAGAAGGGGAAGCGCTAAGCCATGGCAGACGCTATTGCAGCACCGGCGGTTGAGATAGGGGCGGCTCGCGAATCGCGCCGCAATGAGAAGGTCGGGCAGGTGGTCTCGACCAAGATGCAGAAGACGATTGTGGTCGAGATCGAGATGCGCAAGGCTCACCCGAAGTACAAGCGGGTGATGAAGACGAACAAGAAGTTCTATGCGCATGATGAGCAAAATTCGGCGCGGGTGGGCGATATGGTGCGGATTCGCGAGACGCGGCCACTCTCAAAGCTGAAGCGGTGGAATCTGGAAGAGATTGTGCGGCGTTCAGCGCTGGCGCAGGCGGAAGAGGCAGCCAAGCTTTTGGCGGCCAAGTGAGGTATGGGCGAGTGCAAATCCTTCACGCTGCTCAGGACGTGAGTGGTATGGAGCTCGGGGTCCGCTGAGCGGTTCCAAAATCGATGATCGTTCTGGCTAGCTTTGTAGAGTTACGGGCGAGCGCTAAGCGCCGGGTCGCCAAGGAGAGCAACAATGGCAGTACAGATGAGAACCATGCTCGAGGTCGCTGATAACTCCGGCGCCCGCAAGCTGCAGGTCATTTTGCCCCTGGGCGGATCGAGTGGCAAGAAGGCTCGGCTCGGCGACGTAGTGACGGCGGCAGTGAAAGAAAGCTCGCCCGATGGACAGGTCAAGAAGGGCAAGGTTGTCAAGGCGGTTATCGTGCGGACACGCAAGGAAGTGCGCCGGCGGGACGGGACCTATATCCGGTTTGACTCGAATGCCGCCGTGCTGATCAATGATGCAGGTGAGCCGGTAGGCACGCGCGTGTTTGGGCCGGTAGCTCGCGAGCTGCGGGATAAGAAGTTTTTGAAGATTGTGTCGCTGGCGCCGGAAGTTATCTAGGCGCGGAACAAGCGTGGGTGCTTGCCCAAGGGGATCGGTATGGCAGGGTTGAAGATTCAGCGCGAAGACAGAGTCGTGATCATCAGCGGCAGCGACCGTGATTTGAAGAAGCAGCGGCGGGTGCTGCGGGTGATGCCGGAGACGGGCAAGGTGCTGGTCGAAGGCGTGCACATGGTTAAGAAGCACGTGAAGCCGAATCCGCAGAAGAACATCAAGGGCGGGATCGCGGAGCAGGAAGCGCCGATTGCGATCTCGAATGTGATGCTTTACTGTCCCGATCGCGGACCCTCGCGGGTTGGATTCAGGGTCGAGGGCGATAGCAAGGTGCGCGTATGCCGGAAGTGCGACAAGGTTTTGCCGGTGAAGAAGCGCTAGCGGCCGCCGCTCGGGCGGGCGCGCCAGTCGGGGGCAAAACCCCAAGGCGCGGCGGCTCGAGGGTTGGATGCAGGTCCTCCGCAACGGTATACGGCTTTAACGAGCCACTCCGAGTCCGGGGAGAAGGATGGGACGCGATGGCAGCACGGTTGAAAGAGAAGTACCTGGGCGAGATCAAGCCGGCGCTCCAAAAGGAGCTTGGCCTGAAGAATCCGATGGCGGTGCCGCGGATTGAGAAAATCGTGTTGAATATGGGGCTGGGCGAAGCGACCCAGAACTCGAAGCTGCTGGACCCGCTGGTGGCGGATCTGGGCACGATCGCGGGGCAGAAGCCGGTGACCACGCGGGCGAAGAAGTCGATTGCGGCTTTCAAGGTCCGCGAGGGAATGCCGATCGGAGCAATGGTGACTCTGCGTGGCGACATCATGTACGAGTTTCTGGATCGCTTGATTTCGGTGGGGCTGCCGCGGGTGCGCGATTTTCGCGGCGTGTCGACGAAGAGCTTTGATGGACGCGGGAACTACACCCTCGGGATGCGCGACCAGCTGATCTTTCCTGAGATCGATTACTCGCGAGTGGAGAAGCTGAAGGGCATGAATGTGACGATTGTCACGAGCGCGGCGGACGATAACTCGGCGCGGGAGTTGCTCAAGGGATTTGGGATTCCGTTCCGGTTGACGGCATAAGAGAGCCGGGCAGCGGCGCGATGCGCAGCAGGCACCAAGTGGGCAGCAGGCAAGGACAGGCGAGAGATTATGGCAACGACAGCAAAGCGCGTGAAGGATGCAAAGAAACCGAAGTTTAAGAGCCGCCAGCATAACCGCTGCCAGCTGTGCGGTCGGCCGCGCGCGTTTTTGCGCAAGTTTGGTGTATGCCGGTTGTGCTTCCGGCAACTGGCCCTGCGCGGCGATATTCCGGGCGTAGTTAAGTCCAGCTGGTGAGGACCTGGCCGTTTCAGGCGAGCGCGCCCTTTGGGCGCAACGACGCAAAGGACTGCTAAGGAAAGCTTAGTCAAGCCCACAAACATCTCCGCTGGTTCTCCGAGCTTTCTTAAAAGGGCGGAGCGAACGGGGGATGAGGAGAGTAGATGAACCTGACTGATCCGGTAGCTGATTTTCTGGCTCGTATTCGCAATGCGATCCGAGCACGCCACCAGAAGCTCGACGTGCCGGCGTCGAAGTTGAAGGCGGAGATCGCGCGCATCCTCAAGGAAGAGGGGTATATCGCGAACTACAAGGCAGCTGAAGAGAATGGCCACAATGTGATCCGCGTGTACCTGAAGTACGGCGCGAACAACG
>CAXTMM010000117.1:0-8755 GCA_964245415.1 uncultured Acidobacteriaceae bacterium | reverse complement strand
GTACCGGATTTGCCATCGGCGACTGGGAGCGGGGGGCCGTCAGCTGGAGGTCCGGTCACCGGCGAGCCGGCCGACCTCGCGTTTGTTACCCGGCACACGCCTATCTATATAGAGACCGGGACGGCGAGTTGGTACGGGCCGCCGTATAACCGCAGGCGCGGGGCGAACGGTGAAATCTTTGACCAGAACATGCTTTCGGCCGCGCACCGGACACTACCTATGGGATCGCTGCTGCGGGTGACCAATCTGCGCACTGGGCAGGCTTCGGTGATGCGGGTGACGGATCGCGGACCGTTCGTGCCTGGCCGGGTCCTCGATCTTTCAGTGGCGTCGGCAAAGTCGATCGGAGTGTGGCAACCGGGCACGGCTACGGTGCGTATCGAGGTCTTCGAGGCGCCCAAGCCGATCGCCGAGGGCGGCCGGTGGTGCGTGCAGATCGGGGCGTTTCAGCACGAAGCCAAAGCTGTGCAGTTAGAGCAGAAGCTGCAGCGGCGATATCAGACCGCGAATGTGATTGAGTTTACCGGGCCTACCGGGCACTGGGTGCGCATTCGTCCGGCGAACGATGACAAAGCTCGTGCGCTGGCACTTGAGGATGAGCTGCGGCCGGAGGAAGGTGCGGCTTACCTGGTCAGGCTTGATTAGCGCTGTGCACGGTGCTTGTTGGATGGAAGATCTGGCGTTTCCCACTTTGGAAACTTTGGAAGAGAGATGAACGAGGAGTTGGCTAAGGGCTGAACGTTTTCATCCCACCTGCCGATAGCACTACCGACCAATCCTTTTGGCACCAGACAACTCTGTTGGAAGGAACTCCATGTCCATCACCAATGTCTCTGCTCTCTCCGTTCTGGAACAGTCGCTGCTGCAGCCGCCGGATGCAACCACTACCAAGGCACCGGCAACCACAGCGAGCCCGAGCACAACCCGGCTTGTGAATATCACTGGCACCAGCGCAGATGCGGCCAGCGTAAGCAGTAGTGCGGTCACCACGCTGACCAAGGATCTAACCACGCTGCTTAACTCGCTCGTAAATGGGAATGTGACCGGCGCGAAGACTGAACTGGCGCAGCTGCAGTCCGATTTGAAGACACAGAGTGCGTCCTCAAGCAGCGCCCAGAGTGCTTCGTCGGGGACTGCGACAGTCTCCTCGTCGAACTCTCTGGACACGCTGATTGACCAGATCTCGAAGTCTCTTACCAGTGGCAGCACGACCGGTGCGCTGCAGGACCTGGCCTCGTACCTGGTGACGACCGGCCTCGGGTCGGGTAGCCTGATCAACACCACCGCCTAGGGGCGAGTGCTTCGCCGCCGCTTCTCGCCGCGACGGGAGGTAAGCGGCTGCGTGTTTCTTGCTCAATGCTAGCGGCGTGCGAAAGCACCGGGGGGTTGTCATTCATCGTCTGCCTGGTTTGCGGCGCTCCTGGAGTGGTCACTCGAGAGGCGCTGGGTTCGGGTTCATCCAAACCATGCGGCACTATTTCCCGGAGGGAGCAGGTGCTTACAGGCGCGCCATTGCTGGACCAGGCGAAGGACTTAGAAGCTCTCGATCTCATTCATGTCGTACTCGCGATCGAGCGCAAGAGTCCACTCCCCACTGGGCCAACGAATAAAGATGAATCTGCAGGTGTCCACGATAGAACCAAGATAAGGGGGACTTGGCAGCCCTGCAGCAGACTTCCTATGCCCCCGATTACCTAAGTTACAAGCTGTGTGCTCTCAGTAGTTTAGCTCCATTACGTCAACCAAAACAGGTGGGAAGCTGTGCCCGAACTTTGCTCCTGCGTTCGAGAGGTTGCTCTCGATCGGAACGATGGCGTCGAGGTGCTCGATCGCGTTGGTGGCATTGGGTTTTTTGCCGCTCAGCGTGACCAGCTTCGCTTCGTCTTCCACGTTGGCAGCGCCCGGCAAGCGCGATCGAGAACAGCTTTTCCTCTGACGTTCCGTTGACAATCTTGACGTAGAGCGTGTGCTTGGCTCTATCGCGGGTGACGGAGGAGGAGACGCGGGGGACTGCGTACACGAAGGCCGATGAGACGACCTCGGTGCGCAGAGAGCTGCCGAAGAGCACCTGCGCGTAGTAGCTGAGCAAGCCATAGCTTGAGAGCGCGTCGTAGCCGATAGAGTCGGTCTCCCACTGCATGCGCCGGAGTTTACGTGAACAAAGAGCGGCGCCTAGCTCGCTATGATGACGATGTCCGAGCTGCGCTCCATGCCGGTCATCGAGGCTGCGCCGGCAAGCGCTGCTTCAAGATTCGGTGTGGGATTGCCTTCGCGGTGGCCCACTCGGCGACCAAAATCTTTCGTCCGCTGCGGTCGATCTTGTCGCAGTGGCTGGCGTCTAAAAACGACTTTCGGCGAACATATAGTAGTGGTGATCGAGGACGCCGGGCTTGATGCTCTTGAGTGGCGCGGTCGCAACCAACTGCAGGGCAGGATAGCGCTGATTGAAGGCCTTGTAGTACCTCGCAGAGCGGTCATCGTAGGAACCCGATTTCTCGGACCAGTCTTCCTTGACAACCTTAACGTAGTGCAGGGGAAAAGGCGCGCAGTGGCCGTTAATGCGCTCGGCGCCCCATTCCGTGTTCGCTTCGCCGGAGACGTACTCAATCTGCTCGATAACGTTTGAAATGCAGGGCTCTGCGCCGGGCCTGGGTCGACGTGCTCCTGCTGCACTGAGTAGCCACCGTAGACGGCGAGCACGGGTTCCACGTTGAGGTCCTCGCACCAGTCCAGGAATTTCAAGCAGCCCATGCCATTTGGGGACCGATGGCGCCAGACGCCGGGGCGTAGGCCGGTCGACCCAGGGGACCAATGGTCTTCTTCGAGTCGCAGCGCTCGTGATGTAGTCGCCTTCAAGATAGTCGGTCGCCGGGCAGGCGGAGGAAGTTCGGCTTCATGGCCGCCAGCTTCTTCGACAGGTCGATGCGGTCGCCGAAGGAACGATCGGGGTAGGTCGGCGCGGAAGAGAGAGACGAGGTTGAACCAGGCGTCGGCGTCGCGGGGCACGGTCAGGAAGAGGTGGTTGTTCGAGTAAGTCGGGACGTCGCCGGTCTTGATTGTGGAGTGGTGCGGCTGCCAGCCGGCGGTGGTACCTGGTACGGGTCGCGCTGCCGGCGATGGTTCCAGTCAAATCGTTGGTCAGCCTGATGGTGACTGGCAGGCCGGCACTGTCGGTCCTGGCATAGAAAGATCCTACACAGGTGGTGTGCGGGCGCACGGCCATGCCCCGGTAGCCGTCGTTCTGGACGCCACCGAGCGAGCTCTCGGTGGCTGCGGTCAAAGTCAGCTTGGAGCTGCGTGGCAGGCGGCTCCTGGGCAGGTCTGGTCGTCGACCGCGACCGAGGTCTGTGAGGCGCTCCGAGCCACGAGCGTCTATGGGCTAAGTGCCTGCCAGTCTTTGCCGATGGCCCGGTCCCGCGCCAGCTCCGGGTAGAGGCCGCTCCGGCCGTGGAAGTAGTGCATCTTTTCCGTCATCAGGCCGTAGAGCATGGGGCTGATCTTGGCGGTGGGTGATCGACGGCGATGGTGAGCGAGGGATCTGGGCCGTGGCGTGCGGCGCCATAGAGAACAAGAGACTAAGCACAAGAAGCCGAGCCAAGATCGGCTAGCCAGAGTACCGGAAGGAAGCCGCTTAGGGAACAAGCCGGTGCCTGTGAGCAGAGCTTCTAGGCAGCCCGGGGTCCAAGGGAGAGTCGTTCGCGATTCATTCATGACCTTCTGGCATGCGCTCACGGTTCAGAAACGGACGCGGCAACACGAAATCGGACACTTATCTCAGGCGCAGGGCTCATTGAACCCTGCAAAACTGTGCTTCTACACGCACTTACCTCTTCGCTCCGTGTGGCTATTCAGTTGCTTACTAGTGAGCACGCCGGGCTCGCCAGCCTTGCATACACCATTGAGGCAGCCATGCGAGCCCTTGTCCAGGACGTACGATTCGCCCTCCGCCAGATGCGCCGGTCCCCCGGCTTTGTCTTGACCGCTGTCTTGATCCTTGCGCTGGGCATCGCGGCCAACGTGATTGTCTTCGGCGTGCTCCAGACCATGATCCTCAAACCTCTCGATGTTCCGCGACCGGATCGTGTCATCACCTTCGCGCCGCATGCCTCCGGCTATCCGGTCTTCTCTTACCCGGAGGTGCGCGATGTACGCGATGAAGGTACCGTCTTTTCGGCCGTAGCTGCGGAAGCAATCCAGGTCTTTGGCCTGGAAGCTGATGGGATGACCGAGCCGGTGTGGGGATCCGAGGTGAGCGGGCAGTATTTCGAGGCAATCGGCATCAAGCCGTACCTCGGGCGCCTGCTCAATCGCTCCGACGACGACCATCCGGGCGCCTCTGAGGCAGCGGTGATCTCCTGGCCGGCATGGAAGACCCGCTTCGGCGCAAATCCGAAGATTGTCGGAAAAATCGTGCGTATCGACAAGCACCCTTACACTATCGTCGGGGTGACAGCAGAGAGCTTCTACGGTACACAGAAGTTCCTGCAATGCGATCTCTTCGTGCCTATGGCCAACCAGGCATCGCTTGAAGGCACGAGCTGGCTTGAGGATCGCAGCAACAAGACGGTCTTCCCGGTTGCGCGCCTCAAGGACGGTGTCACCCTGGCGCAAGCTCAGGGTGAACTGGACAGGATCGCAGCTCGCGTCGCGAAGCGGGATCCGAAGCAGGAGGACAAGCTGCAGTTCAAGCTCGCGCCCCCTGGCCTGATCGGCGACTTTGTGCGCGGAGCCGCGCGGCGCTTTTTGGGTGGGGTTATGGTGCTGGCCGGCATCGTTCTGCTCGCCGCCTGCGCGAACCTGGGCGGCCTGTTTGCCGCACGCACCGCGGACCGCGCTCGCGAGATTGCCATTCGCATGGCCGTCGGTTCCACGCGGTGGCGCATCGTGCAACAGCTTTTGATGGAAGCGCTGATCGTCTCGCTGGTGGGCGGCGCCTGCGCCGCTGTTCTCTCCTGGGTCGCGTTAAGCGGCCTATCCAGCTGGCGCCCTCCCACGGATTACCCGGTAAGCTTCCACGTTCAGCCGCAGCCCTCGCTCATCGTGCTTGCTTTCCTTGTCGCGGTCGTCGCCGGCGTGCTGTTCGGCCTTGTGCCTTTGCGACAAATCTTCAAGACCGATCCGAACGAATCGATCAAAAGCGGTGGCAGCCAAGGTTCCGGGGGACGCGGCTGGGCTCTGCGCGATCTGCTGCTGGCTGCGCAGATCGCGCTTTGCTTCGTTACGGTGACCGCAGCTTTCGTCGCTGTGCGTGGCCTGAGTAGAGCGCTCACCACCGACATCGGGATACAGGCGGCCAACGCGACACTGACAAAATTCGACCTGGCTCAGGCCGCCTACTCGAACGAGTCTGCTGCCCAGTTTCAAAGGCGACTGCAGGAGAGTCTGCAGCAGTTGCCCGGAGTGCAAGCTGTTGGCTATGCAAACGGCACGCCTTTGAGCGACACCCTATCAACCTCCATCTTCAAGCAGGAGACAGTGGATTTCCGGCCGTCGAATGAAGCGTTTGAGTCGTTCTTCTACGATGTCTCCCCGGGTTATTTCGCTGCTGCTGGAACGCCCTTGCTCGCAGGACGCGACATTCTAGCGACCGACACTGTAAACACTCCGCTGATTGCTGTCGTCAATCGGCGGTTTGCGCGAAGCCTGTTCCACGTGGATAACGCGGTCGGTCGCTCCTTTAAGAAGTATGGGGGCGCCTCCGTCCAGATCGTAGGCATGGTGGCAGACGGAAAGTACTTTCTTACGAGCGAAGACCCTCAAGAGGCGGTTTACTTTCCGATCCTGCAGCAACCGAGCACCATCACCTCGGTAATCGTACGTACGCGTCCGGGGACTTCGCCGAATGCTTCCAAGCTGGCCTCCGCTGAGATGGCGCTCGTGGTCCGCAAGATGGTCCGCGATCTTGATCCGGCTATTGCCATTCGCTCCTCAGGCACATGGACGAGCCAGCTCGCGTTCAGCTTTTTCCCGGCCCAGGTCGCCACCCTCTCGCTCGGGCTCTTTGGCGCCTTCGGACTGCTGCTCTCCGTAACGGGCACCTTCGGTCTGGCCTCGTACACGGTCAGCAAACGCATGCGCGAGCTGAGCATTCGCGTGGCGCTCGGTGCGCAGACGCGGCAGATCCTAGCAGCGGCGCTTGGCCGGATTCTCGTATTGATCGGGGCCGGCTCAGCGATCGGACTAGGCCTGGGAGTCGCCACAAGTCATCTGCTCGCGCACATCGTCTACCAGGCCTCTGCCCAGGATCCATTCGTGCTTGTAGCTGTCCTGACGACGCTGCTCGTGACCGTGTCGTGCTCCGTAGCCGGACCGGTAAAGCGCGCCCTGGCCGCCGATCCGGCCAAGCTGCTTCGCGAACAATAGGATCTCGGCTGACTGCGGCGAGTCATGGCTTCCGTCGCCCGATGGTCAGGTAGCTCGACCAGCCCTGGTCGACAACGATGTAGACGCAGCCGGCTTTGCTCGTGCCGCTTGCCATGGTGGTGTCTGTGGTCCGATTTCGAAGGGCTTCTCACGCCTTCCGGTAATTGCCGGTCAATGATTGCCGGTGCGCTCATCAACTTGCCCACAGCCACAGGATAAGAGAGGTCGCTCGTGCAGCGATGGGTAGCTGTGAAAGGAAAAGGCTGAACAATCGGCAAAACTGCTCTTGTAAAACGCCTTCACTATGGCGACTTTTGACCTGGAAACAAGCTCCAGCGGGAGTTTCACCCTATTATCAAACGGGTAGCTCCACCCTTTCAGCTTTCCATAGAGTACGAAAGTGCCATAAACTAAGCCCTACACCCAGGGCCATACATGACACCTACTGAAACGGTACGCCCCGTGAGCGTCGAGAAGAAGTTGTTCCCGTCGTCTTCCGGACAGATGTTCGGCAGCTATTTCTATCCCGATCGCAAGTGGAGCTTTAAGAAACACGATCTGCTAGACGCCCGTGCGCGGCGTCTTTTTGAGACGACGGCGCTTGGCTGCTCGGTTGACGCATACCCTTTCCAGACGCCACTCGATAGCCGATCCGGACCCTGCGTGCGGGCGGATGGGTACCAGATGCTCATGCTCTCGTCCTATGACTATCTTGGGCTTATGGGCGACCCGCGAGTGGATGCGGCGGCGATTGATGCTATTAAGCGGTACGGTACGGCAGCGGGTGGGGCTCGCCTGCTCACCGGTACCCTGGACATTCACCACAAGCTTGAGCGGGCAATTGCGGACTGCAAGGGAACCGAGGCGGCGCTGAACTTCAGCTCCGGCTACCTGGCTAACCTAGCGGTGCTCACCTCGATCTTTAGCCCGGCCGACCGGGTGATCGCGGATACGCTCTGCCACCGCAGCCTAATGGATGCCTGTCGGATGTCAGGTGTGCAGGTGCAGCGCTTCGAGCACAACGATCCGGAGTCCCTGCGTCACCAGATCAAGAACGGGCCAACTGCGAACCGGACCCTAATTATCTCGGAAGGTGTTTTTTCGATGGACGGCGACATCTGTTGCCTGCCTGAGCTGGTTGCAATCAAGAAGGAGTTCGGCTGCTTCCTGATGATGGACGATGCGCATGCGGTCGGGGTTCTGGGCGCCACCGGGCGGGGCTGCGATGAGCATTTTGGCATCGAGACGAGCGAGGTGGACATCTGGACGGGCTCGCTGGCGAAGTCGATTCCATCGAACGGCGGCTTCGTGGCCTGCTCGCAGGAGCTGGCAATCTTTATGCAGCACGCTGCTTCGCCTTATATTTTTTCAGCGGCGACCGGGCCGGCCTCAGTAGCGGCGGCCATTGCCGGCTTCGCCATCCTGAAGCAGGAGCCGGAGCGGGTGGACACGCTGCGCGCCAACGGAGAGTACCTGCGGGCCGGGCTGAAGGAACTGGGTTACGATACGGGTCTCTCTGAAACCGCGGTCGTGCCGCTGATGCTGGACGACGAGGCGACCACAGCGTTCTTTGCTCGGCGACTGCGGGACTACGGTATCCTGGCGACGCCGGTCATGTTCCCGGCGGTGCCGCAGGGCGGGGCGCGTTTGCGGCTATGCGTGACAGCTGCGCATACCATCGAGCAGCTGCAGTTCGCGCTTGATGCGTTTGCTTCCATGCGGGAGCATTAATTCGAGCCTGAGGGATCGCTGCAGGCTATGCTGGTCCCTAAGTAATGCCGGTTCTAGTCACAGGGGCGAGCGGCTTTCTGGGTGGCCGCCTGGTGGAGTTGCTCGCCGCCCGCGGGGAGCAGGTCATCCTCGTGGCCCGCATGGGCTCGAGCGTCAGCCACCTGGATGCCTTGATGGCGCAGAACATGTCCACTGTCCCCGTCCGGGTGCTGCGTGCCGAACTATCGCCGGCGGCTGCTTATAGCAAGGCTGATATGGCGCTGCGCGAGGCGGTACGCAGCGTAAGCCACATCTATCATTGCGCCGGCTGTTCGACCGACTGGGCGAGCGCGGAGACTTACCAGGCCGGCAATGTATGGACGACGGAGGCCATTCTGTCTGCTGCTGCCGAGGCGCCTGGACTGGAGCGGTTTGTCCATGTGAGCACGACCGACGTTTATGGGTACCCGCGGGTGCCGTGCACCGAGACGGTCGCGCCGGTCGACGTGGGCCTGGGTTACAACCACACGAAGATTCTGGGCGAGCAGGCTGTATGGGAAGCGAGTGCTGCGGGGCTGCCGGTCACCGTGGTCCGCCCGGCGACGATCTATGGGCCCCGAGGTACGGCGTTTGTGACTGACATCGCCAAGCTGCTGCGTGAGCGCACGATGGCCTATTTGGG
>CAXTMM010000116.1:3664-8799 GCA_964245415.1 uncultured Acidobacteriaceae bacterium | reverse complement strand
TCTTAACGATGGCTCGTCGCTCCCTGGTGCCCCGAACCTGATCATCGGTACCAGTACCAGCAGCTTTGATCAGACCGGTGAGAGGCCGCCCGAAGGTCGCAGAGACATCACGGGCCATCTTACGGATGATCTTGCCTGGACCGTCGGCAAACACCAGTTCAAATTCGGCGGAGAGTTGCGCCGCGCCCAGCTCGACGAGTTCTACCATCGCCATGCGCTCGGCAGCTTCACCTTTGATGGAACCCAGGGACCTGATAAAGCGCCGACGCTGGCTGGCGATTCTTACGACACCGGCGACATATACGTCGACGCGCTTGCTGATTTCCTCGCCGGCAAGGTAAAGACTTCTTCGATCGCGCTTGGTGATCCCGACCGGCAGGTGGAAGTAAACACGCTCGCATTCTTTGGTCAGGACTCCTGGCAGCTAAGCCCGAAGTTGAACGTGAACTATGGCTTGCGCTGGGACTTTGAAGGGCCGCTGCACAACCCTTACAAGAATCTTTCCGTCTTTCGTCCAAACCTCGGCGGAGTAGTTTTCCAGGGCAACCAGATCAGCAATCTTTACGACCCGGTCTATAACAATTTCAGTCCGCGTGCCGGCTTCTCTTACCAGGCAACGCCTACAACCGTGCTGCGGGCTGGCGCCGGCCTTTATTACGACACGCCGAACCTAAACCCCTTCCTCGATAATCGTCCAGGCAATGGTGCTCCGAACGGGGTAGAGGGGAATCCGGGTGGTCCGACACCGGTGACTACAGCGACATTAACGACCCCCTACACGCTTCAGAGTGGTGTTGATCCATTCCTGTCGGCCACTCAGGCTGCGACGAACAGCATCTTCTCGATCGCCCAGAACTTCGTCCCGTCGCATAACTTCAACTACAACGCGCAGGTGGAGCAGAGCCTCGGCAGCAAGATCGTCACCCAGATCGGTTATGTTGGCACCCAAGGGCGTCATCTGCTAGCCATCCGCGACATCAACCAGGCAGCTCTGAACAGCTCGGGAAGCCCGGACCAGACGACCCGTCCCTACTATGCGCAGGGCTTCCAGAACTTATCGTTCATCAACGAAGTTCAGAGTATCGGGACATCGAATTACAATTCGCTGCAGGCGACGATCCGGGCTGCGAGTATCCATGGAATTACGGCGCAGGCGGCCTATACCTGGTCTCACAGTTTTGATGAAGTCACCGCGTACCGCGGCGCACTGCCGCAGGACAGCACAAACTTCAAAGGAGATTACGGGCAGAGTGATTTCGATAACCGGAATATCTTTGACGCTCTTATCACTTACCAGGTTCCTGGATCACAGCACTTGAAAGCGTTCACAAGTGGATGGCAGGCGAACAGCCTGATGACCTTCCACAGCGGTTTGCCTTTTTCGGTTCTTAGTTCAAGTGATTCGTCGGGTACTGACGAAGGCACTCAGCGTGCGAACGCTACGGGCGTCGATCCATATAAGGGCTTCGCGAAGGGCGGTGTAGGCCTCGATTGGCTCAACCCTGCTGCCTTTGTGGATGCTCCCGCTGGCACCTTCGGTACGACCAGGCGCAATGGTTATCGTGGTCCTGGCTTTAGTGATCTGGACCTTTCGGTCTTCAAGAACACACCGATCGGAGAGAAGATCACCACGCAGTTCAGGGTGGAAATGTTCAACCTGTTCAACCACACGAACTACGGTTCGCCGGCGGGCACGAATCCGAATACGGTAGGGGATGACAACTTGACGGTTTCGTCCACGATCGGCTACTACAACGGAGCGCCTGGCATTGGCGCAGGCGAGCCATTCAACACGCAGCTGGCCTTCAAGATCATCTTCTAAGTAAAGTGACGAAGTTAGAAGGGTGCGGCGCGTGCCGCACCTTTTTTACCGAGCTCCGCTCCCGCCACGAAGCTTGTCATCCTGAGCACGCGAAGGATCTGCGGTTGATCTTCACTCGATCGCGCACTAATGGCTGAACCTCTGCGCGACCATCGCTTCGCGGAACTACCCACTAATGCGGCAAAAAGGCTGCGACTTAGTCGCAGCCTTTTTGCTTACTGACTCACCAACCTAACTAAGCATGTTATGCCGCTGCCCGCCCGGTCCGCCCCACTCAGGCACCCCAAGCTCGGCCGCAGACTTCGCCATCACATCCTTGTACGCCGCCTGGAACTTCTGCATATCCGTGTGCGTGCCCACCGTGATCCGCACATAGGTCGGCATGATCGGCCACACCCGCCCAATATACACATTCTTGGTCGCCATCGCCGCCTGCACTTCCTTGCCATTGCGCCCCGTGTCGAGCATAAAGCAGTTACTCTGCGAAGGAATAAACTTGAAGTTGTTCGCCGTAAGCCATTCAAACGTCTCCGTGCGAATATCAGCATTGATCTTCTTGCGCATCGGAATCAGCGTAGGCTCCTGCAAGCTCGCCGTAGCCGCCGCCACCGACATGATCGGCAGCGCATTCTGCCCAAAGTAGCTGAGCTTCTCAAGCAGGTCGGGCCGCGCCACCGCAAAGCCGCACCGCACACCCGCCATGCCGTACAGCTTTGAGAACGTCCGCAGAACAATCACATCCTTGTCCGCCTTCACCATGTCAAGCGACGGCGTAGCGTCAGAGAAATGAATGTACGCCTCGTCGATGAGCAGGATCGCACCCTTCGGCTTATTCGCAAGCGCGTACTCGATATCTTCGCGGCTGGTAATTGTCCCGCTCGGATTATTCGGATTGCAGACATACAGCACACCCGCCTGCGGATCGGCCGCAACCATCCCCTTCACATCGTGCGCGTGGGCCGCGGTCAGCGGCACCTTGTGGATCTGCGCCCCGCGCATCGACGCTGCACGCATCCCGGCTTCATACCCCGGATCGGCTGTCACAAACGATTGCGTCGGCGAGGTAAACGCCATCACCGCATAGTGCAACGGCTCGCTCGACCCGGCATACGGCATCACATACTCGGGCTTGAGACCTTCGATCGAAGCAAATGTATTCACTAACTTGTAAGTCAAGTCCGTATCATACCGGCCCCCCTCGGGGATCAGGCTTGAAATAGACGAACACGCGCCGCTACACGGCCCCAGCGGATTCTCGTTTGCATCGATCCGCACCGCATCCGCCGGGATCTGCTTGCCCGTCATACGTCGCTGCGCGTGCGCCAGCTGCGGTTCAGTCATGATAGGCAACGCCGCCACAGCAGAAGCAGCCGCGGCCGAGCGTAAAAACGTCCGGCGGGATAGATAGGAAGATGGCATGGGTAACTCTCCTTGTTACGAGACTGGCACGACGCTGCGACCGGAGTAAGTTGCCGCGCAGGATTGCGCGTAAGTAATACTCAAGAGTAACGAGCCACCGCGTCACATACAAGCGTCAACTGCGGCCATCAGCGCGGCTTCTATGCGCGATAACCCCCACTTATTCCGCAGACCATTTACCTGCGCTGCTGGTAAGCAATGGACAGCCGGGCAGGCGCGTTCACCTTGTAAGTCGTCGAAAAGTTCCCTTGGTTTACGCCCAGGCTCAACCGTCCACGCGAGTCGATGTAAAACAGCGGCTTGCCCACCGGTACGTCGCTAAAGGTCTTCACAAACGGAAAGCTGTAGCTCTTGCCATCGAGCACCACCGGCACCGTATCGCCCACCTGGTAACCCAGCTTCGCAAACGTTGCCGCGGGCACATCGAGCACCAGGTTCCCGAACGGTCCGTCAGTCCCGATCACCTCGCCATGCAGCCCCGAGGCGTCCACCGAAGCTTCCGAGATAGCCAGCTGCACCAGCTTCGCCGTATCTAGCGCCGGCCCGGCCGCGGTCCAGTCATCCCCGCGCGCCAGGTGCGCGCCCGCCGGCGAAAAAATATCCCGCCCATGAAAGGTCGATGACAGCTTCGAGCCAATCATCCACCCAGGATTGGTGATCTCGCGCGCCCCTTCCAGACCATCCCGGCGCGCCAGCAGCGTCAACAGCCCATTGTCCGGCAGCACAAAATATTGCCCAACCTTCGACTTGGCAATGATCGCCTTGCGCTTACTCCCCACGCCCGGATCAATCACAACCACAAACACAGCATCATGGGGAAAGTAAGGCACCGCCCCGGCCAGCACACGCGCACCCTGCGCCACATCAAAGGGCGAGATCTGGTGCGTCAGATCAATGACCCGTACCCCCGGCGCAACCCCCTCCATCACCGCCTTGCACAGGCCAACAGCATCGTCCTTCACATCGAAATCAGTCATAAAGCCGATCACACGCTGAGGCTGCTGTTGCTGCGCCCGGCCGATACCAAGCTCCAGCGAAAGCAGCAAGCAGGCGAAGATAAAATGTCGCCTTGAAGTCATGGGCTTTCTCCCATAGAGCAGGAATGCAACCACTCTAGCAGGGACCCGGCCAGGCAAGCCTCACCGCAGCAGCGCGTACGCGACGATCGTCGATCCAGACGGCTCCCCGCCATCTTCCGTTTGTCCGGTCAATGAGTCTTCAAGCGCCGCGTGGGTCAGATACATCTCGCCTGCCGCAATCTCCGCCTCGCTCGCCCCAACAAAGCAAAGCTCGCACATGCCCAGCCCATCTGCCGAAAGCACCGGCGGCCCAAAGATACGGCAAGTCAGCGGCCTCCACGCATACAGATCGCAGGTGCCGCTGTCCGGATCAAGCGCAGGACACGCCGCTTCATTGGCAAACTCCGCAAACCGCTCCTGCTCCTCGTCCGTCTCGCCAACCACACCCGTGACCGGATCTCCGGGAAACTCCACTCCATACCCGGCCACGCTGGCCTCGGCTCGCTGACGTACCCGCGCCGCGCGTTCCGGATCCCCTTGGCTTAACTCCGCGAGCCCATCCCGCAGCCGCATCGCATCGAGCGCCGAGATAGCGAACACTCCATGGCAGCACTGCGCACACCCCGGCCTGCACGCCAGCCACCGGCCACCGCGCACCGTCGCGTCCGCCAGCGCGCGCTCGACAATCTGCACCAGCTCCCCATCTCCGGCCGGACGCATGGCAGCCATGCCGCAAGAGTAAATGGCCCGCGTAGCCGCCCGCTTGCGAGAAGCTCTTCCTGCCCGTTTCTGTACCATGGGAGCTGAGACCGGAAAGGATACGAGCCAACTTGATCGAAGGACACAACCAAGCGATCCATCCCACGGGCAAACAA
>CAXTMM010000116.1:0-3639 GCA_964245415.1 uncultured Acidobacteriaceae bacterium | reverse complement strand
GGCTTCGGCACCGTCGGCAGCTCGGTGGCTCGCATCCTCTGCGACCGCCACGCCGGCGAAATCGAACTCACCCACATCTTCAACCGCGGCATCGCCCGCAAACGAGTCGATTGGGCGCCCAACTCCGTGCGCTGGACAGAAAACATCGAAGATGTCCTCTCCTCCGGCATTAACGTAGTGCTCGAGCTAGCCGGCGGCCTCGACCACGCAGGCGCGTGGGTGCGCTCCGCCCTCGCCGCAGGCAAGTCAGTCGTCACAGCCAACAAGAAACTCATCGCCGCGCACGGGATCGAGCTCGACGCCCTCGCCCGCGCCCACAACTGCCACCTCTTCTACGGCGCGGCCGTAGCTGGCGGCGTCCCGGTCATCCCAGGCCTGCAGCAGGGCCTCGCCGGCGAGCGCGTCACCCGCCTTGAGGGCATCCTCAACGGCACCTGCAACTTCATGCTCTCCAAGATGGAGCACGGCGCGGACTACGACGTCGTCCTCAGGCAAGCCCAAACGCTCGGTTACGCCGAAGCCGACCCCACCGAAGACGTTGGCGGTTTCGACGCCCGAGCAAAGCTCGTCATCCTCGCCCGCCTGGCCCTGCGTGCCGATGTGCCGGTTGAAAGCGTTCTCTGCCGCCCGATCACCACCCTGACCGCGACCGACTTCGACTACGCCCGCCTGCTCGGCTGCACCATCCGCCAGGTCTCACGCGCCGAGCTCGACCCCGCTCAACCCGACGGCACAGCCATCATCGCGAGCGTCGGCCCCATGCTCGTCCCCCAGGGCTCCCCGTTAGCCTGGTCGCGTGGAACCGAGAACATGGTTCTGATCGGCGGCGAGTACGGCGGCGACGTAGTCTTCTCCGGCCACGGCGCCGGCGGCAATCCGACCGCGGTCGCCGTCGTCTCTGCCCTGCTCGCCATCGCCCACGGCTCCCGCGCCCTCGCGCTGCCCAGCCGACGAGCGACCGCCTCAAGCGACCTCCACCTCCGCCATTACGTCCGCTTTCTGGTCAACGACCGCCCCGGCATCGTGGCCTCCATCGCCGGCGCCCTCGCAGCTGAGCAGATCAACATCGACGCCCTGCTCCAAAAACCCGGCCACAGCAAAGCCAGCCTGCCCTTCGTCGTCACCGTCGAGCCATGCGCCGGCACCGCCCTCCGCCGCGCGCTCGACCAGGTAGCCAGGCTCGACTGCCTGCTCGAACCCGCGCTCGACCTGCAGATCCTCGAGCAGGAGTAGAACAGTAGACGGGGCAAGCTGTCGATCGTGACACTGTCATCCTGAACGCAGCGCAGCATCTGCGGCGGCCCTTTCTCGCCGGGGTGGAGTGGCCGTGCGAAGATCGTCCCATCATTTGATACGGCGCGATTCATGTCGCGGCCGGACCAACAAGCTCCCGTGCGCAGACCAGCATCCAATCGGTTAACCATGGAACTCATCCCCCGCGTCACCGGTCGCAACGTCGTCACATCGCCTGAAAACCCAGACCACCTTCCGCAATGCTCCATTCGCATCGACGGAGCCGATGCCGCAGCGCTGGTTGGCGAGCGCTTGATCGACGCGCTCAACCGCAACACCAAGGAAGTGCCCCAGGTCTGCTACCACCACCGGCTCGGGCCTATCCAGACCTGCGACACCTGCATGGTTGAGGTCGACGGCCAGCTCACGCGTGCCTGCGCCGGCACCGTCACCCCCGGCATGGTCGTCGAGACAGAGTCCGCCCGCGCCCGCGCCGCCCAGGTCGAGGCCTTCGACCGCATCCTCGGCAACCACCTGCTCTACTGCACCGTCTGCGACAACAACAACGGCAACTGCACCGTCCACAACACCACCGCCCTGCTCAAGGTCGAGCACCAAAAGCACCCCTACCGGCAAAAGCCCTACGAGAAGGACGAGTCCAATCCCTTCTATCGCTACGACCCTGACCAGTGCATCCTCTGCGGCCGTTGCGTCGAGGCTTGCCAGAACTACCAGGTCAACGAGACCCTCTCCATCAACTGGGAAGACCCGCATCCGCGCGTCCAGTGGGATGGCGGCCACGAGATAGCCGGCTCCAGCTGCGTCTCCTGCGGCCACTGCATCACCGTCTGCCCCTGCAACGCGCTGATGGAAAAATCCATGCTCGGCGAGGCCGGCTACATGACCAACTGGCCCGCCAAGGCCCTTGAAGGCATGATCGACCTGGTCAAAGCGATTGAGCCCGAGATGGGCTATGGACCCATCCTCAAAGTCTCCGAAACAGAAGCCGCTATGCGCGAGGTGCGCACCAGGAAGACCAAAACCGTCTGCACCTACTGCGGCGTCGGCTGCTCGTTCGACATCTGGACCAAAGACCGCCACATCCTCAAGGTCGAGCCCGGCGAGGGCGCGGCCAACGACATCTCCACCTGCGTCAAAGGAAAATTTGGCTGGGACTACGTAAACTCCCCCGACCGCCTCACCAAGCCCCTGATACGCGAGGGCGAAACTTTCCGCGAAGCGACCTGGGAGGAAGCCCTCACCCTGATCGGCGAGAGGTTCACCACAATCAAGCAAAAGCACGGACCAGACGCGCTCGGCTTCATCGCCTCTTCCAAGACCACCAACGAAGAGAGCTACCTGATGCAGAAGCTCGCCCGCGCGGTCGTCGGTACCAACAACATCGACAACTGCTCACGCTACTGCCAGTCGCCCGCCACCCAGGGCCTCTTCCGCACCGTAGGCTACGGCGGCGACTCCGGCTCCATCCACGACATTGGCAAGGCCAGGTGCGTCGTGTGCATCGGCACCAACACCACTGAGAGCCACCCTGTCCTCGCGACCCGCGTCAAGCAGGCGCATAAGCTTCACGGCTCCAAACTCATCGTCGCCGACATCCGCCGCCACGAGATGGCCCAGCGCGCCGACATCTTCTTCCAGCCCGCTCCGGGCACTGACATGGTCTGGCTCTCCGCTGTCACCAAGTACATCTTCGACCAGGGACTCGCGAAGATGGACTTCATCGAGCAGTGGGTCAACAAGCTCGATGAGTACCGGGCCTCGCTTGAGCCCTACACACTTGACTACGCCTCGAAGGTCTGTGCCCTCCCTGTCGAGACCCTGGTCCAGGTTGCCGAAGAGATCGCACACGCCGAAACCGTCTGCATCCTCTGGGCCATGGGCGTCACCCAGCACATCATGGGGTCCGACACCTCGACCGCCATCTCCAACCTCCTGCTCGCAACCGGCAATTACATGCGCCCCGGCACCGGCGCCTACCCCCTGCGCGGACACAACAACGTCCAGGGCGCCAGCGACTTCGGCTGCATGCCCAATATGTTCCCCGGCTACGAAAAGATCGACGACGAAGAAGCCCACGCCCGCTACGAAGAAGGCTGGGGGGTCAAGCTGCCCACCAAGAAGGGCCTTGATAACCACCAGATGATCGACGCGATCTACGACGGCAAACTGCGCGGCATCTACCTCTTCGGCGAGGACATGTACTCGGCCGACTCAAACGCGCATCACGTCGGCGGCGGCTTTGAGAAGCTTGACTTCTTCGTCGTCCAGGATATCTTTTTCTCCGAGACCTGCCGCTTCGCCGACGTCGTCCTCCCGGCCAGCCCATCGCTTGAAAAGGAATGCACCTTCGTCAACACGGAGCGCCGCTTCCAGCGCCTCTACGAG
>CAXTMM010000115.1:0-8847 GCA_964245415.1 uncultured Acidobacteriaceae bacterium | reverse complement strand
GCGTAGATGGCGGAAGATGCGTTTCCTCCGGCTGGTCTGATTCGTCGTATTGCGATCCTGGGGACGGGTCTGATTGGCAGCTCGCTGGGGCTCGCGCTGCGGAGGGCCGGCTACGATGGCGCTATCTTTGGCTGGGACCGCGAGCCGGCCACGCTCAAACAGGCGAGGGCCTTTGGAGCGGTCGATCCAGGTCCGCGCGACCCTGAGACGGATGACCCCTTCATCTATGCGCTGGCGGCGGACGTAATTGTGCTCGCCGGGCCGGTGTTTGCGATTGCAGAGTGGCTTGAGCAGCTGGCACCGGTGCTTTCTTCGTCGCAGATGGTGACGGACGTGGGAAGTGTGAAGGGCTTTCTCGTGGACCGGGCGCAGGGGTTTTACAACGGAGACAGCCAGCCAGGCTATCTCCCGGGTGGATGGGGTGAATGAGCATCCTTTGGCGGCCGAGTGGCGGGAGTGGGTGGAGCGCATGGGCGCTCACGCTGTCGACCTGGCGACGGAGCGGCATGACCTGTTATGCGCCTGGATCAGCCACCTGCCGCAACTGGCGGCGACCGCGCTAAGTGCGGTGCTGGAGCGGAGCTTCAAGGAGACATTCTCCCAAGAGCCGGGGCTGCGTGGGGGATTTCAGAGCATCGGGGGGCGCGCATTGCGTGAGATGACTCGGCTCGGCGCGAGTCCCTACTCCATGTGGCGCGATATTGCGCACGTGAATGCGCCGGCTATGGCGACTGCCTTGTTGGCGCTGGAACAGGAGCTTACCCATATTCGTGAGAATCTGAAGACGCCTGAGCTGCGCGCGGCTTTTGAACAGGCAAATGCCTTTCGGCCGCGGAGTTGAGCGGGCGAGGCGAACCGCTGGCTGTAAGACGACCCAGTAGGCTGCAAGACGACCCTTATACTGTGGCGTAGATAGAGTCGCGCAGACCGGGCTTGTTATGCGCGTTGTTCCCACCGCATCCGCCATGAACCCGTCCATTCTCCAACCCGAGCCGCCGGTAGGGTCCGCCCAGAGCCTGGCGCCGATGCAGGTGCAGGGAAAGCAGCTGCTGGCGCACTTTGGGCCGGCGTTTGTTGCCTCCATCGCGTATATCGATCCGGGGAACTTTGCTACCAACTTTGATGGCGGAGCGCGGCTTGGATACAAGCTGCTATGGGTGCTGCTGTGGTCAAACCTGATGGCGATCCTTATCCAGTACCTGTCAGCCAAGCTGGGGATTGCGACCGGGCGTACGCTGCCGCAGAACTGCCGGGAATACTTCTCAAGGCCAGTGACGGTAACGCTTTGGGTGGCGGCCGAAATTGCGGCGCTGGCGACGGACCTGGCCGAGTTTCTGGGAGCGGCGCTGGGGCTTTACCTGCTCTTTGGAGCGCCGCTTGCCGCGCGCGGCATGTCGAAGACGGAGATACTGTTTGCGGCAGCGCTGGTGACGACGCTGCTGGTGTTCGCGTTGCTGGCGCTTGAGTCGCGCGGGTTTCGCCGGTTTGAAGTGGCGATCGTCGGGTTTGTAGCGATCATTGGCGTGTGCTACGCGCTGGAGCTGGGGTTCATTCATCCGAACTGGAAGAGTGCTGCGTTTCATACGCTCGTTCCCACGCTCGGCCGGGGAAGCATTTACCTGGCGGTGAGCATGCTGGGGGCGACGGTGATGCCCCATGTGGTGTATCTGCACTCGGCACTGGTGCAGCCGAGATTGCGCCAGCAGCTGGCCGGGGCGCCTGCGCACGAGGTCGAGGTTTCGCGGTCGCAGATGCTTTTCTACGAGAAGATCGACGTGCTGGTGGCGATGAACGGGGCGTGGCTGGTCAACTCGGCGATGGTGATTGTGGCGGCGGCGGCCTTTGCCGGACGAAGCTGGCCGCATGGGCTGTCGATTGAGGACGCGCACCAGACGCTTGGGCCACTGCTGGGGCCGGCGGCGGCGACGATCTTTGCGGTGGCACTGTTGTGCTCGGGGCTCTCGTCGGCGACGGTGGGCACGATGGCGGGGCAAGTGGTGTTGGAGGGATTCCTCGAGATCCGCTTCAGCGTGTTTCTGCGGCGGCTGCTTACACTGATTCCGGCGCTGATCGTGATAGGGGTTGGGCTTGACCCGCTGCGGATCCTGCTGCTTTCGCAGGTGGTGCTGAGCTTCGCGCTACCGTTTGCGCTGATCCCGCTGCTGCTGCTTACTGGACGCGGGCGGGTGATGGGCAGCTTTGTGAACCGGGCATGGACGATGCGTATGGGGTGGATGACCGCGGGAATCATTATCGTGCTCAACATCATGCTGCTTTGGCAAAGCGTCTCGGCCCTCTGAAGCAAGACCCTACGCGGAAGGCAGTCGCTTCGTGACATGTATATCGCGCCGGCGGCGTAGCGGGTCAGCCTGCATGGCGGATGCTGCTTTCCGCGTAGTTGGGGGTTTCGCTCTTAGTGTGCGAGCCCAGTGGCAATGGCGTGCAGGAGCTGAGAGTCGGGGGTGTCGCCGCTGAGTTCCCAGACCATAACGCCAGCTAGGTTGTGGGTGGTGGCATAGGCAGCCTTGGTTTTGGCGGAGAGCGGGTCGTCGTAGGTCCAGAAGATGTTGCCGTCGAAGAGCCACGGGGTTTGGGAGTGGGGGTCGCGGTAGACGGTAGACTGGGGAACGAGGCTGGCGATGGCGTGGTAGGGCTGGTCGCCGCGGATGGATTTGCCGGGCTGGAAGAGGCCATGGTTGGTGCCGGTGACGCCCTGCCAGCTGTAGCCGTAAAAGGGGACGCCGAGGAGCAGCTTGGCGGCGGGCACGCCGACGGCTTCGTACTCAGCGACAGTGCCGTCAACTGTGCCCTGGTTGAGCGGAGCACCTTCGAGCGGGTAGAGGGGAGCGATCATGCCGGTGACCTGCTGCCATGGTCCGCTGTAATCGTAGTTCATGAGGCCTATCTGATCGACCAGGGTGGCGACCTGGGCCCAGTCAACGCCGGGGTAGCGATGGGTGCCGGGGCCGGCGGCGGCACTGAGCAAAAGCTTGCGACCTCCCTGCTCGAGGCTGAGGGCGTTGAGCTGGCGGCGGAACTCGGCAAGCAGAGCCATGTAGTTGGCGCCGTCGGTAGGTGTCTGGGGGAACTCCCAGTCCATGTCAAAGCCTTCGAAGAGCGCTGGCGCCTCGGCACCTGGGGCGAGGTGGCCACGCACGAACAGGTCGATACAGGAGGTGACGAAGGCGGCGCGAGCTTCGGGCTGGGCAGCCTCGGCAAAGGATTCCGACTTGCCCTCGATGGAGATAACGGGACGAATGCGAGGGTAGCGAGCTTTGAGGAGCACGAGCTGGTGGAGGCCGCCGCGCAGGGGTGCGGTGGGCAGGTCGGCCTTGCCGTCGATGCTCATCTCGGCGGTGTAGACGTGGTTGAGGTCGGCTTCGGGATCAGCGATGACGCACTTGGCGTCGCGGATGTTGGCCTGGGCGTAGTTGAGCTGATCGAGCAGAGGAGCGGCGCCGCTGGCAACCAGGTTGCGTGCGAGCCAGGCTGGTGTGCTATAGAGGCCCCATTGCGGTAGGTAGCCTACCAGGATGGGGTGTGCGCTGAGGGATTTCGCGGAGGACTTGTCGGGAGGGCTGGCGCTTAAGACGGCGCAGGCGCTTAAGACGACCCACAAGGAGACAGCTAGGAGGCGGAGGTGGGTTCGCATGGATACCTTATAGGACGGGTCGGGGCGAGCAGCGGACGCACCGCGCGGAATATCTTACTTGACGAGCGCATATTGGGCTTGATCGCAATTTGTGACTACTTGGAAGCGCCGCTCTAGGTAGTTAGAATGGATGCCACGATGCGCTTCAATCCTTTCCTTCCCCTGCTGAAGCGTTTCCGCCACGGTCGCCATGATCGGGGACGGTGCACGCGCCGCTAGCTCTCAGCGTCGCGCGATCTATGCGCGGCTGGTTCCCCTCGGCGCAGCAGAGAAGAAAGAGAGTTTCTCCCTTGAGCACAGTCTCCGTCAGCACTGAAAACAGCTTTGGCAGCCGAGCCAGCCTTGAGGTAGGCGGCCGCTCGTATCAAATCCATCTCCTGGCAGGATTGGAAGCCGCGCTGACCGATGCGCCACTGTCGCACCTGCCTTACTCGTTACGGATTCTGCTTGAAAACCTGCTGCGGCGAGAAGACGGCGTGACCGTGACGGCGAACGACATTCTGCAGCTGGCGCGGTGGGATGCGAAGGCTGAGCCGTCGCGGGAGATTGCGTTTATGCCGGCGCGAGTGCTGATGCAGGACTTTACCGGGGTGCCCGCGATTGTAGACCTGGCGGCGATGCGCGACGCGATGAAGGTGCTGGGGGGCGATCCGCAGAAGATTAACCCGCTGCAGCCGGCGGAGCTGGTGATCGACCACTCCGTGCAGGTGGACGAGTTCGGGACTATAGGGTCCTATGACACGAACTCGCTGCTCGAGATGGCACGTAACCGTGAGCGTTACCAATTCTTGAAGTGGGGGCAGGGGGCGTTTCGCAACTTCAGCGCGGTCCCGCCGGGTATGGGGATTTGCCACCAGGTGAACCTTGAGTACTTGGCGCGCGGGGTGTTTACGGCGTTGATCGATGGCGCTGAGACGGCATACCCGGACACGTTAGTGGGAACTGACTCGCACACGACCATGATTAATGGGCTGGGAGTGTTGGGCTGGGGCGTGGGTGGAATCGAGGCAGAGGCGGCGATGCTGGGACAGCCTGTGTCGATGCTAGTGCCTCAGGTAGTGGGATTCAAGATCCATGGCAGCCTGCGCGAAGGGACGACAGCGACCGACCTGGTGCTGACGGTGACCGAGATGCTGCGCAAGCTTGGCGTGGTAGGTAAGTTTGTGGAGTTTTACGGTGCTGGGCTGAGCGAGCTTTCGCTGGCGGACCGGGCGACGATCGCCAACATGGCACCAGAATATGGGGCCACGTGCGGGATCTTTCCGGTGGATGAAGAGACGCTGCGATACCTGCGCCTGACAGGGCGGCCAGAGGAGCAGATCGCGCTGGTCGAGGCTTACTACAGGGAGCAGGGGCTGTTTCGCACGGCCGATACGCCGGAGGCCGAATACACGCAGACGATTGAGCTGGACCTGTCGACGGTGGAGCCGAGTGTGGCGGGACCGAAGCGACCGCAGGATCGGGTGCTGTTGAAAGATGCGCCAGCTGGGTTTGCGGCGCAGCTTGCTTCGCTGGTGAGCCCGAAAGCAGGCAGGTTTGGCGAGCGGCAGGCGCAGCGCTGGGAAGGTGAGGGCGGGCATGCGTCGGCAACTGGCGACGTGCTCAGTACGCTGGCCGAGAAGGAGCCTGGTGTACCGGTCGAGCATGGAGAAGGCGAAGTGTCGCCGCGACTGGGTGGTCACTCGCCGGCGTATGCAAACACGGTGCAGGAGCGGTTTGGGGTCGACCCTGACCGATATCTGGATCACGGGTCGATTGTAATCGCTGCGATTACAAGTTGTACGAACACGTCGAACCCGTCGGTGATGGTGGCGGCCGGGCTGGTCGCGAAGAAGGCTGTGGAGAAGGGTCTGCGGGTGCCGCCATGGGTGAAGACCTCGCTGGCGCCGGGCTCGCGGGTGGTGACGGATTACTACAAGAAGGCTGGCTTACTGCCGTATCTGGACGCGCTGCGATTCAACGTGGTGGGCTACGGGTGCACGACGTGTATTGGCAACTCGGGGGCACTGCCGGCGGATGTTTCGCAGTCGATCGACGATCATGGGCTGGTGGCGGTGTCAGTGCTGAGCGGGAATCGAAACTTTGAGGGCCGGATCAACTCGGACGTGCGGGCGAATTATCTGATGTCTCCGCCGTTGGTGGTGGCGTATGCGCTGGCTGGGTCCATCACGCAGGATATTGCGAACGGGCCGCTCGGGCGAGGCAAAGATGGGTTGCCGGTGTATTTGAGGGACATCTGGCCGACCCAGGCTGAGGTTGCTGAGGTGGTGGACTCGGCGCTGACAAGCGAGAGCTTTACAAAGGAGTATGCAACTGTAACAGCTGGCGATGCAAACTGGCAGGGGCTTAAATTTGCCGAGGGCGATGTTTACGAGTGGGAGCAGGACTCGACCTATATTCGGCAGGCGCCGTACTTCGACGGAATGGCAGCTGTGCCAGCGGCTGTTACAGATATCAAGGGTGCGCGGGTACTGGCGGTGCTGGGCGACTCGGTGACGACAGATCACATCTCGCCGGCGGGGTCGATCAAGGCGAACGGGCCGGCAGGGCTTTACCTAACTGAGCATGGGGTGAAAGCCTCGGACTTCAACTCCTATGGCTCGCGGCGCGGGAACCATGAGGTGATGGTGCGCGGCACGTTTGCGAATGTGCGGTTGCGCAACAAGCTGGCGCCAGGGACGGAAGGCGGGGTGACGCGGCTGCTGCCTGAGGGAACGCAAATGAGCATCTACGATGCGTCGGCTGCGTATGCTGAGCGAGGGGTGCCGCTGGTGATCCTCGCCGGTAAGGAGTACGGGTCGGGGTCGTCACGGGACTGGGCGGCCAAGGGGCCGAAGCTGCTGGGGGTGCAAGCGGTGATCGCGGAGAGCTATGAGCGCATCCATCGTTCCAACCTTGTCGGGATGGGGATTCTGCCGCTACAGTTTGCGGCGGAGGAGTCGGTGGAGTCGCTGGGGCTTACGGGGGAAGAGGTGTTTGATTTTCCTGGGTTGGCGCACTTACTTGCGACCAAGTTCGCCACTGGCCGGTCGCTTGACGTTACTGCGACCGCACCCGATGGCACCAGCCACTGCTTCACCGCGCATGTGCGGATTGATACCCCGCAGGAGATCCTTTACTACGAGCATGGCGGCATTCTGCAGTTTGTACTTCGGCAGCTCGCCGGGAAAGCTTAAGGTTGGCGAGAGTGGAGCGCGGCGCGGAGAGCGTAGAAGGCCGGTTTGAGGTGGTAAGTGGGATCAAAGGGGAGGGCTCGCTGCTGGCGGGTAGCATGCTTCTCAAGGTGCGCTCTTGTGTTGTTGAGCCAGGAGTGATTGTCGCTGATGCCCCAGGTGAGGATGTCGGTGACGGCTGGATTTGTAAGCATGGTGGTTACGTATTTGCTGTAGACGGCGGACACGGCTGCGTCGCGTAATGCTGGGTTGTCTTGGACCAGGTTGTCATCGTTGACGTCGAGCTCGGTGAGGAAGACCTTGAGGCCGAGGGCTCGGGCTGCTTCGGCGAAGGCGGCGATGCCGGGGCCAAGGGCTCTGGCGGTGGCGTCCAGGTGGGACTGGATGCCGACGGCGTCGATGGGCACGTTGGCTGCTTTGAGGCGCCGGAGCAGAGTTAGGACAGCGGCGCGCTTGGTAAAGCTGGCTGGGTGGTCGTACTCGATGCCGTAGTCGTTGTAGGTAAGTAAGGCGTGCGGGTCGGCGGCGCGGGCGATGCGGAACGCGAGCTCGATGTAGGAGGGACCGAGAAGGCGGTACCAGGGGGAGTCGCGCAGGCCGCCGGGCTTGCCGTCTTCAAGCGAGATGGCCTCGTTGACCACATCCCAGGCGCGGATGCGGCCCTGGTAGCGGCCGGCGACCGTCTGGATGTGGCTGGTAAGGTGCTGGGCGGCGTTCTGAGGAGTTGCCTTGTTCGCGAACCAGGGAGGGAGCGCCTGGTGCCAGCAGAGATTGTGGCCGCGCACTGCGATGCCGTGCTGCTCGGCAAATACCAGGACTTCGTCGGCCTGGTCGAAGGTGTAGTGGTCGGGCGCTGGATGGAGGGCGGCCCACTTCATGGCGTTTTCGGGGACCAGGATGTTGCACTGGGTGGCGAGCAGCTGCCGGTAGACGGGGTCGGTGCGGAGCAGAGCTGTGTCGACGGCTGAGCCGTAGAAGAGGCCGTGGGCTGAGGCGTGGGCGCGGAGGGTCGCGGTATCTCCTGTAGGGAAGGCAGCGGCTTGTGCACGACTTGCAGACGCGTGGAGCGAGAGCCGTCCAATAGCGGCTACGGCAATCTGCGAGAGGAAGGTGCGTCGATCCGGCATCACTCCTTAGAGTTTGCCTGTGCCCGGCGGCGGGGGCAACACCGTAGAGCGGGCAAAGTACGAGAAGGGCAACTACGAGGCCGCCCTTCCTGATGATTCGATCGAAAAGCTTAAGCGGCGGCTTTGACCTGCTCGACGAAGGGCTTTAGGTACTCCTCTGCGGAAATCTTACCCTGGATGACGCCGGTGGTGCCACCGGCTAGGACGACGTTGACCTCGGTGATGCCGATGAAGCCGAGTATGGCTTTGAGGTAGGGGGTCTCCTGGTTGTAGCCCTCGGCAGGGGAGCCCGGGGTGTAGTCGCCGCCGCTAGCGATAAGGAGTGTAGCCCTTTTTCCAGAGGTAAGGCCGTGATAACCAGTCTGGTCAACCTTGAAGGTGACATTGACGCGAACGACGTGGTCGACCCAAGCCTTGACCGCGGCGGGAATGGCGAAGTTGTACATGGGGGTACCGAGAACAATTTCGTCTGCTTCGAAAAGCTCGCCAGTGAGTTCGTCGGAGAGGGCGAGGGCCTGCTTTTGCTCGGGGGTGTGCTGGGCTGGGTCAGAGTAGGCGCCGGCTATCCAGGCTAGGTCGACGAAGGTGAGGTCGGTTTTGACGAGGTCGCGTTCAATGACTTTGCCGTCAGGGTGCTTTGCCTTCCATGCGTCGACAAAGGCGGCGCTCAGCTGGCGAGAGATCGAGTAGGGACCGCGAGGGCTCGCGTCGATGTGGAGCAGAGTGGGCATAGCTAAGTCTCCTTGTCTGTCGGGGTTCCAGGTTCCTTGTTAGAACATGGAGTTACCACCACCAGAGAGATGCGACCGGGGCGGAGGGCGATGCGGTTGTTTTTTCGAAAGTTTGCGTTTTGCACTTTCGCTATTTTGCGGGTGGCGGGACCGAGGGGGAAGAC
>CAXTMM010000114.1:0-8976 GCA_964245415.1 uncultured Acidobacteriaceae bacterium | reverse complement strand
TCTCTGTTGGCACTCTTGGCTCACCCTCGTATCGCCGCCTCGCGCAGTGGTCCAGCGCCCCTGGTAGCGAATCCACTAGGTTCTCCCGGCAGCACAGCCGTGTCAAGTACCCGCGTGATCGAACCCGGCCAAAACCATGTGCGCGGGACGGCTGAGTACAACGTTGGGTACGATGGTGCGCAAACCCGCAACCGGCACCCTGCGGCATCGCCGCACCGGGGTTAAAATTCGCTCCATGAGCGTGACCGTCATGCCCCTGACAGTTGCGAGCGGTGGCAGGCTTCCATGAGTGACATGATTTTAGGCGCGATTCTGGGCGCGCTGGCTATCTGCGCCGCCCTTTCGGCCGCGCAGAAGCTGGGCCTGATCCACATCAGCCTGGGACGCGAGCGGGAAGCGCCACTGCCGCCGCCGGTTGTGCGTCGCGCTTATCCACGTATCGGCTGCTCCATCACCGTCGAAGCCAAGAACGAGCTCACCGCCGGCCTGACGCCTCAAGTACGCCTCTTCGCGACGATCGAGAATGAGGGCGAGGTCGTCATTCGCTCGCTCAAGGGCTTCTGGAAGGTCGTGACGCCCGATAAGTACAAGCACCCATCCATCCGGATCCTGCGCGACGTGCTGGCCCTGGGCGACCGGTACCTCGAGTCCTACCTGCTCGACGAAGGGATCGATATGCAGGGGGAAGGTATTCGGTTCGATGTCGAAGTCGAGTTCGACTACATGGCCCAGAACGACGATGAGAGCCGGCACTACAGCGGCAGGTACAAGTACGACCGCAAGTATCACCGCATGGTGAAACTCTAAGCTCCACTTCATCGAGAGCGCAGCCACGGCGCAACCCGGCAGCCGAAACTCCGCTCCTAGCAGGCATGGCAAACAACAGAACCAAGGCCGTATCGGCCGCGGTAACGCTTGCGGCAGCAGCCGGACTCGCTGCCTGGATAGGCGCCAGCGGACGGCGCAAATATCCGGTCGCAGGCAAGACGGTGCTGATCACCGGCGGATCACGAGGCCTTGGCCTGGCGCTGGCTGAGACCTTTGGCCGCGCCGGCGCGCGGCTCATACTTACCGCACGCGACGAGCAGGAGCTCGAGCGCGCCCGGCAGCTGCTGGTCGAGCGTGGCGCAGCGCCCTATCCGCAGGCCATCACTCTTTTGCCGTGCGACATCACCGACCCTGAAGCCGTGGCCCGCATGGCGGCGCGCGCTACTACGCAGCTCGGCAGCATTGACGTGCTGATCAACAATGCCGGCATCATCACGGTCGGCCCGGCTGAAAACCAGCCGCTTGAAGCCTTTCGCGAAGCCATGGAAGTGAACTACTTTGGCATGGTCCACGCCACTCTCACCCTTCTTCCGCAGATGCTCGGCCGGGCCGAAGGCGCCATCGTCAACATCGCGTCGATCGGCGGCAAGGTCGCGGTACCTCACCTGCTGCCTTACTCGGCCTCGAAGTTCGCCGCGGTCGGCTGGTCACAGGGGCTGCATGCGGAGTTGCGCAGCAAAGGCGTCCGCGTCACCACTGTATGCCCCGGGCTAATGCGTACCGGCTCGCCCGGCAAGGCACTCTATGTGGGCAATCGCGCTGATGAGTTTCGCTGGTTCCACCTGGGCGCCTCGCTACCGCTGGTCTCCTGCTCGGCCGACCATGCCGCCCGCCGCATTCTGCGGGCAGTCGAGTCCGGCGAGGGCGAGCTGGCTATCACGCCCCAGGCGGCCATCGCTGCCCGGCTGGCGCAGCTCGCGCCGGCGGTTACCAGCAGCCTGCTTTCGCTCGTGAATAGCCTCGTGCTGCCGGCGCCTGTAGAGGCAAACCGGCTGCCTGTGCCCGGGGATCTGGTGTCAGAAAAGGCCCTGCGTCCACTGACCGCCGCGGGCGACCGAGCAGCCTCTACCTGGAACCAGTGAGGCGTGACCCGTAAGCGCGCTTTCAGAACGCCGGACCCGAATGAGAGAATCGGAGCGTGAACAGCTCTCAGGTAACGCAGCAAAGCACGCGCGGGCGATCTTCCAGCATCGTGCGGGTGACCGGCATAAGTCTGGGCCTGCTTTTGCTTGTGGTGATGCTTGCGGCGGTTGCCGGGGGCCTGTGGCTGCACAGCGCCATGCAGGCTGAGCTGCCTCAGCTTGACGGCGAGATCCAGATCACCGGCCTCGCTGCCCCGGTCACAGTCCGGCGGGATGCTCACGGTGTTCCCCATATCCAGGCGGCCAGCCTCGACGACCTGCTCCTTGCCCAGGGCTACGTTACCGCCCAGGATCGGCTGTGGCAGATGGACATGGCTCGACGTCTCTCTGCCGGCGAGCTCGCCGAGATTCTCGGCTCGAAGCTGGTCGAGCACGACACCATCCAGCGCGTGCTCGCCTTCCGCACCACCGCCGAGCGCATCACCGCCACCCTCCCGCCCGACCAGCGAGGCCAAATTGAGACCTACGCCCGCGGCGTCAACCTGTTCATCGCGACCCACCAGGACAGGCTGCCTGCCGAGTTTCGCCTGCTGCGCTACAAGCCCAGGCCATGGAAGCCGCTTGATACCGTGCTGATCGCCTTATCGATGGCGCAAACGCTCGACGAAAGCTGGAATGACAAGCTCAGCCGCGAGCAGATCACCGAGCGCCTTGGCCCAACGCTCGCCGCCGACCTCTACCCTACCGGCTCCTGGAGAGACCACCCGCCCGTCGCGAGCGAGCCAGGGATCAGCGACCCACAGCCCGCCATCCCGGCTATTCCGCTTGATGAGTCGCAGGCCTCGATTGCTCTCCCAGTCTCGGACCTGCTGCGCCTGCAGCAGCTTATCGGCACCCAGCGTCGCGAGTGCGCCGATTGCAATCCCGGCTCCAATGAGTGGGTGGTCTCCGGGGCGCACACGGCGAGCGGCAAGCCCATTTTGTCGAACGACATGCACCTTAGCCACGGCATTCCGGAGATCTGGTACGAGACCGAGCTGGCCTGTACCGGCAAGGGCAGTGCCTTCCACGCGGCCGGCGTCACCGTTCCCGGGCTCCCGTTCATCACTGCCGGGCACAACGACCACATTGCCTGGGGATTTACCGCGCTGTACGGCGACGTGCAGGACATTTATATCGAGCAGACCAACGGCAAGGACGAGTACCGCGCCACCGCCAACGGCGCACAAAGCTGGCAACCTTTTGAGCACTCTGAAGAGCGTATTCACGTCCGAGGCAAGCCTGACGTGGTGCTCAATGTCGCGCGCACCCTCCACGGGCCGGTCGTCAGCCCGCTTATCCCGAACGAGAAGCGCACCCTCTCCCTTCGCTGGACCCTCTATGACCCGAAGGCCACCGGCCTGCCCCTCTATGCGCTCAACGCGGCCAGCGACTGGGCCAGCTTTCGCGCGGCGCTGGCAAACTGGTGGGAGCCTACGCTCAACGTCGTCTACGCCGACGACCAGGGCCACATTGGCTACCAGGCCATCGGCTTTCTGCCCCAGAGGGCAGGCGGCCTGCAGGGCTTCCCCATCGCACCGAACGCCGCCGGCGCGGGCGAGTGGACCGGCTTTCTCCCCTTTGACCAGCTGCCCAGCGCCCTTGACCCCGAGGGTGGCCTACTGGCTACCGCCAACAGCCGCGTGACCCCCGATAACTACCCTTACCAGATCTCGCTCGACTGGGCGAACCCGTACCGCAACGAGCGTATCTGGAAGCAGCTTACCGGCCGGCGCGGATTGACCGCGGCTGACATGCTCAAGCTACAGACCGATGTCTATTCCGAGGTTGACCAGCAGCTCGGCTTCCGCTTTGCTTACGCCATTGATCATGCCAGCAAGAGCACTCCCCAGCTACGCGCCGCAGCCGACCTGCTGCGCAGGTGGGACGGTGCTGTCTCGATTGACGCAGCCGCGCCGGCCATCGTGGACGCAGCCAAGCAGGCCTTCTGGCCGGCCGTGCTCGCGCCCAAGATCGGCGACGCGTGGAAGCTGTACGCCTGGGCCGAAAAGGACTACGCACGCGAGCAGCTGATCGCCCACCAACCTGCTAACTGGCTGCCGCCCGCCTACAAGAACTGGAACGACCTGCTCGCTGCGGTGGTCGCGAGCGGCCTTGAGCAGGCCCACGCCCCCGCCCGGCTGAGCGAATGGAAGTACGGCGCGAGACACACCATCGCCATTGACCATCCTCTCTTCTCCATGCTCCGCATCCCAGGCCTGCCGAGCCTGGCGCCGGCTTTCCTGCGCAACAGCGATGTAGGCCCGCTGCCGCAGTCCGGCGACCAGACTACCGTCAAGCAGGTCACCGCCAAGATCGGCCCCTCGCAGCGTTTCACCATCGACTGGGCCGCGCCTGATGCGGCGACTGAAAACATCGTCGCCGACCAGTCCGAGAACCCGCTCAGCCCCTACTATCGCGACCAATGGCGCGCCTGGTATGACGGGACGACTTTTCCACTGCCCTTTAGCCCCGCCGCCGTTGCTGCAACCGCCACCCACACCCTACGGCTGGTGCCCTGATCGAGCCGCCTACGCCCGCATCCGCAACCCGGGTACTCCAGGTCTTCCACTTGAGACCCGGGTTCCTCCACTACGCACTCCTCGCTGCCTGTGCTCTCCTGGTCACGTTGCCGCTCATCCTTCATGGTCCTTCGTGCGGCCACGACTTCGACTTCCACCTGCAGTCCTGGTTCGCAGCCAACGGCGCCTGGCGAGCGCATCTGCTTTATCCCCACTGGATTCCGTCGGCAAATTACGGTGCCGGCGAGCCGCGCTTCGTCTTTTACCCGCCGGTTTCCTGGGTGCTCGGCGCGCTGCTGGGCTCAGTTCTACCCTGGACATGGATTCCACAGGCGTTCACCTTTCTGGCCCTCTTCTCCTGCGCATCTGCCTTCTACGCGCTTGGCCGCCGCTGGGTTCAGGCGCCAGTCGCGGCTGGAGCAGCCTACCTCTACCTGGCTAATCCTTACCTGCTCTTTGTGGCTTACGAGCGCACCGCCTACGGCGAGCTGCTGGCCGCTACCGCCATGCCGCTGGTCGTGCTCTATACCCTGCATTCCAGGCCGCCTGTCCTTCGTCTAGCTTTGGTGGTCGCGGCGCTCTGGCTTACCAACGCGCCCGCAGCCGTGATGGGCTGCTACCTGCTTGTGGGGTGCGCGGCTGCCATGACGCTCGCTGAATGCGCCGCGCAGCCGGCGGTGCGCGCCTTCACCGCGATGGCGCTTGGCACGGGGCTCGCCGGCGTGTACGTACTCCCCGCCTGGTATGAGCAGCGCTGGGTGGAGATCGCCCGCGTCATCGGCCCGGGCATGCGGGTCGAAGACAGCTTTGTCTTCGGCCATACCGGCGAGCCCTTCCACGATCAGGTCCTGCACACTGCTTCTTTGATCGGCGTCCTGATCCTCGGCGGCGGTTTGCTGTGCGTCGCGGCAAGCCGGCTTGCCCTACACGGGCAAAGCACCCCAGCGATCGACCCGGGCCGCCCCTCCATCCGGCTGCTCCATGGAGTTCTCGCCGCGGGGCTCATCGCGATCCTGGTGCTGCTCCTGCCCATCAGCCAAGCGGTCTGGCAACATGCTCCCCAGCTTCACTTCCTGCAGTTTCCCTGGCGGTGGCTGCTGGTTGCAGGCCTTCTTACCGCGCTTGCAGCAGCCTCCGCCGCGCACTCGCTCCGGCTCGCGCAGTTCGCACGGCGCGGCCCGGCGCTGCTTGCCGTACTCTGCCTCAGCGCGTGGGGATCCGGTCGCTACGCTCAGCACAGCTTCGCACAGCCCTGCGATGACGAAGACAATGTGCGCGCCCAACAGACGCTACTCGCTCCCGCCGACTCCAATGCCCAGATGGGCGGCGCTGAAGGTCCCACTGGCTTTGAAGGCACCGACGAGTACACCCCCACAGGGGCCGACAACGGAGAGATCCAGCAAGGGCTTCCCGCCGTGCGCCTGCTCCTTGCTCCCGCGGACGACGAAGGCGACGACGCGGCCACTCCGAACCCCGTCTGGCAGCCAACTCCGCCCACCAGAGGAAGCGTGCGCGTCCACGCATGGGCGCCCGAGCACAAACGTCTCACCATCACCGCGCCTGCACCCCGCTATGCCGTGCTTCGCCTGATGGACTACCCGGCCTGGCAGGTTAAGCTCAACGGGCGAGCTCTCATCCAGCGCCCGCACCGCGAAGATGGTTTGCTCACCTTCCCCATTCCCGCCGGCACCACGACTGTCGACGTGCGCTACCGAGCTACGCCCGACGTCAAGGCAGGCAGGCTCATCTCGCTGCTCTCCCTTGGTGCGCTCACAGTCTGCGCCGCCTGGTCAAAGCGTCGCCTCGGCGACCACAGTTACACCCCTGCCAGCTGAGCCGGCGATGGTCGTCTAGAATAAGGCGGATGGTACTGGACGTACACGATTTGCTCACCAGCGGCCTGGCTGCGGCCGACCAGGCGCTCGACCGCCTGCTGCCCCCAGCTTCTGCAAACCCTGGCTCGATCCACCAGGCCATGCGCCATAGCACCTTTGCCGGCGGCAAGCGTCTGCGGCCCATCCTGGCCATGGAGGCCGCCCACACCGTCGCCGGTTCGCTGCCGCCAGGAGTCGCCGATCTCGGCGCGGCGCTCGAGATGCTTCACACCTATTCGCTTGTCCACGACGACCTGCCCGCGCTCGACAATGACGATCTGCGCCGGGGCAAGCCTACCTGCCACGTCGTCTTTGGTGAGGCGATAGCGATCCTGGCGGGCGATGCGCTCCAAACCGGGGCTTACCAGGCCCTTGCCGCGCTTGACTGCCCGGCAGAGGCGCGCGTCGAAATCATCCGCCTGATCGCCGAAGCCACCGGGACCGTCGAGGGCATGATCGGCGGGCAGGTCCTTGATTTAGAAGGTGAGCACACTCGCCCTACCGCCGAGTCGGTCCACGCAATTCATCGGGCCAAGACTGGAGCGCTCATCCGGGTGAGTGTTGTGTCGGGCGGGATCTACGCCGGCGCAACTCTCGAGGAAGTAGCCCGACTCACCGAGTTCGGCCAAAAGGCCGGCCTTGCCTTCCAGATCGTCGACGACATACTCGACATGACCCAGGACTCAGCCCAGCTCGGCAAGACCGCGGGCAAGGACCTAGCCAGCGATAAGGCGACCTGGCCAGCCGTACACGGCATCGAGCTCTCGCGCGAGCATGCCAGGCTGTTCATCGAGCAGGGCTTCGCGGCGCTCGAACCCTGGGGCGCAGCGGCTGATGGCCTCAAGGCGCTGGCCCAGTACCTGGTCGACCGCACCCACTAGAGGTATTACCTGAGGAAAAGCTCCTATGCCATTGACAGAGGTAGACATACTCACGGCTTTGCGCGACGTGAACGACCCAGAGCTGCCGGTCAACATCGTCGACCTTGGACTGGTTTACCGGGTCAACGTGACTTCGGATCCGGATGCTCCGGGCATGCTGCCACGCCAAAAAGTCGAGATCGACATGACCATGACCACGCAGGCCTGCCCGGCTCACGGGATCATTCTCGAGCAGGTCCGCAATCGCCTGGGCGGCCTGCGTGAGATCAGCCAGTCGCAGGTAAACCTGGTCTGGGAGCCCGCCTGGACTCCCGATCGGATCAGCCCTGAAGCGCAAAAAAAGCTAGGTATTGCATAGAGAAAAGTGGTAGGTGGTTGCAGCGTCCCGGTAAGCGAATCAGGCATACCTTTTGAGGCGGATCAAGCCAGCCATTGCTCAGACCGGTCGCAATTTACCTGACTTCGGCCGCCGCGACAAAGCCGTGGAGTAGCCGTGAAGAAGTAAGCGGCAGATCTTTTATCCCTGGACCCGCGCAGCAGCCTCCTTAAACCTGGCCGCCTGCTCGCCCAGCTTCTCGATCACACCTTCGGCGCGCACCAGAAAATCCTGCCCCTGGCGAATATAGCCAGGCAGCTTCGCCCAAAGCTCCTGCGCAGCCTCCGGACGCTCCAGCAGCGTGATTGCCGCGCCTGCGCTCGCTACTGCCAGCGCAGAGCGCTTCTTGCCCGCCACCAGCAGCACTGCCCCGGCTACCAGCGACGCAGCAGCAAGGTTACGCGACCATTGAAACTCATCCGGTACGATACTGGCCGCAAAGTTCTTCGCGCCTGCTGGCGAAATGTTGGTCAAATTCATCTGTATGCTTCCTTCTGCCCGTGCCAGCCGGGCTTGTACTGCGTTCACTCACCAGTTCTGATGCAGCCCAGCACCAACTGCGCGGCCTTCCGTGCTCGATAGGCTAATCCAGGTCAAACTCCCTTAGCGGCCGCTCGGTCGCTGGGCTCTCCTTGGCCTTCTTGAGGGCCTCAGCAAAGCGCTTCTCCATCAAGTCGTCCTTGTTTTTTTCCGCGTCCACCGCCTGGCGAAAGAGGCTCTGTTTGCGCTCTTCGCCCTCACGCATGGCGCGGGCGGCGGTCTCAAGGTCCTCAAACGTGCGCTTGCGCGGCGCTGGGGTATGCGAAACGACCGAACGCAGCTTCGCATCGACGCGCAGAATACCGCCGCAGTCAGGGCAGGTGACTTCAAAGATTTCCTGGCTCACTCGGGCAAAACTCCTCAGGGAGATTGTATGGCGGCGATCCACATAAGAGCGACCTTTCGCCACTTACTCTGTGGGCGCAAGCACACGCGCGGGCAGGGCAAAGGCATACTGCAGCGAATACAGCAGGAGCACCAGCAGCAAGCCAGCCTGCAGCAGGCCTCCGAAGAGCAGCACGATCCTGAAGGTGAAGAGGGTATAGCAAGCGAAGAGGGGCACGAAGAGCAGGATCGTAACATGCAACCCAGGGATGCAAACCTGGGCCCGATCTGCCTTGAGGGCCAGCAGGATAAGCGCGAGCAGAGGCGCGTAGAGGTGAACAAGGGTGTAGACCGCGGAGATGGTCGGTAGCAACAGCATGAACGCAGTGACACCGAGCAGCTGATTGGCAACCGGCAGCTTGCCAAGCCGGCCGAAGAAGACAGGAACAAAGAGCAGACCGCCGAGGAGATAGTAGGGCAAGATGAGAGCATCTACGCTGTGGTGGGCGA
>CAXTMM010000113.1:4269-9026 GCA_964245415.1 uncultured Acidobacteriaceae bacterium | reverse complement strand
GTTCAACCGAACGATGATGCGCTCATCAGCGACTTGTAGATGGTCCTACAGACCTCGTTTACCAGCTCTTCGAACAGGACTTCACCCCTGATACCGTGCATCAATCGTGGGGTGTCGCCTATCGGTTTACAACAGAGTTCTCAAGACGATGTTGTTTCATTTACTTGAAAAGGACGAGGCCGACGGCGAGAAGCGTCAGGGCGCAAACTACATAGGAGACTAATTGTTGGGGAGCGAGGCCGAATGGTCGGCCTGTTTCGGCTGCGAACTCCGGATCAGTCCAATCAGTACCCGGGAACACCGGAGCCAACGCCATTGCGACGAAGTAGCTTGCGGCACTCGCAGCAGCGATCACAAACAATTGGAGTGCGAGGGTTCGAGAAGCGAACAGGATGGCAAGCGATGTTGCCCCGCCGAAACTTCCCATAAGCATGGTTTGCCCGTTATGAAACTTGGCATGCGGGGGCCAGCGAGGATTCCGCAGATGCTGCTTGGCCGTAGCAGGCACAAGCGCATCAGCCACAAAGCCACCGAAGTTGAACACGGCGACAAAGGCAATCATCCATTTTGCAATCTGCATAGACGCTCCTCTCCCCAGGCTGGGGAAAGGACGTACAGGTTGCCCCACGTCTTCAGTAGACGGGTAAGCTGCACGAACGCAAAGCGTCGCCCGGACTACCGACCGGGCAGTGACTTTCGCACGTCCGTGTTGAACCGTACTCAAAGTGGAAGTCTTTGTCAAAGGTGAAAAAACGCCACCCTCAGGCCGCGTTGGAGCGCCTAGCAGGTGCTAGGCCGTTGTACTCTTAAAACAACGCTGCAACAAAGTACGACTCCGCTAGTCAGTGTGTTGCTATTGGCGGAACGAGGCTGCCTGCTAACTCTTGCGCAATCCCCTGATCCGCTCAGCCTAGCTTCAAGAGTGCCGGGCATTGTTCAGGCAGAACTCGTCCTCATCGTTTTCCTTGTCAATCGTGCCGGCCGCGCACTGAGAGCCGCTTCAGACGCGTCACTTGTGTACCTGCCATTCCGTTCCAGCTTCGCCGCTATGCCTTTAGGTAGCACCCGCTGCTACCCGCGACCCTGCTCTGTCTCCAGCACGTGGTACTGATTACGCCCCCCACGCTTGGCCTGGTAAAGCGCCTGATCCGCCTGCTCCACCAGATCCACCTGGCTCAGCGGCTTGCCCGCCGGCCAGGTCGCCACCCCGATGCTGATTGTCACCACTCGATGAGGGCTGTCGGCATGCGGTATGTTGAGCGCCGAGATAGCCTGGATGATTGTACGCGCCGTAGCCGCCGCGCCTGCCGCGTCGGTCATCGGCAGCAGCGCAACAAACTCCTCACCCCCAAAGCGAGCCGCCAGATCGCCCGCCCGGCGCAGGCTCTGGTGCAGCGTGGCCGCAATCTTCTGCAAACACGCGTCTCCCGGCAGGTGCCCATACCTGTCATTAAACTGCTTGAAGTAGTCCACATCCAGCAGCAGCAGCGACAGGTCACCCCCTGCGCGCGCCTGCCGCCGCCCTTCCACCTCGAGCATCTGGTTAAACGTCCGCCGGTTCGCAATCCCCGTCAACTCGTCGAGCGAGGCCACCTGGGTCAACTGCCGATTCTCATACGCCAGCGTCTCCTCACGAATCTTCTGCTCGGAAATATCGCGCACCGTGGCAATGTAGCCGGCAGCGTGCTGCGAAACCGGGTTCAGGTATCCGGTGATCACCGCTTCGACCCAGCGATAGCCGCCCTTCTTCTGCAGCGTCCTGTAGCGAAAGACCTGCGAGAGATTCCCCGCACGAATCTGCTCCACAACATGCTTGGCGCCCTGGTGATCATCCGGGTGCAGCATGCCCGGATGCTTCATCGACAGGTACTCCGCAGGCGTAAACCCGGTCAACTGCTCGACCGAAGGTGAGACGTAGCGCTTTGATTTGTCAAAGGGCGCCAGGATAATCATGCCCGGCGAGTGATCGAGCAGCAGCCGGTAGATCGACTCGTTCTCCCGCGCCTCGCGCTCGGCGGCCTGGAAGCGCTCTTCATCCTGCTTGCGCTCGGTGATGTCGACGAAAGTTGCGAGCGCCCATCCTGTCTCCGGCAGGATGACGCCGCTGTGGATTACCGTCTTCAGCGAGCCGTCCTTGCACAGCATCCGCAGCTCGATCGGATCAATCGTAGCCCGCTGTTGCGCAGCAGGCGCAGCAAAGTGGGCGTTCCACTTCTCTGCTGCCGACGCCCGGTCCTCGGCAAAGGGGTAGACCCTTTCGGTCCAATCGCCGGCATCAGCAAAATCCTGCAGCGTGTAGCCGGAGACGTCGCTAAGCTTCTGGTTCATGAAGAGAATCGAGCGAGTTTCGAGGCTGGCCCAGGAGACGCCGACCGGCAGCGAATCGAGCGCCATCTGGAGCGAGTACGCCGTGTAGGGACTGTCCGCCAGAATGCGGTTGAGCGCGTCTCTGCCTCCAAGATCAGCCTCATCTGGCCGCGGACCAAGACCAGACTCGACTCCTGCTGTATGCATCGGTTCCAGCACCCTGAACGTTTCCTCTATCGTCTCCGTCAAGCCTCGACCGGAGATGCAGCTTGTCATCTCAATTATCGTCAATCCGGATGAAGAGGTCAGCTCTTACCGCACGAAGCTGGTCTTCGGTAACCAGCGAGGTAAGCGCCAGACCACAAACCCGACGCGGAGCACTCGTTCCTGGCCGTTTCAAAGGATCCGGGTGGACGCGGCAACCGGACCACCTTTTTGTCTAGCCCCATATCAGCGTGCGAGGCGAAACGCGCTTGCGCACCGATGGCGACGATTGCCTTTCCGGTTAACCTAGCTCGGCCACACCACACTGACCGAGGAGATCATGTGCTGGAACATGCCATAGAAGAAGTTAGCAGCGCCCCCCAGCACCGAGGTCGTTCCCAGGGCAACGAGCGCGAGCATCATCCCGTACTCGAGCGCGCCCGAGCCGGTTTGATCCTCAAGCAGAGGACAAATAGTTGCACGCAGTTGAGCGCACGTAGCGGAAAACATCGATGACCTCGACATAGTATGCAGGACTCCTGATTCATTGGAGATTGGGGCGGCCTGCGCCTGATGAGCTCAGCTCGCAGTATCCCCTCTTCGCTGTATCGGCCGGCCGCGAAGAAGCTTTACATTTTTCTTTTCACCCGAAGTGAGACAAATGGGGAATCGCCCGCGCCCATCCCGCGGGTGTCCCGAAGCGGCACTCCGGAGAAGCCTGAACGCTGCGGAGCTGCCAGGAAGATTGGAAAGACAGGCCAGATCATGCGCTTCTGCAGCGGCCGGGTTTTCAGCCTGCATGGGAGGGAAGAGCGGCTCCTAGTGGTCGAGACCGCCGGGTGCGTCCAGGTCGCGCCTGCGGGCACAGATGTGACGCGGCTATCGCTCGGCCACCCGGTCCAGCAGCCCAAAAAACTCCGGAAACGAGATTGCTGCCGACTCCGCCCCGTGAATCAGCGTATCCCCTGAAGCTCGGAGCGCCGCCACTGAAAACGCCATCGCAATCCGGTGGTCCCCGCCCGAGTCGATCTGGGCTCCGTGCAACACTTGGCCTCCCGGTACATCGAGCCCGTCTTCAAACTCCTCTACCTCGGCGCCCATCGCCCGCAGGTTGCTCGCGACCAGCGCGATGCGGTCCGACTCCTTGACCCGCAACTCCCTGGCATCGTTATTTATATTAACCTGGTACTTATAGTGCTAAATTTTGGTCTGCGCCGGCAGCTCATCAATCAGCTGCGCGGCCAACGAGCCTGAAATGGTCGTGCCCTTCATGCCATCCTCCGGCGCATGCAGCTGCACAGTTCCCACCAGCTCGCCATGCTTCTCATCCAGATTCAGTACGCCCATTCGCCCACCCAGCGCGGTCAGCACATCCAGCAGCGACGCGCGGGTCGGGTTCATCCCGAGGGAATCAAACACCAGGCTCGAGCCAGGAAACAGCATCGTCGCGCACAAAAAGAACGCCGCCGAAGAGAGGTCGCCCGGCACATTCGCCTCGATCGCCGCTAGCCTCTGCCCACCCTCAATCCAGACCGAATCGCGGTCCCGATCGAGCTTCGCGCCAAACGCCCGCAGCGCCAGCTCACTGTGGTCGCGCGTGCGTACCGACTCGCGAACCGTCGTGCGCCCCTCCGCCTGCAGCCCGGCAAACAGCACCGCCGTCTTGACCTGCGCGCTCGGAATCGGCGTCGTGTAATCGAGTCCCCGCAGCTTCCGCCCTTCGACGATCATCGGCGCGTGGCCCTCGGTAAGCGTGATCTCGGCGCCCATCCCGGCCAGTGGTTTGCGCACCCGCTCCATCGGCCGCCGCGTCAGCGAGGCATCGCCGGTCAGCGTAAACCGTCCGTCCTGCGGCGCCAGCAGCCCGGCCAGCATCCGCATCGTTGAGCCCGAGTTGCCGCAATCCAGCGCCTCCGCAGACCTCCGCAGCACGCCGCCCGTCCCGGTCACCTCAACCGCCCCGTCGTCAGTCCGGACAACGGTCGCGCCCAGCGCCTCCGAGCACCCCAGGCTCGACCACGGATCAGCGCCGGTCGAGAAGTTGGTAAGCCGCGTCGTGCCTTCGGCCAGCGCGGCCAGCAATGCATAACGGTGCGAGATACTTTTGTCGCCGGGCAGCTGGACGCTGCCACGCACCCCGCGCGCCGGATGAATGACCTGGTCAACCTGGCCCATCTGGTCTGTCAATACTTCGTCCAATTCGTCCAAAGACCACTCCACGTATCGTTCTACCTCCATGGTAACCG
>CAXTMM010000113.1:2503-4256 GCA_964245415.1 uncultured Acidobacteriaceae bacterium | reverse complement strand
TTCAACCGCAAGCAAAGCAATTGCCTTCCTCCGCAGGCTCTTTGACCGAGCCCGTCAAGGTGTGCACCGGCTCCCCCCAGTGCAACCTCGCACATCGCAGCTCAACTTCACGCCGCCGTCCCGGACACCTCGCACTGGCAGCGCTCACGGTAGCGGCCGCCGCACTCCTCGCGATGGAAAGCCAGGTGTTCGTCTGGTCCACGCCAAGTACAAAGAGATCACGCCGATCGTCCTAAGCGGCGCGCTGGGTCTAGCAATGGCATTGATCCTGTACGGCCGGATCGTCCTCAGGACGATCGTCCGAACTGCGGCTCGCATCACAAGGTGTCCTGAGAAATGGCGTCAATTTGCCGAATACGTAACTCTGCGGGAACCACCAGCCCCTGGTAAACAGGAGAGCGCTTCTGAGGACAAACTATCCAGAAAGAACCGAAATATGCGATCTCAGCTTCGCAGGAAATCTACGATCAAACCTGCAACTTTTTCCGGCTGATCAAGCCATGCTAGATGTCCTGCGTCCGGCTCAACTTCCGCATGACCATGGGGCATGGATTGCACCATCTCCATCGCAAGAGAAGGTGGTCCAAAGCTGTCCTTGTCACCCCAGATCATCAGCGTAGGCATAGAAAGCTTCTGTAGCTCCGGTCGGAGGCTGTGCGTCAACGTGGATCGGCCGCTCGTGATGTGACAGTCCTCAAGCAGAGTGAGCCAGCTTTCTGTGGCGCCCGGGATCTCCGAAGCGGCTGTGCAGCAATCAAGATATGCAGGGGAAAGGCGGTCCGGGTGTGCGACCAGAATCCGTTTGAAGCCTTCATACGTGGCGGAAGCGCCGGGCTTCATCACGGTGGCATACATCAGGCCGTTCAAACCACGCATTGCGAGCAGACGATTGCCTGTTGGGATCGTGGCAGAACTACCCGCCGGTTCGCCTACCGTAATCAAACGCTTCACTCGCTCCGGATGCGCCAGGGCGAACACAAGGGCGAAATAGCCGCCCATCGAATTGCCAACGAGATTCGCAGTTTTGAGTCCGAGCGCATTCATCGTGGTCAGAACAAAATTGACCGCGTGCTCTCGTAGTGGAACATCACGATAATCGAACATGTCGGTCAGTCCGCACCCCGGCCGGTCCGGCGCATAGATGTGGAACCCGGCACTGAGCCGGCTCAAAAGAGGTTCCCATTGCGCGGCCACGCCGTCGCCTCCATGAAGCAGCAGTACGGGTTCCCCTTGTCCTCCCTCCAGCACCTGCACTCGTAATCTGGGCGTTGCAATCTGCACGCATCTGGAGTGCACGCTGTTGCCGTTTCCAGCTAAGAGCAAGTCCTGAGTTCGCAGAAATTTCTCTTCGGCACCTGAGTCGCGGGCAGGAAGATGTTGGTGTAGATTCCAGGCATAAGCCGCGAGCGAAGCCACCGCAACTCCTGCTGTGGTACCGATGACCTGACGTCGAGTCCACTGAGCCATTGGTCTACTCCTGTTGGCAATTCAATAAAAGATGATTGAAAGCTAACATGACCGGCCCGCATTTTTTCGCCTTCCGCGCAGATGGTCAGGGATCGATCTGCTGCCCCTTGCGACGGGGCGTTGTGAGTACACCAACTTCTGCGAAGTCGGCTTGGTCTTGCAAAACGGAACTACAGGAAGCACCGCCTTCCTAGCACTGGCAACCACCGCCGCCGGAAGCAAAACCTATCGCACCCGCAACACCACCACAGTCTCATCATCAAAGCGATCGCGCCCTTCCTTAAAC
>CAXTMM010000113.1:0-2493 GCA_964245415.1 uncultured Acidobacteriaceae bacterium | reverse complement strand
CATCCGCTATCTGCGTCGCCCCATACCCCTGGTTCGCCAGCAACGTCTCCACCAATCGCTCCGAGCCAAACATCTCGCCCGCAGGATTCTGCGCATCCACCAGCCCATCGCTGAAAAAAACCAGCGTGTCCCCCGGCTCGGTCACAAGCGTCCGCTCTTCATACTCGACCGAGGCAAACATCCCCAGCGGAAAGCCCTCCACCGCGAGCGTCTCCACAACATCGCCGCGACAAAACAGCGGCTGCACCGCCCCGGCATTGGCCAGCGTCAGCGTGCGCCCAGGATCATTCCACACCGCGTACAGCATCGCCACATACTGCGCGGCCACATGTCGCTCCTGGAGCGAATCGTTCAGCACCACCAGCATCTCGCTCGGCGAGAGCTGCTGCGCACCTGCCGAGCGCATGATCCCGCTCACCATCGCCGCATACAGGGCCGCCGGAGCCGCCTTGCCGCTCACATCCCCAACCGCCACAGCCGTGCGATCCGCGTCATACTTCAGAAAATCATAAAGATCGCCACCAATTGTCCGCGCCGGCAAAAACCGCGCTGCAAACTCGGCATTCTGATGTTTGGGCCGCGCAGGCGGCAGCAGCCGCAACTGGACTTCGCGCGCCATGGCCAGGTCATTCTCCAGCCGCGCCTCCTGCTGGGTCACCCTCTGGTACAGCCGCGCATTCTCAATCGAGATTGCGATTTGCGCGGCGAGGGTCACCACCGCCCGCTCATGATCCTCGTTGAAGTAGTTCGTCCGCGTATGTTCGAGATCCAGCACCCCAATCACGGTGTTCTTATAGATCAGCGGCACAATCATCTCCGACCGGGTCTCGCGATTGACCATGTAGTAGCGCGGATCTTTCCGCACGTCAGGGGAGTGCACCAGCGCCCGATCCTCAATCGCCGCCCCCACCAGCCCGCGCTTCACCGGCAGCCGCTCATGCACCTCAATCTGCTCGCCATACCGTGTCGCAAACCGGCTCTCCAGCACCCCATCCTGGTCGTCGATAATCCAGATCGTAAAAAACTGAAACTCAAAGAGCCGCCGCAGCAACTCTCCAATCCGCGCAAAGAGCGGCCCCAGGTCAAGGATCGAGGTCAGCTCCCGGCTGATCTCGTTCAAAATGCGCAGCGTCTGCGCCTGCCGAGCCACCCGCGTATACAGTCGCGCATTCTCAATCGCCTGCGAGATGCGCGAAGCCGTCAGCGTGAGCAGGTGCAGATGCTCCGGCCGAAAATAATTCAGCTGCTCGCTCTCGATATCGATCACGCCGATCACGCGATTCTTAACGATCAGTGGCACCGCCAGCTCCGAGCACACCAGCGGATTGACCTCGATGTAATCGGTTGAGCGCTTGACATCGTTGATCAGCATGGCCTGACGATTCTCGGCCACCTTGCCCACCACCCCTTGCCCCAGCTTGAAGCGCATGCGCTCCGTCTCGGCCGGGTGTCCCAACTGAAAACGCATCCGCAGGTCGCCGGTTCGGTCGTGCACCAGCAGAATGGCAAAGATGCGGTAGTCGATCACTGCCCGCACCAGCTCGGCCGTTTGCTTGAGCAGCGTCTGCAGGTCGAGAGTCGTGTTCAGCGTCTCGGCCAGCTTGATCAGGAAATCAGTCTCAACCGGCTGCGTGCGCGACAGAGGCGGCAGCGGCGCAAAGCTCCCCGCCGGCGGACACAGCGCATCCTCTGAGCCGCAATCCAGCTGCAAACTCTCGAGCAGCGCCTCGGACTGGCGGTGATCCGGGTACTCATGCATGGCAGGGGATCGATCCGGGTTGGATGAGAGAGCTGGCGCGGCTGCGGTCCCCCCCTTTCGTTCTAGCTGGTGCTCGCGGGCCACGTCGCTCCTCGCCTAGACCAGCAGCCCAGGCTAGATAGCCATGATAGCGCGTCCGCCCAGAAATCGACCCGGCCACAGTGACGCGCGCTCCCTATCCGCACAGGCGTGCGAGGTTCGGTCGAATGCGCTGCGCCGCGTAGCGCAAGGAGGTCGATCGCGCGCGAAGACCCTTACTTTTGCAACTCGCTCTCTTTCGGCGCGTCGGTCGGGCTCTCAAACTCCAGCCAGTAGCCGTCTGGATCGGTCCTCGGCACAACCTCCGGCGGGGTCCCTACAAGGGGGTGTCTCCGCGCCTGAACGCTCCGCGATTTCGCAGTTGCGACGGAGCGCAGGTGCACTTTCACATTCGAAGCGGACTAACATCCCGGCCTGAGCGTTCCCTGGTCCGGCCCTGCGGCCGGAACTCCTGAAGCATGATCGTGGCATTGCCAAGCTCAAGCCAGCACCAGCAAATTAGCTCGTGATCCGGGTAGTGCCGTCCGCATCCAGGACCCACGTGCCCTTAATCGCAAGCCCAGGCCCATCCGCATAGAACCGCAGCGAGCTCCCATGTCAGCAACACCCAGAATGGCACCGCCTGCTGCACCTTCAAGCCCAGAACCGAAGCAGCTATACGCCACCTCCCAAACAATGCTTGCCTTATATCGGAT
>CAXTMM010000112.1:4726-9037 GCA_964245415.1 uncultured Acidobacteriaceae bacterium | reverse complement strand
ATGTAGAGGTAGATGACTGGGGTGGTGTAGAGCGTAAGCGCTTCGGAGACGATCAGGCCGCCGACGATCGAGATGCCGAGAGGCTGGCGCAGCTCAGAGCCGGTGCCTTTGCCAAAGGCCAGCGGAATGGCGCCGAAGAGTGCGGCCATGGTGGTCATCATGATGGGGCGGAAGCGCAGCATGCAGGCTTCAAAGATGGCGTCCGAGGTGGATTTGCCGTGCTCGCGCTCGGCCATCAGGGCGAAGTCGATCATCATGATGGCGTTCTTTTTGACGATGCCAATCAGGAGCACGATGCCGATGATGGCGATGACGCTGAGGTCGGTGCCGGTGAGCATGAGTGCGAGCAGCGCGCCGACGCTGGCGGAGGGGAGTGTGGAGATGATGGTGATGGGGTGCACGAGGCTTTCATACAGCACGCCGAGGACGATGTAGACCGCGAGCAGAGCGGTAAAGATGAGGATGGGCTCGGATTTGAGCGAGTCCTGAAAGGCCTGCAGGGTGCCGGAGAAGAAGCCGCGCACGGTAGCCGGTGTGCCGAGCCGATCCTGCATCTGCTGGATGAGCTGGGTGGCATCGCTGAGCGCGACGCCGGGAGCGAGATTGAACGAGACGGTGACGGAGGGAAAGAGTCCGGTGTGGTTGAGCGAGATGGGAGTGGTGGTGGTGCTGGCCTTGGTGAAGGCGCTGAGCGGCACGGCGCTGTGGTTGCCGGTGGCGTCGAGGTAGATACTGTTCAAGCCGGCGGGTGAGGATGTGTACTGTGGATCGACCTCAAGCACGACATAATACTGGTTGAGCTGGGTGTAGATGAGCGAGACTTCCGACTGACCGAAGGCCGAGTAGAGCGCGGAGTTGATGGAGGAGGGCGTATAGCCAAGCCTGGCGGCGGTCTGGCGATCGTAGCTGAGGAATTCGGTAAGACCGCTGCTTTCGGCGTCGGAGTTGACGTCGGTCAGCTGGGGGATTTTCTTCATGTTCTGAAGCAGGAGCGGTCCCCACTTGAAGAGCATGGGCAGCGAATCAGCCTGGATGGTGTACTGGTAGAGGGCGTTGCCGCCGCGGCCGCCGACACGGATATCCTGGGCGGCCTGCAGAAAGACCGAGGCTACGGGAAGCCTGCCGAACTTCGGCCGCATGCGGTTAATCACTTCCTGCGCGCTTACCTTGCGCTCGTCGAGCGGCTTGAGCGCGATGTAGACAAAGCCGCCGTTGGTTGCGCCATTGCCGCCGGTGTAGGCATTGACGTTGGCCACGGCGGGATCGTGGGTGATGACGTTGACGATCTGGAGCAGGGACTTGTTCATGGACGGGAAGGACTGATCCTGCGAGCCCTGCAGGCCGCCGAAGACTGCGCCTGTGTCCTGCTGCGGGAAGAAGCCCTTGGGCACGCGCACGAAGAGCATGACGTTGAGGGAGATGGTGAGCAGGAGCACGACGATGGTGATGCCTGGGTTTTCGAGCACCCAGATAAGGCTGCCGCGGTAGATGCTGAGGATGAAGTCGAAGCCGCGCTCGCTGGTCCTGTACATCCAGTTGTGCCTGGTGGTTTCGGCAGGCTGGTGCTTGAGCAGGTGCGCGCACATCATGGGCGTGGTGGTGAGGGAGACGACCATCGAGACGAGGATGGCAGTGGAGAGGACGACGGCGAACTCGCGGAAGAGCCGGCCGACGATGCCGCCCATGAGCAGGATGGGGATGAAGACGGCGATGAGCGAGATGCTGATGGTGAAGACGGTCGAGCCGATCTCTTCGGCGCCTTTGAGCGCGGCATCGATGGGTGTCAGGCCCATCTCGATAAAGCGCGAGATGTTTTCCATAACCACGATCGCGTCGTCGACGACAAAGCCGGTGGCGATGGTGAGAGCCATCAGCGATAGGTTGTCGAGCGAGTAGCCGAGCATGTACATGACGGCGAAGGTGCCGATGAGTGAGACGGGGACGGCGACGGTCGGGATGAGCGTGGCGCGAGGGTTGCGGAGAAAGACGAAGACGACGCCAATGACCAGGAAGATGGAGATGACGAGCGTGCTCTCGACATCGTTGACCGAGGCGCGGATGGTGGTGGTGCGGTCGAGCACGATGGTGCTCTTGATGCCCTGGGGGATAGCGGCCTGGATACTTGGCAACGAAGCGCGAATGCGCTCATTGGTGGCGATGATGTTGGCGCCGGGTTGGCGGGAGACGATGAGCGTGACGGACTTGACGCCGTTGAGGTAGCCGGCGGTGCGGACATTCTGGGTCGCGTCCTGCACATTGGCTACGTCTTCGAGGCGGACCGCGGCGCCATTGTGGTAGCCGATGATGAGCGGCCTGTACTCTTCTGCCTGCGATATCTGGCCATTGGTCACGATGTCGGTGCGGATGATGTTGTCTTCAAAGTGGCCGCGCGGATGGTCGGAGTTTTGGAGGCTGAGTGCGGACTGGATGCTGGCGAGGGTAAGGCCGTAGCTTTCGAGCTGGGTTGGGTTCGCGCCAACGCGTACCGAGGGCAGCGCGCCGCCGCCCACGCCGACGATGCCTACGCCTTCAATCTGCGAGAAGCGCTGCTGGATGATGGTGGAGGCTACGTCGTAGAGCTTGGCGGTGTCGTACTTGTCGGAGGTGAGCCCGAGGATCATGATGGGCGCGTCGGCGGGGTTGACCTTGCGATAGGTGGGATTGCCAGTCAGGTTGGCGGGCATGTAGGTACGGGCGGCGTTGATGGCTGCTTCGTCGTCGCGCGCCGCGCCGTCGATGTTGCGGCTGAGGTCGAACTGGAGCGTGACGTTGGTCGAGCTGAGGGAGCTCGAGGAGGTCATCTCGGTAACGCCGGCGATGTGCGAGAACTGGCGCTCGAGCGGAGTGGCGATGGAGGAGGCCATGATCTCGGCGCTGGCGCCGGGCAGGCCGGCCGAGACTTGGATGGTTGGGAAATCAACCTGCGGCAGCGGCGAGACAGGCAGGACTGTATAGCCGACGATGCCTGCAATCGCTACTGCGATGGTGAGCAGCGTGGTCGCGACAGGGCGGTGGATGAAAGGCGACGAGATGCTCATACGCCTGCGGCTACCCGCGGCTGCGCCGATGTGCTTTGCGGCTCATTGCCGGTGCGTGGTGCTTGTGGTTGCTTCGGGCTCTTGGAAAAACGTTTCGCGATGTTATCGAAGAAGATGTAGATGACGGGCGTGGTGTAGAGGGTGAGCACCTGCGAGACGAGCAGGCCGCCGACCATGACGATGCCGAGCGGGCGGCGGAGTTCTGATCCGATGCCGTGGCCGAAGGCGAGTGGAAGCGCGCCCAGCAGCGCTGCCATGGTGGTCATCATGATGGGGCGGAAGCGCAGCAGGCTCGCCTCGTAGATGGCGTCAGTCGAGTTCTTGCCGTGCACGCGCTCGGCTTCGAGGGCGAAGTCGACGATCATGATGCCGTTTTTCTTGACGATGCCGATGAGCAGGATGATGCCGATGATGGCGACCACGCTCAAGTCTTCGCCGAAGAGGGTGAGCGAGAGGAGTGCGCCGACGCCGGCTGAGGGGAGCGTGGAGAGAATGGTGATGGGATGGATGAAGCTTTCGTAGAGCACGCCGAGCACGATGTAGACGGTGACCAATGCAGCGAGAATCAGGATGGCTTCGTTCGAGAGCGAGTTACGGAAGCTGGCCGCGGTACCTTGGAAGTCGGCTTGCATGCTGGCGGGAAAGCCCATTTGATGCGCGATTTTGTCTATGTCGGAGATGGCATTGCCGAGGGCCGCGTTGGGCGCCAGATTGAAGGAGACGGTAACGGCTGGAAACTGGCCCTGGTGGTTGATCGAGAGCGGCTCGGTGGTCTTGGTGATGTGGGCAAAGGCGGTCAGAGGGATCTGATGGGGCTGGGCGCCGGTGGTGCTTGTGTTGGCTCCGGTGCTGGTGGAGGTGGTGCCTGTGCCGGTGAGCGACAAGGCGTTAGCGGGCGCCGAAAAGACACCGGACGATGGCGTGTAGAGGACGCTTGACGTAAGCGCGCTTGACCCTGCGGAAGCCGAGCTTGAAGAGGAGAAGGAAGACGTCGCGCCGGAACCGGTTGCGCCGGCAGAGGCGTTGGACTGGATGTAGATGTCGTTGAGGTGTGTGGGGTCGAGCTGGTATTTCGGCTGGGTTTCAAGGATGACGTGGTACTGGTTCAGCTGCGTGTACATGGTGGTGATCTGGCGCTGACCGAAGGCGTCATAGAGGGTGTTATCGATGGTGGTGGGAGCGATGCCGAGACGGGAGGCGGTGACGCGGTCGATATCGAGCGCGGTGGCGAGGCCGCCGGTCTGCTGGTCGGTGGCTACGTCTTCGAGCTCGG
>CAXTMM010000112.1:0-4716 GCA_964245415.1 uncultured Acidobacteriaceae bacterium | reverse complement strand
CGGGCAGGGATTTCAGCTTGGCGACGAAGCGGCTGGTCCAGAGGTTCAGCTCGTCGGCGCTCGGATCTTCAAGCGTGTACTGGTACTGGGTACGGCTTACGCGGTCGTCGACGGTGATATTCTGCACGGCCTGCATGTAGAGGCGGATACCCTGGACTCCTTGGAGCTGGCCTTGCAAGCGGCGGATGACGTCGGAGGCAGTGAGGTCGCGCTGGGAGAGCGGCTTCAGGTTGATGGAGAAGCGGCCGCTGTTGAGCGTGGTGTTGGTACCGTCGGGGCCGATAAAGGAGGAGAGGCTCTCGACCGCGGGGTCGGCGAGGATGATGGCGGCGAGTTCCTTTTGTTTGGCTGCCATGGCTGGGAACGAGATCGTCTCGGGAGCCTGTGAGATGCCCTGGATCACGCCCGTATCCTGCACGGGAAAGAAGCCTTTGGGGATGACGATGTAGAGAAAGATGGTGAGCGCGAGGGTGGCGAGGGCGACGAGCAAGGTGATGGGTTGGAAGCGGAGGACGAACTTAAGGGTACGCCCGTAGAAGGCGATCATGTTCTCGAAGGCGCGTTCGGAGGCGCGGTAGAGGCGGCCTTGCTGGGCTACAGGATCGTGCTTGAGGATGCGCGCGCACATCACCGGCGTGAGGGTAAGCGAGACGACGGCCGAGAGGATGATTGTCACCGCGAGGGTGACGGCGAACTCGCGGAAGAGCCGGCCTACCACGTCGCCCATGAAGAGGAGCGGGATGAGGACGGCGATGAGCGAGATGGTGAGCGAGAGGATGGTAAAGCCGATCTGCCCGGCGCCCTTGAGCGCGGCTTCCATGGGTGGGTCGCCTTCTTCGAGATAGCGGGAGATGTTCTCGATCATGACGATGGCGTCGTCGACGACGAAGCCGGTCGAGATAGTGAGGGCCATGAGCGAGAGGTTATCGAGCGAGTAGCCGAGCGCGTACATGGCGCCGAAGGTGCCGACGAGTGAGAGCGGCACGGCAACGCTGGGGATGATGGTTGCGGCGAGCGAGCGCAGGAAGATGAAGATGACCATCACGACGAGCGCGATGGTGAGCATGAGCTCGAATTCGACGTCATCGACCGAGGCCTGGATGCTGGTGGTTAGGTCGGTCAGCACGGTGATCTGGAGGCCGGCCGGCAGTGTTGCTTCAAGCTGGGGCAGCAGGTTCTTGATGCTTTTAACGACGCTGATTGTGTTTGCGCCGGGCTGCCTCTGGACGTTGAGGATGACGGCGGGGGTCTGATTGGACCAGGCGGCCTGCTGCGTATTTTCCACCCCGTTGATGATGCTGGCTACATTCTTGAGAAAGACCGGGGCCTGGTTGCGGTAGGCGACCACGACGTCCTGGTAGTCGCCGGTGGTTTGCAACTGGTCGTTCGCGTCGATCTGGTAATCCTGGCGGGGGCCGTCGAAGCTGCCTTTGGCGGAGTTGACGCTGGTGTCGGCGAGGGCGGTGCGTACGTCTTCAAGGTTGAGGCCGAAGGAGGCGAGCTGGGTCGGGTTGACCTGGATGCGAACGGCCGGCTTCTGTCCGCCTGAGATCGAGACCAGGCCGACGCCGCTGAGTTGCGAGAGCTTGGGAGCGAGACGGGTGTCGATCAGGTCTTCGACCTGCGGCAGAGGGATGGTCTTGGAGGTGATGGCAAGGGTGAGCACGGGCGCGTCGGCCGGGTTGGTCTTCGAGTAGGTAGGAGGTACGGGCAGGTCAGACGGCAGAAAGCTCTGCGCGGCGTTGATGGCTGACTGAACTTCTTCCTCGGCGATATCGATCTGGAGCGAGAGCGAGAACTGCAGCACGACGACCGAGACTCCCCCGGCGCTGGTCGAGGTCATCTGGCTGAGGCCCTGCAGCTGGCCGAACTGGCGCTCGAGGGGCGCGGTGACGGTGGTGGCCATGACGTCGGGCGCGGCGCCGGGATAGAAGGTCAGTACCTGGATGGTGGGGTAGTCAACCTGCGGCAGCGCGGAGACGGGCAGCTGGAAGTAGGCGACGATGCCCACCAGCAGGATGGCGACCATCAGTAGAGCGGTCGCGACCGGACGCAGGATAAATGGGCGAGACAGGCTCACGGGGTGCCGCTCTCCTCATCCGAGACGCCAATCTTCTGCTTGACGACGCGGACCTTGGCATGGTTCTGGAGCTTCTCAAAGCTGCTGTCGGCGATGATGTCGCCCGCGTTCACACCCTGGACGGCGGTCATCAGGCCGTCGGTATTGCCGACCTTGACGTTGACCATGGTCGCGACCATGAGGGGTTGGTTGTCGCGGGGGCCACCTTCGCCAGGCTGGTTCTTCCCTGCGCCTTTCGCACCGCCCGCTTTCGCGGCTTGGTCCGGGGCGGCTGGAGGCGGCGAGGTGTCCTTGGTGATCCTGTAGACAAAGGCCTGCTGCCCATTGCGCTGTATGGCCGAGCTGGGCACCATGGTCTGGTTCGGGAGCACGCTGGTGAGCAGGCGGGTGTTCACGAACTGATTCGGATAAAGGGCCATGTCGCGGTTGTTGAAGGTCGCGCGCAGCTTGAGTGTGCCGGTGGTTGTGTCGATCTGATTGTCGAGCGACATCAAGCGGCCCTCGGCGATCTGGTGCTCGTTCGAGCGGTCGAAGGCGGCGGTCTCAAGCCCGCTGTGCTTGCCGTTGTGCTTGATGGCTGCTTCGACCTGGGGCAGGCTGTCTTCAGGGATGGTAAAGACGACGGTGATGGGCTGAACCTGGGTGATGACGACGAGCGCGGTGGTGCTGTTGGCGGTGACGATGTTGCCCGGGTCGACGAGCCGCAGGCCGACGCGGCCGGAGATGGGTGAGGTGATGTGGCAGAAACCCAGCTGGACCTGATCGGTCTCGACTGTGCCTTCATCGGCCTTGACCAGGCCCTGGTCCTGCTAGACCAGTTTGGCCTGGTCATCGAGCTGCTGCTTGGCGATGGCGTTGCGCGCCCATGCGGCCTGGTAACGTTCGAAATCCATCTGGGCCTGGGCGAGCACACCGCGGTCGCGGGCTAGGGTGCCGAGAGCGGTGTCGAGAGTTGCCTGGTAGGGGCGGGGGTCAATGTCGATAAGTGGGGTGCCCTTGGCGACGGTCTGGCCTTCACGGTAGTGCACGCTCACGACTTGCCCGCTCACCTGGCTGTTGATGGTGGCGGTATAGGTAGGGGTCACGGTGCCGATGGCATCAAGCTTGATTGCCATCTGCCCACTGCCGACGGAAGCCACGTTGATGGTGACGGGGCCCTGCTGGCGGCGTCCGCCGCCCCCTCCCCCTTCGGCCGAAACGACAGGCTTGTGCCGCAAGACAAGAACGAAGGCAGCCGCAAAGATCGCGAGCAGGATGATCCATATCCAGCGTCGCTTTTTGCGAGGCGGTTGATCGGAGCCCGGCGCACGCGAGGCGTTCCTTTGCGGGGGACTTTCAGACAGGAGCGGGGAAGCAGGTGGTTGCTGTTCCATCAGGTTTGGGATCGCCTCAAAAATCCGTGTTTCTTGAGAATGAGCAGTGCCGTTGCCAGGCGCGCGAGCACCAGCGTAAACAAGGAACAGCATTCGTGCGACAGGGGAGTCTGCCGCTTACCACACACGGATAGGCGGCCTGAACGAACCTACAGCTTGCTCCGTGTTGACGGGTACAGGGTCGAAGAAGACGCAGGCGCAGCTTCTTCGCCGGCTTCCACCATACTAATGTAGTCCGTGCTTGAGAGGTGCAATGCGCGCCTGGAACGGCTGCAATGGCTCTGCTTCTACAATCATGGGGTGGAAACCATGTCGGCAGTGGCGGAGAGACGAGGCTGGCAGCAGCTGGCTGCTACGTGCCTGCTGGGATGGCACTTGTGCAGCCTGGATGCACCTACGGTCGCTGTGGTCTGGGCGATGATGCTGGCTCGGCTGGCAGGCCCGCAGTTGGGGCTTGCGGAAGTTCTGGTGCTTGGCTTGGGCACCTGGATCGTCTACGTGCTGGATCGAGTGCTTGATGGGACGGCGGGGCCGGATGGAGAGACGCACCTGAGGGACCGGCACTACTTTCACCGGCGGCATAGAAGGGTGATGCTAGGTCTGTGCTGTTTGGCGGCGGCTTGGCTGATGGTGCTATGCCGGTGGATGCCTTTACGGCTGATCGTGTTTTACCTGGCACTTGCTGTGCCGGTCATGGTGTATGGTGTGCGGGTGCACTGGGGGCCGCTGGGGAGTACGCAGCCGGCTCGGCCGATAGGGCAGAGAAGAAAAGAGGCGGCGGTTGCGCTGCTTTTTACCGCGGCGGTGGCCGCTCCTGCTTTTATGGGGGCGCCGGTTGGGAGTCGCTTAGCTTTGCTTGTGATTTCGTGCTTGCTGGCGTGGCTTTGCTGGCTTAACTGTGGAGTGATCAGCTTTGCTGAAGCTGGATTCCTGGTTTACGGCCGGGCCGGGCGCAAAGAGTGGCTTCAGCTTACCCGATGCGCGCTGGCGCTGGCCTTTGCCGCTGCAGCGGTTATCGGCTGGGAAGTGGGCTTGAGCTCGGGGGCGCGATGCTTTCCTGCGGCCGTAGGGGTGCTGATCTCCTGCCTGCTGCTGCTTACGCTGCTCGTGGGTTGCCGAAATGGCAGAATGGGCGCGCGGCGGGCTCGGGTGCTGGCGGATGTGGGATTACTTACCCCGCTGCTGTTTCTGATCGGGCGTTCGTAATTCAACTTGCGTACTTTCGACTCCATTGCTCGGCCCTATCGCTGGATGGAATACCTG
>CAXTMM010000111.1:0-9061 GCA_964245415.1 uncultured Acidobacteriaceae bacterium | reverse complement strand
GTGCCGACGTGCCGGACGTATGATCCAGCGTATGTGTATGAGCTGGCTGTAGTGGTGCAGGACGGCATTCGGCGGATGTATGAAGCTGGCGAAGAGACGTTCTACTACATCACGATGTACAACGAGGATTATGCAATGCCGGCGATGGCGGAGGGTGTGAGCCGGGAAGGGATAGTCCGGGGGATCTACAAGTTCCGCGCAGGTGAGGTTACAGGTGCGAAAAAAGAGAAGGCAGGCTCGCAGCCTGGCCAAGCCACTGTTCAGCTGTTTGGGTCAGGACCGATCTTGAACGAGGTGCTTGCGGCGCAGACGATGCTTGCCGAGAAGTATCAAGTGCAGGCCGACGTGTGGAGCGTGACCAGCTACAACGAGCTGCGCCGGGACGCGCTGGGGGTGGAGCGCTGGAACCGGCTGCACCCGGCCGAGGCGGAGCAGACGCCGTATGTGCTGCAGGCGATGGACGGGGCGAAGGGGCCGATTATCGCGGCGAGCGATTACATGAAGACGATGCCGGACCAGCTGGCGCCCTGGCTGGGGTCGAGGCTGGTTTCGCTCGGCACGGATGGATTCGGGCGCAGCGACAATCGCGAGCACCTACGGCGGCACTTTGAGGTGAACGCTGTATCGATTGTGGCGGCGACGCTGTCAAAGCTGGCGCGCGATGGGAGTTTTGACAGGGCGAAGGCGCAGGCTGCGATTGCAGAGCTGGGTGTGGAGACAGAGACGGGGGACCCGGCGCGAGCGTAGTTCTGGAGTGCACACGAGCGTGGTTCTGGTGTTCAGGCGAGAAAGCCCTGCGCGGAGTTTGATCCTCGCGGGGCTTTCTCATTCGTGACCGGTTCCGCTACACCGTACGCCTGTTCGGCAGAGTTCCCTCGGGCCGCGGCCGCTGCGTATTCCCACACTGGATAACCGAAGGTAACCAATGAAGCTGCCTGCCGGGTGCAAGGCGGGCGGGGCGGCTGACGCTCAGGAGGTCTTGCCAGGGGCGCCGGTGACGTCGCCCTGGCGGTCCGAGCGGTCGGTCCTGCCGCGGGTTGCCCAGAAGATGCAGCCGGCGAAGGTGCCGAGGAAGAGTAGTAGAACGCCTACGGTGGTTGGCATTGTGCTGTGCTCCTTGTGCCAGTGTAAGCCGAAACTCGCGTCAAGCGGGAGTAACGCTTTTCACCCTGCTGCCGATACATCTCTAGGCCGCGGTTATGAAAGGTCATGCCCCTATGTCGCCTAGACTCGCTCTTTTCCTCTTTTTGAGTACATTGCTCACCTCTGCTGGCCGAGCCCAGGTTCTCTCTCCGATGAACCGGCCGCTCGCTCTTTCCGGGTACTTTACTGCGAGCGCGGCGCAGCCGGAGCTGGGTCAAGGGCATGCCCTGGGCTACAGCGGCGGCCTGGTGCTCGAGCGCAGCAGGTTAGCGGCGCTGGACTTTCGCGGCGTGGTCCTGCGCGACCGGATTGTCTTGCACACCTACATTGCGGAGATGGGGCCGAGATTTTCACCCAGTGTGAGCCGGCGTTTCCAGCCTTATGGGGGCGTGATGGGCGGCTACGGGCACTCCGGGTATGCAAATCCCCACTACACCGGTTTAGGCAGGGGCTATGGGCTGGTGTGGACGGTTGATGCGGGGCTGGATGCGCACTTGAAGTGGGGGCTGGACTGGCGGGTCGCCGATTACAGCTACAACCACATCTATGCCGGAAGCGGGGCGTCGCCGACGATCCTGAGCACCGGCATCAGCTACAGGATGCCTACTCTGCGCTCACATGGGCCGGTGATGTAGGTGCGACCGGTCCCGGGAGTGCGCGCCTGCCCCATGTTGCGCGCGCAACAGGCGGGCGAGAAATAGGTTCTCCTGCCTGGCCCTCCCATGCTAAGCTCGGCGCAATGAGGGCATTTGACACATGCAGCATGGCCACCCGAGCTGAACGGCCTGGATGGTCTGAGCCGCTCCCCCGGGCCTGTTCTGCTGCGCCCGGTTGGCCGGATGGCCAGGGCGCGCCCTGCGGCTCACGGCCGGCTGTTCCCTTGCCCCACCCTGCCGAGGCACGACCTAGCCTCTTCGGCAGCGCTTAGTCTTCGCTGCCCTGGGTTCCCGAGGCTTGCGCCAGACGCCTGGCCTCTCCCCCGCGCAGGGTTCCTTGATGGAAGCAGACTTCATCCGCTCTCTCGTTCCACTCTCCCCTTTCTTGATTTGAACCGGAGCCGCCCGTGCGCATTGCCGGGCCTACACGAGGTTAAGGAGCTAGCATGCAGAGCCTGATGCAGACCGAAAGTGCGACCGAAGCAGCGGACCGCAAAAGTGAGATGTATGCGCAGTATGGGCCGGAGATTGTGGGTGCGCTGCCCGGACCGAATGCGCGACGGATTGTTGAGCAGGATGAGCGCTACATTTCGCCGAGCTATACGCGCTCGTATCCGATGGTGGCCAAGCGCGGGCGCGGGGTGCGGGTGGAAGATGTGGATGGGAATACGTTTCTTGACTTCGCAGCCGGGATCGCCGTGACCTCGACCGGGCACTGTCACCCGGAGGTGGTGGCAGCGATCCGGGAGCAGGCGGGCGAGCTGATCCACATGTCCGGAACCGACTTTTACTACGAGGGGATGGTGACGCTGGCCGAGAGGCTGTCGGCGATTGCGCCAATGCCGGGGCCGCACCGGTTCTACTATGGCAACTCAGGGGCGGAGGCGGTGGAGTGCGCGCTGAAGATTGCGCGCTATCATACCGGCCGGCAGAATGTGATTGCATTTTTTGGGGCGTTCCATGGGCGGACGATGGGGGCGCTGTCGCTGACGGGCTCAAAGCCGCAGCAAAAGCGGCGATTTTCGCCTCTGGTGCCGGGGGTGACGCATGTGCGCTACCCGTATGCGTATCGCGGCTGCTCGGGTGGTCCTCAAGCCGAAGAGGCGTTTGCGCTGGGGTGCGCGCGGTTTATTGAAGAGAAGCTGTTCAAGACAACTGTCGCGCCGGAAGAAGTGGCGGCGATCTTTGTCGAGCCGATCCAGGGTGAGGGTGGATATGTGGTGGCGCCGCCGGTCTTTATGCAGGAGTTGCGGCGGATCTGCGACCGCCACGAGATTTTGCTGGTGGTGGACGAGGTGCAGTCGGGCGCCGGGCGGACGGGCAAGTGGTGGGCCGTCGAGCATGCGCAGGTGGAGCCGGATATTGTCTGCATCGCGAAGGGGATTGCGAGCGGGATGCCGCTGGGCATTTGTATGACGCGGGCCGAGATCATGGACTGGAAGCCGGGCTCGCACGCTTCGACCTTTGGCGGTAACCCGGTGGCGATTGCGGCAGCGCTGGCGACGATCGACGTGCTGGAGCGCGAAGGACTCAAGAACGCAGCCGTGGTAGGTGCGGGGATGCTGGAGCGGCTGCACGGCTGGGTCGCGAAGCACCCGATCGTCGGGCAGGTGCGCGGGATCGGGTTGATGATCGGGATCGAGATTGTGAAAGACCAGAAGACACGCGAGATGGCTGGAGCGTGGCGAGACCGGATTGTTGAGCTGGCATTTGAGCAGGGGCTACTGATCTTAGGCTGCGGCGAGACTTCAATCCGGCTGGCGCCCCCATTGATCGTCCATGAGCATGAGGCAACGATTGCGCTGGACATCCTGGAGGCGTGTATTCTGCAGGTGCAAAGCGAGAGGCCCGGGCTGCCAGAGCAGGAGACCGCGGCGGCGGGGAATGCCGGGTCTTGAGCGGCTACCAGACGAGGCGCGAGATGCCGCATGATGATCGACTGCGGATGAACGCGACGCAGGGGCCTTCATGTTGTTTGCGGATCGCGTGCCTTTGTGCTGGCGCCGGTCTCCCTGATCAGTGCCAAGGGTGAAAAAGCGCGCCGGCGCCGGGGCGGCTGGAACTGCTTTTCCTGTGGTGACGGAGGAACCGGTGCCGCACCGGGGTGTGGTGCGGAGGGTGCTGCCTACGGCTACCAGGGTGCCGGCGATTGGGATACCTGGGCGTATTAGAGGCGCAAGTTTGCTTCCGCGGGTCAGGGCTGCTGGTATGGGGGTGCGTGTCTTGGCCAAGCCTCAGGGGAGCAGGCGGACTTCGTCGCCCTGATGGATGGTGCCTTCGACCTGGACTGCTGCGTAGACACCGGCCCGGGTCTGGTGTGCTCGGGCCAGGTGCTTGATCACTTTGGGATTGGCCTTGGTGGTGTCAGGATCAAGGGTGACGATCTTGCAGCGTGGATCGCGGTCGAGGATCGTGAGTACGACCTGGGTCCCGACCTGGAGCGAGTGGCCGACAAAGCGATCTTCGCCGAAGCCGCCGGCGGTGTCGAGATCGAGATAGATGTTGGCGCGGAAGCGCCGTTTGTCGATCGGAGCTTCCAAGTCCCGCGCGAGTTGCCAGGCGGTCTGGATAGAAAAGAGCGAGACCGGGTAAGCGTCGGTCAACGCGTGTTCTGAGCGCATGAGAGTGATGTTGTGACGGTCGTCGAGGTCCGCGCTGAGCAGGGAGAGGAGGGCCGGGTCGTCGATGCTGAGGATCTGGCCTGCGGGGGTCTCGACCACAAGCTCCGCGGGATGCTCGCTGCCGTGGCGAAAGCGGGGATGGAAGAGAAGCATGTGGGCGCGCTGGCGCGCGGTGAGGTAGGGGAAGTCTGCCGGAGCCGCGGCGTCATGGAGGGCGTAGATGCGGTCGCCGCGCATGCCTGCGAAGCCGGCAAAAGCTGTATGCATCTGCTCGCCGCGCATGCTCTTCACCGGGTAGCGCCAGAGGCTCTCGACCTTGCCTACGCGATCCATGTCGACTCTCTTACGTCCGAGCTGCTTTTCACTTCGTCTTTCACTTCTATCATCGGCTGAAGATCGCTGGCGTAAAGTTTCTGCAACGCGAGGCTGTTGCCCGTGTGAACGGCAGAGGCAGGTCCTGGTTGCGCTCAGGATGGCGCGCGTGTCCAGGCAGCCTTACTGTCGCGCTACACGGGATGACCCGGCAGGGTCGAACGAGAGTGTCAGCAAAGGTACCCTGTGTGACGAAAGAATGTTGCCAGGGAGCGAAAAGAAAGGCATCGTATGGTTACAACCCCGTGAATGCAGAGTAGCTCCATGGAACAGGAACAGGAACAGGAACGAGCACGGCAGAAATCCAAGACAAGGAGCCTGCACGATGATCTCGCCGACGCACCCGCTGCGCCGTATCTTTCATGAACTGGTTCGTGAGTGCTTTCGCGATACGCTTCCTCACCAGGATAGTGAGATTGCGGCCTATGTCGCAGATATGCTTACCGATTTTTCCTCGACCGACACGCTCTATCCGGTGCGCGATGCGGAAGGGCACCCGGTGCATGAGTTAGAGGCATTGCTGGTGGCGGCTGATCCGGTGCATGGGACGGCGTCATCCTTCGATGCCGAGCGGCGGCTGCGCAAGTATATCGGGGATTACCTGTTGTTTTCGGCCGGCATGGCGCCGAAAAATGCAGCGTCGCCGCGGCGGCGAAGCGAGATGGTGCGCAATGGGCAGGAGAGTTATTGGGTCGTCTCACAGTTCAACCTGTTTGAGTATGAGCGGGAGGCGCCGCTGTTTGCGCGGCTGAGCCGCACCTTTGAGCCGTGTGTGGATGGGCTGCATGCAGTGTATGCGAAATTGCAGCGGGGTCAGTCGCGGCTGCTGATGTAGCGGCGGCTAGAGCTTGAAGAGCTCGCGGAGGCGGCGGGTTTGCGCGCGGCTCACGGGGATCTCGGTCTGCTTTTTGTCGTCCATACGGAGCTGATAGCTGCTCTTGAACCAGGGCACGACTTCGCGGATGTGGTTGATGTTGACCAGGAACGACCGATGGGCGCGCCAGAAGACGGAAGGGTCGAGCATGTCGAGGAGTTCTTCGAGAGTGCGGGCTTTGGATTGGCCTTCTATGCTCGGGGTGGCGACCGAGATCACGCCTTCGTCGATGGACGCAAAGCAGACATCTTTTTGATCGATTAACAGCAGGCGGCTTTGGGCCTGGACGACGATGCGGCCGTTGGCTGGGCGGCTGGATTGCTGTTGCTCGATGAGTTTGAGCAGGGCGCCTATCTGGCTCTCGCTGCTGAGACTGCTGCCGGCGGGGATGGGCGCTTCCTGGAGGCGCTGGCGTACGCGCTCGAGGGCCTGGTGAAGGCGGTCGCGGTCGAAGGGTTTGAGCAGGTAGTCGATGGCGTTGACGTCGAAAGCACGCACGGCGTACTGGTCGAAGGCGGTGGCGAAGATGACCTGCGGCAGTTCCTCCTTCGGATTGGCTTCAAGCAGCTTGCGCAGGACGGCGAAGCCGTCGAGGCCGGGCATCTGCACGTCGAGGAAAACGACATCGGGGCGGTGGGTGCGGATGAGGTCGACGGCCTCAATGCCGTTCGTGCCCTGGGCCAGGATCTCGACCGAGCCATCGGTTTCAAGCAGATATTGCAACTCTTCGCGGGCCAGGCGTTCGTCGTCAATGATCAAGGCGGTGATGGGCAAGGAAACCTCTTGCTGGTGGTGACGCAAGCAGAAGGAAAGATCGATGGTAAACAAGCGCGGACAAACATGCGCTGACGTTCTAGTATTCCTCACGAGTTCGTATATGCGCTACCTGCAGAGTGCTGCCTGCAGGCGAAAGCACGCCTATTCGCGGAAGGCGAACAGGCGTGCCGGCGTATTGTCGTTAGCGCGGTCGTGGCCGCAGTGGACGCAGAACAGGTCGCTGGGGCGGACGCCGCGGTAGCACCGGCCGCAGGAGGCGGTGATCTGGAAGGCGCACTGGGGGCAGTAGTGGTATTCGCTTTGCACCCGCGTGTTGCATGAGGGACAAAGCGAGACAAGCGGCTGGCGCAGCAGGAAGTAGAGCACAGCGCCGATGCCGCCGGGGAGCACCAGGCAGACGACAATCCAGACGCGGGCCTGCATGCCGCGACGTCTGGTGTCGCGGGTAACGTAACCGACCATGAGCATGTAGAGCGAGGCGAGCGCGGACCAGGAGAGGGCCAGGTAGAGACGGAGTCCGAATGGAGGCGGCTCGTGGTGCCGGTGATCCGGCATGACGACCCAGAAGATGTACTGCATAGCGACAAAGGCGAACACGGCCGCTGCTACTGACCAGCGGGGGATCAACTTCATCTCCTCCGAGAAGGAAGTGCCGCCCGGGTGAGCGCTACGCGAGGTGTGCGGATCATTGAGGGCCATGGGTGTTCTCGCCTGGTGACGACAGGCTCGTCTCTGTCACTGTGTAATTTCCGTGTGGTCAAGCGAAGCCACCACGGGAGGTGAATGAGGCAGGAGATGCTTTCGCCGGCGTCAGCGGTATGAAAAGGATGCGACGGTGCTACTTACTTGCCTCGTGCGCTGCCTTACCGGTAGTCACGTCTTCCCTGGCCACCTATCAAGAAAAGTGAGGCTGCGATCGCAGCGAAAAGTGTAAATGCCAGGGCTGCCACAATACCAGGCAGGTCGAGCAGGGTTTCTCCACCGAAGACATCGTCGATGCTGCCCCAGATGGCGGGACTGAGCAGCATAAGGAAGCCGGCCAGGGTGAGCAGGGCGATGGCGCTGCTACGGCGGCCGAGGTGACGACCTTCGCGCAGGTCGGTTGCTGCGTCGTGCACGGCGCGGCGGGTGCGATTGGAGAGAGCGCGGTCGCGGTGAGCGTCCAGGCCGTTCAAGGCTGCGAGCAGGTCGGCCGAGCCGGGCTGCATGCTGTCGCGTTCCGGCGCGGCTGGAGGAGCGATATGGCGGTTCATCGCGCCTCCTGGGTGCGCTCGGTGATCCGCGGGCGGAGCGCGGCCATGCCCCGGTAGAGGCGCGACTTGACGGTCGAGAGGGGGGCGCAGGTAACCGAGGCGATCTCTTCAAGGGCCATCTCCTCATGGAAGCGCAGGACGAGCACTTCGCGATGGAGAGGGTCAAGGGTGAGCAGGGCTTCGGCGACGATCTGGCCGTTTTGCTGAGTCAGGCAGTGGTCAAACGGGGTAGGCGCGGTGCTGGCGATTTCGAAGGGGCGTTCGTCGTCGCTGCGCTCGGCGAGCTCTTCAAGGCTGGCCATGGTGCGGCGGCGGCGGTAGTCGATGACCAGGTTGCGGGCGATGGTGAACAGCCAGGTGTCGAAGCGGGAGTCACCCTTGAACTGCGCGCCGCGCAGGAGCACGCGCATCCAGGTTTCCTGGAAGAGGTCTTCAGCGAGTTCGCGGTTGCTGGTGAGATAGAGCAGGTAGCGCAGCAGGCGATGCTGGTACTCGACGATGAGCGTGTCGAGCAGGGTGGGGTCCTGACGGCGCAGGCGTTGGGCGATGGACGCACTTTCTGCGCGGGTGGCGGCAGAAGAGGCGAGGCGATCGGCGGTGAGCTGGGCGGTGGCCATCGGTTTAAGTGTCAGACGCTGGTTGTGGCTGGAAAGACGCATGCTTCGCGTGACATTGGTCAGCAGGAGTGTGGCCGGGGCTTGCCGGGTAGACTGGTAAGGATGGAGATCCTGTTTGGGCTGCACCCGGTAGAAGAGGCCCTGCGCGCGGGCAGCCGCAGCTTTGACCACGTGTGCATTGCGCGAGAGCGGCATGACGAGCGACTGCAGCGGGTGATCGATCTATGCCGCGACACGGGGGTGCGCCTGCGCTTTGAAGGGCGCGACCAGCTGACGCAGTTGGCAAAGAATCCTGGCCACCAGGGGGTGGTGGCCGTGGTTCGGGCCAAGGCGGTGCTGGATCTGGAGGACTTGTTTGTGGGGGTAAGCGGGGCGGCGCGCCTGGTGCTGGCGCTGGATGGGGTAGAAGACCCGCAGAATCTTGGCGCGCTGCTGCGGACCGCTGATGGGGCCGGGGTGGATGGGGTGATGTTGACAGAGCGGCGAGCAGCGCCCTTGAGCGCGGTTGCGGTGAAGGCTTCAGCCGGGGCGGCCGAGCATGTGCGCATGGCGCGGGTGGTGAACATGACGCGGTCGCTCGAGCAACTGAAGGAGCGAGGCATGTGGTGCGTAGGGCTGGATGAGCGCGGGACGATGGAGTATGACGCCTTTGATTACACGGGATCGTGTGTGCTGGTGCTGGGGCGCGAGGGCGCGGGGCTGCATGACCTGGTAAAACGTACGTGCGATCAGCTGTTACGTATTCCGA
>CAXTMM010000110.1:0-9224 GCA_964245415.1 uncultured Acidobacteriaceae bacterium | reverse complement strand
ACCTGCACCGCCTCGCCGGCTCCCCGGTTCCCACCGACGACGCCTGCGTGGCCGAGGCGCTCGCCGGCATCCGCCGGCACGCCGCACGCCGCGGCGAGCGGCCGCGTAAGAAGAAGGCCGCCACCCCGGCCGTGCTGGCTCGGCTGCTGGCGCCCATCCCCGACGACCTGAGGGGCCTGCGTGATCGCGCCCTGTTCCTGGTCGGGTTCGCCGGTGCGCTTCGCCGCTCCGAGTTGGCGGCGATCACCGTAGCCGATCTCGAGCATACGGAACGCGGGCTGCGCCTGACCCTGTCCCAGACCAAGGGGAGCCAGGACACCGCAGTGACAATCCCCCTTCCCTACGGCGACACGGCCTTCTGCCCGGTGCGTGCGCTTGAGTGCTGGCTCGCTGCGGCCGCGATCGTCGGCGGCCCGGTGTTCCGGCGTATCTGGATCCCGCCAAAGCGTGGGGATGGGCCCCCTCCCCTGCCCCGGCTCGGAGGTAGGGCGCTGACCCCTCAATCAGTCGCGCTCATCATCCAGACCCGGGCCCTCGCGGCCGGCTTTGGCGAACGCGACCTAGGCGGGCACAGCCTCAAGCGCGGTGCGCTCACCACGGGCATGGAGAGGCGCGCTCATCCGGCCCGACTCAAGCGGCTTGGTCGGCACAAGAGCTATGGACCACTCGGCGAATACCTCGAGTTCGGAGACTTGTTCGATGAACATCCGCTTGGAAGTGTCCTCTGACCTCACCACGAAGTGGGCAGGACAGCCCCATCTGAGGTGAGCCGCACCATACGGCGCGCTAGGCCGAAGCGTGGATTGCTCAAGGTCTTAGGGTATTACGGCGCCATAACCTCATTATCACCGTCAATTTCGGTTTATCGGTGTATCCGCGTTTTGGCACTAAAACGCCTATGGCAGCAAATGGGCTCGCTTGGGTTTTGGTGTCGTAACGCTAAGACCTGACAACGTTGAAGCGGTCTAACCTCCTTTGCGGATCTATGGTGTTTTCAGGTTCTGGTGCTAAAACGCCAAATAGATATTTTTCGGAAAGGACGCACGGAATAGGCACACGAGCGCGTTCGCCTCTACAAGCTCGTGTCTCAACGTTTTGGCGTTTCAACCTCGAAGCGTTAGGCGGTTGCCTGGAGGTAAGTCTCGAAGCTGAAAAGGCTCAGCCCCATGCGCTCAAGAACCCGCAGAGCAAGCTGCTTACAGGGCGGATTGATCTTCTGAGCGGCCCCGGAATCTCGGAGGAGGGTCACGTAACCGTTGATTTCCGGGACTGGGGACATGATCCGTTCAACATACCCCTCTAGCTCCTGTCCAAGCTCTCGATCAGCTACCTCCCGCGCCCACTTCTGAGTAGGCCAACGGTTAGGCAGCCCCACTGCTGCGGGAAGCCGTTGCATGTCATCTCTGACAACCCGAAGATCGGTTTGTGATTGCATGAACGGCAAGATGGTCAAATCGGCCGCCTTGGCGAGAACCCGGTCGATATCAGGCCTACCACCGCCTCCATCGATCAGCGCGATAGCGCCGTCGATCTGGTCCAAACGGTCGAGTATCCCCCCGAGAGCTTTCGGATCACGTCCGTCCAGGGTGGCGTACCGGCGATGTTCGGCAGGCAGGATCTCCCTCCTGGCATCCGTCGAAATGTGGAAGGCCCGGATGCCATACATCGCAAGCCCATGGGCGATTGCATGGCTCGACGTTGTTTTACCCGAACCGCCCTTGTCACCTGCGAGCACAATAGTCTTGGTCATTGTTGGTCACCGACCTTGCGGCACAGGCGCATTGCCATTTCAGGTTCGCTCAGGGCGCCTCGCAGGAGACTTCGGACAACGTCCTGAACCGTCGGCAAGGGACGGCCGGGCGTCATCAGTTTGGTTGAGAGCTTCGCAAGGGCGAGGTGATCACCTTGGGACAGGCGGACGTTGACCGGAATACCGTCGACACCGGCTTTCGACGGTCGTCCGCCTCGCGACTTGGGACCAGTCAACTTTCGCCGAGCAGCGGGCGGTTGGCCCTCAGCACTTCCTCCTGCTGCCGTCTGCGGCTCAGGCTGCTCAGACAATCCGAAAGTGGGTGTCGTTCCAGCCGGTGGATTGAAGTCACGATCCGGCAAACTCGACAGCTCCGCTGCCAGCATCGCGCCGCTCAGCTTTCCCTTCGCCATAACATCCCTCGAAAGCTCTTCGGTCACACTAAAGCTAATACGCTGTGGCGTTCAAGCGCCTTGGCGTTGATGTGTTTTAGCGCCAAAACGCAACGGCATTCAAGCGTTGCGGCGTAAGGGGGTTGCGACGATTGATGAGTGGTGTTTAGGTTCGGATGGCATTGGGTGCTACGGTGAGACTCGTCGGGTGCGTGCCGTGGAGTAGTTTCATGGAAGCAGAAAGCGGCGGTGCTCCAGTGCAGCGCTCTATGGATTTTGCCGACCGCCCGGAAGGGCAGGGAGCCAAGATCGTCCGCCTGTCGGCCGACATAATGGAGTGGCCTCCGGCAAAACCTGAGTTCCTGCACGCCGGCTTGTGCCAGGTTGGGCTGCCCCGGAGTCCGACAAGCGCTACGACCTTCGAGCGGAAAAGCGGGAAAGCTTCCCTGCTGCTGGAAGCGGGGAAGCTCTGGGACGGCGATCGCGAAGAGTGGGTTCAACAGCCCCTCCCCTACGGCACTCGCCCCCGCCTAGCCCTCGTCCATGTCAGCAGTGAAGCGATCAGAACCCGAAATCCTGGTGTAGAAGTCGGGGCTTCGGCGAGGGAGTTCCTACTGAAGCTCGGCATCGACACCGGTGGCAAAGAGTACAAGAGTTTCTCGGCTCAGATGCGAGCCTTGGCAGCTTGCCATATGAGCCTCGGCTTCGGTGCCGACACGCTCAGCGCGAAACCAATCAAGCGGTTCTCGACATGGAAAGGGCATTCGGATCAACCCTCGGAGTTGGCTCCTGGTCTGATCGAGTTGTCGCCCGAGTTTTTCGAGTCCCTCCTAGAGAAGGCGGTGCCACTTGATCCGCGAGCGCTGGGAGCCCTGAAACAATCGGCATTGGCGTTGGACGTCTACGCGTGGCTGGCGCATCGCCTCCATCGCGTTCGGCCTGCTTCGGGGACGTTCCTATCGTGGGACAATCTCTTAGAGCAGTTCGGACAGGAGTACTCGGACCGACGAAGCTTCAGGAAGGAGTTCACGAACGTCTTGAAGCGGGTGATGGCCGTCTACCCAACCGGCAGGCTCAAGCAAACTCGCTCTGGGATCATCCTCCTACCTTCACCTTCTCCAGTTCCGAAGACGTCTGTCTTGGTGAAGCTTTTAGGGGGCTAGCTCGCCAGCAGCTGCGTGCGGGTATCTTCCCCCCTCTCGGCGCCGTCGTTTGGGGCATGCGGGGAAATACCCCCCTTCGGGTCGTTCGCGAAGTTTCGGCCTGGGCAGCTTCGATCGGTTCATCTTTGGTGATCTGATGATGCAGGAGCGCCAAGATAGCTCGTGCGGGGAAATACCCCCCCTTTCTTCCCAGCCTGGAGTCGAGAAGCTTGTCCGGGGCGGGAAGGCCCGCAGGGACGCGGGGAAATACCCCCCTTTCCTGCCAAGTTTCCCAAACGCGCGACACTGGAAGCGGCAGTCTACCGGCGAGTTCAGCCAGCGACGAGGCCAGCCACGCTGGCCCATGCAGCGCAGACGCTGAAGCAGCTCCGAACCATCCAGCGCTCACCGGCAAGCGAGGCTCTCGATCACTGAGACTGTGTGTTCGGGGAAATGCCCCCCTTGCAACTAAACCTATACTTTTGCAGGATAATTTGGGAGGGGAGCACTGTAGATTGCCACAAGGTGGTCGGGAAGATGCTCCTCCTTGCCACTGAGCTACCAGTTCAAGCCAATTGAAATGCTTCAACTCAGATGGACAGCTGACCGAAGTAGCTGCGGGGAAATGCCCCTCTTCTATATGAAGTTCCGCCTCATCGTATTGAGACAGGTCATATCCACAGAGCAATGTGAATAAGTCGAGTTATACACGGGGAAATACCCCACGCATTTACGGGGGAATACCCCCCAAAGCGTTCGGGGAAATGCCCCCCATACCTATAGATAGAGTCCTGTAGCTCTCCTGTAGCTGTCTGCGACAATCAGCAACTACAAGGAGCATTTGCTTTTAGGGTGAAGAGAACCTAGCAGGCGTAACAGCCTGACGAGCTGTCCAACCGGCATCGCGATGCCGAGGTCGCAAGCGGAAACGGCTATGCATGGGGAGGCACCTTATCCCAGACCGAGAGAGGTCCAGCATCTTGTCCAAGGTATCTCTCGTCATGCGCAAGGGGGGCATTTCCCCGCATGAACCTTCCCAACTTGGTGGATCCAAGTGGTTAAGCACCTTAGAAGAGGCTGCGCTTGCGGCTGGGGTCAGGTAGGGCTCGGAAACGGGGTAGCAGCATACCTTTCAATGGGAATGAGCGCGGGGAAATGCCCCCCCTTTAGCTGATCTCCTATCCCGATCCTCTGCCCGATCCGACAGTCTCCGGACCGGTCACTATCCACCTTGCATCACGCCAAAACTGCCGATCTCGTTGACCCTGTACGATGCCAGCTGGTGAGCAAAAGTCGTGCTCCACGACAGGAGCCTCGCCCAGGATGCGGGACATCAGCCCATGGGTGCGGTGCTTCCTGTTTCGGTAAACGTCGTCGCCGAAACCCATCGTCTCCACGATTACGACGCTATGTTGGATAGTGTGATCCGCCTTGGCCCAGAGGATGAAGTCTGGCACGCAAGGATCGCGGGCTTCCTCATCGCCTTCGGGTCGATGCTTAATACCCAGCTCGCGCAACATGGTCAGGCTGGCGCGGTGTAAGTCCTCGATCCTGGTCAGAAGCGCCTTGGCTTCCGACGGGGACGACTCAACGATTCCGGCCGGTGCCGGCGCCGACGACCAGCCAAGATCGAACACCGGCTTGTCGATCGTCACCCGCACGTTCTGGCGCTTACCTAACCAGTCCTGCAGGCTGAGCAGCAGCGCCAGGGTCTTCCGCTCCAGGTTGCTGTCCACCGGCATCAGATACGTCGCTGAAGCACAAGGATGCAGATAGGCCTTGAGCACCTCGACCGGCCCTTCCGGCGCCGCCCGGCCGACGACACAGGCGGCGAGGTAGGGCGACCGGGCCCGGCGGTCGCCTGCAGGCTCCTGGCCATGCCCATCGCGCTCCCCGAAGATCGCGATCTCGCCGAGCACCGGGATCGGGTCGCCACGCAGCGGCTGGATCTGGCCCTCGACTGCCTCGACCACGATCGTCAGCAGCAGTCCGTGTGGACGATGGCTGCGCCGGAAGCGCTCCGGCGGCGTGCGCGCAATCTTCGCCATCAGCTCGGGCAGGGCAGGGAGGTAGGTGCAAAGGAAGCTGGCCAGGATGACGTCCTCCTCGAGCTCGATCTCGCGGGCCGCCGTGCGCAGGGCCCGGTACTGGTCGGCGATCGACGGCACGGACTGCCCGGGGCCGATCCGAGTCAGCCCCGCCTTCTCCAGCAGCAGCATCAGCAGCGTCGCGAGCCGGCCGCGGTAGCGGTCACAGCTGCGACCGGTGACGGCTGCCTTGGTGTGCTCGGAGCCTTTGTGGCGGGTGACCAACGGGATCGGCTTGCGCGACGCCGGCCGGGTGTAGCTGCCGCAGATCAGGCGCTGCTCGGCCTGGTCCCGGTAGAAGTCGCAGGCCGGGTCGTGCGCCGGCCAGGGCGCCTCGGTGTGGCGGCGGATGTGCGCCTCCGTCACCGGGATCAGCGCCGGCGGCCGGGGGACGTCGCCCAGGCAGTCGCACAGGAACCAACGTCCCGCGCCGGAATGCTGATGGCGGCGGACGACGGCGGCGCCGATCGTCCGGTCCTCGACCCTGCCGTAACGCCCAAAGGCGCGACGCAGCGCCGGGTCCTCATCAGCCGTCAGCTCGCCGAGCCCGGCCACCGCGGCTCGATGCGTCAGCCGCAACACGGCCGCCTCCCACCCTGATCCTCGATCCACCCAGCCTGCATGCCCTCGTGCGAACGAGAATTGGACCCGCAGAAAAAGCGTCGCGACGGGTGCCCGTTCGCGCCGCGGGCAGAGAGCGTGGGGAGGGAGAAGCCACAGACGGGGGATGGGATGGCGATACCGCTGCTGCTGGACGCGCCACAAGGGTGCGTCGCTGCGCTCCCGCCTGCCGGGCAGGCGCCCTTGTCCCGCGCCCCGCGCGCGGTCGCCGGGACCCATTCCGAGGACAGGAGTGCGGGACGATGAGCCACGATGCGGAGCTGGACGAGCTGAGGGCAGGGGTGAGCTGCGCCGTGCTGCTGGAGCGGCTTCCACCGCCCTGGCAGCTGGACAAGGGAAAGAGCACCCGGCGCTGCCTGAAGTACCGCCGCGGCGAGGGCGAGATCATCCTCGTAACCCACGAGGGCCGGGGCTGGTGGGACCCAGGCAGCACCGCCAAGGGCGATGTGTTCTCCCTGGTGCAGCACCTTGAGCCCGGCCTGAACCTGGGACAGGTGCGTAAGGTGCTGCGGCCGCTGGCCGGGCTGAGCCCGAGCTTTCCGGAGCACCTGCGCAAGACCGAGCGCGAGAAGCCCGTGGTGCCGTTCGAGGTCCGCTGGGCGCGACGCCGGGCACCCACCCGGAGCTCGCCAACTTGGCGTTACCTGACCGCGGCAAGGGGCCTGCCGGAGCCAGTGGTGGTCGCGGCGATCCGAAGGGCTGTGCTGCGGGAGGGCCCGTATGCCAGCGCCTGGTTCGCGCACCACGACCACGACGGCCGGCTGACCGGGTTCGAGATGCGCGGGCCCGACTATCGGGGTTTCAGCACCGGCGGCGACAAGACCCTGTTCCGTCTGCCCGGCCGTGTCATGACGAGTGCGGTGCCCATGAGTCGTCTGATGGTGGCCGAGGCGCCGATCGACGCGATGAGCGTGGCGGCGATCGAGCGCCTGCGCGCCGACACCCTCTACGTGGCCGTCACCGGCGGCATGGGACCGGAAACGCTCAAGGCCCTCGACCTGCAGCTGCGGGTAAATGCCCCCCTTTCGGGTGCGGTGCTGGTGGCGGCCACGGATGCCGACCACGCCGGCGACGGCTATGCCGCCCGGCTGGAGGGGATGGCCGGCGCGGCAAGGGTGCGGTTCGAGCGCCTGCGGCCGCCCATGGAGGGCGAGGACTGGAACGACCGGCTCCGGCAGGGGAGGGCGGCATGAGGCCCGATCGCGCTTGGGTGCGCCTGCAGTCTGGCAAACGCCTCGACCTGCTCGACCCCGACATGGCGGCCTGGGAGGACCGCGACCTCGCGATCGGGCTGTCGCGGACCTATCGATGGGGCGGGCACTCACGCTGGGACCTGCCACTGTCGGTGGCCCAGCACAGCCTGCTGGTGCTGGTGCTACGCCAGCAGATGCAGCCGCATGCCCCCTTGGACCGGGACGACGCGCTGCGCGAGCTGATGCACGACGGGCACGAGGGCTTCCTGTCCTTCGACCCGATCGCCCCGGTCAAGCCGCATCTCGGCCCGGAGTTCGAGGACGTCGCCGGCCGACTGCAGGCGGCGATCGGGCACCGCTACGGCCTGCCCGCCTGGAAAGGCGACGACCACGTGCTGCACAAGCGGGCCGACCGGCTGGCAGCGGCCTCGGAGGCGTTGCACGTCGCCGGCTGGTCCCGGCGTGACCTGGTCGAGACGCTGGGCATTGAGCTCGCCCCGGTGATGGACGACCCGCTGCCGCGGCTGGACGGGCTGCGCCCGTGGGAGCCGTGGCCGGCCAGGCTGGCGGCGGCCCTGTTCCTGGCCAAACTGCGCGAGCTGATCGACGACGAGACGCAGCTGGATCGCCCCGCCTCGCTGGAAGGCGTGGTCGAGCGCGAGCGCACCATCGCCAGTCTCCACAACGCCTTCTGCCGCCTGCCCCCTGCCAGACAGCGCCGCTGCAAGGTGCCGCTGACCGGCAGCAGCCTGACCGACACCTACGTGCTGGCCGAGGCCGACAACGGCTCGCAGCACGTCGAGGGTGTGGTGGTCGACGGCGTGGAGGTCGAGGGCGACGGCTGGGATTTTGCCCAGGAGTTCATCGTGTTCACCGACGAGGAAGAGTTCGTCACCTGCTACGGATGGAACCTCCATGTTCAGGTCCAGTAACGTGCTCGCGGCCGAGCCGGCCGCCGCGCCGACCTCCTCCGGCCGTGGCACCTCCATCCTGGCAGGTCTCACCCCGGCCCAGGCCGAGGCGGCCAGCCTGGAAGGGCCGGTGCTGGTGCTGGCGGGTGCCGGCACCGGCAAGACCAGGACCCTGACCTCCGGCGTCGCCTGGCGGATCGAGGCCCGTGGCATGCCGGCCAGCCGCATCCTGGCCGTGACTTTCACCAACAAGGCCGCGGGCGAGATGACCGAGCGCATCCGCCGCATGCTGGCCGGGCAGGCGGTGCCATCCTGGTGCGGCACCTTCCACGGCCTCGGCGCCCGCCAGCTGCGGGCGGAACCGGAGGTGGCGGGGCTGCGGTCCGGCTTCGACATCCTGGACGCCGACGACAGCAAGCGGCTGGTCAAGCGCGTGCTCAAAGCGATGGCGGTGAACCCGGCCGAGCTCGGCAGCGATCGCGACCCGGTCAAGCTGGTGTGCCGGCAGATCGGCCAGTTCAAGGACGATCTGGTGACGCCGGAGCAGGCGCCGGCCCGGGTGGAGGCGCGGATCGCCGAGGCGCGCCTGATCCACCGCCCGGTGGATCCGGACAGCCTGCGCCTGGTGGCGCGAGTCTATGCCGAATACCAGCGCCGCCTGCGCGAGGCGAACGTGGCCGACTTCGGCGACCTGCTGCTGTGGCCCACGGTGGCCATGCAGCGCGACCCGGCCTACCGGCAACGCTGGGCCGGACGCTTCGACTGCGTGCTGGCGGACGAGTACCAGGACGTGTGCCACGCCCAGTACTCGTGGCTGCGCCTGCTCTCGGCCGGCCATGGCGAGATCTTCGTCGTGGGCGACGATGACCAGTCGGTGTACGGCTTTCGAGGCGCGGACATCCAATACATCCGCCGCTTCGCGCACGACTTCCCGCAGGCCCGGCAGGTGCGGCTGGAGGAGAACTTCCGCTCCACCGGCCACATCCTGGCCGCGGCAAACGCCGTGATCGCCCAGGACAAGCGTCGACTCGGCAAGACCTTGCTGCCGACCAAGCCGATCGGCGTGCCGGTCGAGGTGGTGGGCTTCCCCGATCCCGAGGCCGAGGCGCGTGGACTGGTGATGGAGAT
>CAXTMM010000109.1:8699-9388 GCA_964245415.1 uncultured Acidobacteriaceae bacterium | reverse complement strand
GGCAGCCATTGCGGCTGCCCTCTGCTTTCTTCCCGCCCCAATAACTTTTTCTTCCTGTTAGACCTGGCAGGCGGCGTCTTCTTTACCGGCGCTGCTGTCGCCTCTACCAAGTCTGCCACCATCGTTGTTACAGATTCGCGTACATCCGATTCCTCCTCAGAGATCGCCTCTGCTCCGCGGTCCTTCTCAAGCGCCACCCTCTTTGACTCTCCAGCAGAAACTGGCAAGACACCCGCCTCAAGCACGCTCACAGCAGGCTGAGGTGAAAGTGAGGATGCACCCGCAGCCACGGGAGCAGGATCGAGCCGATACCCAGCCTTCGCCGCAGCCGCGCTCCCGCTCATCAGCTTCTGCTCGACTTCCTTCACCACAGGAGCAGGCTCGGCCGCTAGAGCGGCAAGTTCCGGCAACGCACGCCACCACAGCAGCGCATCAAAGCTCTCCTTGTTGAAGTAAGTCACGCCATCCGAAACGTGCACCCCGGTAAGCCATCGCACATCGCCCTGATCCGAAATCTCCTTCGAGAAACCAGGCAGCAAACCTTCTGTAACTGTCACAGGCACGGTTGCAGGTTTAACCGCGGTCGCCCGCCCGCCAGCCTCCAGCGCAATCCGCACCCGCGCTGCTGCACGCCAAGTATCTTCCCCGCTAAAGTTGAGCGCGGTAAACGCCTCCGCCAGCACATGCCG
>CAXTMM010000109.1:8360-8689 GCA_964245415.1 uncultured Acidobacteriaceae bacterium | reverse complement strand
ATGCCGCAGGCGAAGCCCATCGAAAGCTGCCAGCGCCGGCCTCGCCGGGTCTACCATGTCGAGCGACTCACCCAGCACCGTCAACACAGCCCATGCCAGAACCGGCGCCCAGATCGAGCTCCCATTGCCTACCGGGCTCGAGCTCGGCAGCACTGTACGCGCCTCGTGCGGCCAGGCCGCGGCAAAGCGACTCTCCAGCTGGGGCAGCCGCAGCAGCGCGCGCAGCTGCTCGCGCAACCTGGTTTCCAGCAGCGCCTCTTCATTGACAGTCTCCGCCGCTTTCAGCTCAGCCGACGGCGCATCCAATTCCGGCGTCGGCTGGATGCGCG
>CAXTMM010000109.1:0-8350 GCA_964245415.1 uncultured Acidobacteriaceae bacterium | reverse complement strand
AGATACGCACTCCGCGCTTCTTCCATAAATCTTACGCTGCGAACAAGAAACTCTGAAACAGTCTCGTGCTCCTCCGGCAGCGTCGCCTTTGCCTTGGCAGCAGTTGGCCGCAGCGTTCGCCGCGCCGCGACCTCTTCCACCAGCGTCACAAACTGATGCACCAGCGCCGGCTCCAGCACATGGCACAATGCGTGATGGACCGGCGCAAGCGCCAGCGAGAGCAATGCCCCATCCAGGTCCCTGACGCCCCGGCCTCCCAGGTGATCGCACAACTTGTCCCACCGATGTTCAGCCTCAGCCGTCAGCTCGCGCCAGTCCACCAGCACCGAGTATTGGTAGGCATGCAGCTCAAAGCGAAGTCCTGCATACACTAGATCCGAAGCACGCCGCAGATACGTCAACCCCGAAGCATTTTCGCGATAAGCAAAATAGCGGTTCGGATCATCCGGCAGCGCAAGCGCCTGCTTCAATGACTGCTGCCGCAGCACTCCCGCTCCCTTATCCATGTAAGCAGCCGAGTGATGAATCGTGCCCCGCGTCTCTCCATACGTATTGTGATAGACAATCAGCGCCCGCTGGTCGCCGCGCCGATTCGAATATGCAAATACATTTTCATCAACCGTGCCGTCATCCTTCCAAAAGTCATACAGCAGAAAGTTTTCGCTTTCCGCAAACAGTGCGCGGTTATGCAGCAGCGGCGCGATCTCCCGGTTATGCCGATCCACTAATCCCTGGTTTGGTACTTCGTCATACCGAGGCCGGTAATACTCCATCCCATACTTCTCGGTAAATCCTTCCACCTGCCCATGTCCGAACATCGGCAGGCCCGGCAACGTCGACATCATCGTCGCCACGCCGAAGAACTTATCTGCCGAGCCGAACTGGTCGATCGCCGTACGCTCATCCGGATTGCTCATGAAGTTGACATAGCGCTTCATGATTCCCGGATCGAACTCGAGCGTCTTCTTGAGCACTTCGCGGTACTTCGCGTTGTCCTCGTCGCGCAGCATCACCATAAACGCCGAGTTATACACCCGATGCATCCCGAGGGTGCGCACAAAGTAACCTTCCATCAACCAGAACGCCTCGGCCAGCAGCAGCGTTCCCGGCACCTCCACCGCCACCCGGTCCACCACCTCGCGCCAAAACTCATTCGGCAGCGCCGCGTCAAACTCTTCTGTCGTCATGGCTGATTCCGCGCGCGAAGGAATGGACCCGCCCGACCCGGGCGTCGGGAACCACAGCCGCTGCACATGCACCTTCGCGAGCGTCATCGCCGCGTCAAAGCGAATAATGGGAAACAGCCGCGCTACATGCAGAATCGTCTGCATCACCTGCTCGCGCACCACCGCGCTGCGATAATTCAGCTGCGCCGTGTCGTTCCAGGGAAAGCTCGTGCCATCGTTGCCGTGATAGATGTAATCAATGTGCCCGGTCCACTTATCCCGGCGGCGAAATACAACCGCCGCATCGGCCTGCGAGTAGTAGTGGTCTTCTATCTTGATCTCTACGCGATCGTCGCCCGACAAGTCAGGCCCTTCAAACGTATACGCCGGGTACGGTGAGTCGCGACGTGAAAGAAACCACTCCGGATGCTCGATCACCCAGGGCGAATCGATGCCCATATGGTTCGGCACCATATCGCTCGCCAGCCGCAAACCATAGTGTGCAGCCCGGTCGCGCAAATTGCGATACGCCGGCTCGCCGCCCAGGTTATACGCGATCGCATAGTCGTACAGCGAGTAAGCCGAGGCAACAGCATCCGCATTGCCGCACAGTCGCTTAATAATCTGCGAAGCCCGGCTGCGCTCCCATACTCCGATCAGCCACAGTGCGTTCACCCCGCGCCCGGCCAGGGTCTGCAACTCCTCATCCGGAATCTGATCGAGCGTCTTGATCTCCCGCCCATAGGTCCGTGACAGCTGGTGCAGCCATACATAGGTGCTCTTCGCGATCAGCACCGTGCGGGGCATCCACTCCTGGTCCGGCGAGAATGCTTCGTACTCGACCGGGGAAGTAGAAAATACCGGCACCTCGGCGCCGCCCTTTGAGAAGCCGTCGAACCGATTCCGCCGCGCCAGCGTCTCCGCGTTCGGCGGGTTGTACTGGAGCCATAGCGCGACTTCTTCCTCCTTCAGCACGTCGCCCGCCAGTAGCGCACGCCTCAGCAGATCGCCCACCGCAAAGCCCCATCGCGCCCGTAGTTTGGCCAGCTGATCACTCAGGTTGCCTTCTCCGGCTTCAAGAATGCTCATCAACAGGCTGAACAGGTCGCCGCCATCGGGGCCAATCGGCGGCTGCGTCGCAAAGTAATCCGGCAGCTTCTGCGTCACCTCTTCATAGACCGTCGCAGCCTTGAGCGGCAGATCGTCGAACAACTCCTTGAACGGCAAGAAAGCCGGATTGGCGTTCGCAAACCACAGCAGCAGCAGCTCCTCAAACACCACCGCGCGGTGCGTCATGCCATCGGTCGAGCCGGCCAGCCACTCGGCCGCCGTCTCTTCGCCGTTGTAAACGCTCGTTCCCGGGAACCGCTCCACAAACGCCAGCAGCAGCGCATCCAGCGGCTCAGCTCCGAGCTGCTCCCGAAACCAGGCCAGCGCGTCTTCCATCACCCCTGGCGCGACCGTCTCACGATAGTAAGCAATCACCGCGTGGGCCGCCTCGTCGATCAGGCCCATGGCAAACAGCGCCCCCGGCTGTACCTGGTTCTCCGGAGTTTCTGCACCGCGAATCTGGTTCATCCGGTAGGCCAGGCTGCGGCTGGCCGCCGGGCTGGTGAAGACGGCATTGCCGTTGAAGGAGAAGAGCACTTCCTTCACCTGGTACAAATCACGGGCCTCGCGCGAAATATGAAATTCAAACATGGACGTCCTGACTCCGTTCCAACATGGCGTGCACAGTACAGTAAGTAGCCGCCCCGGCTGCGGGGCGCGGAAGTACAATCAAACAAGGTAGATGCGAGCCCGGCTCTCGAAAGACGCATCCCTCTCGATCCGCCTCTCACCCTTTGGAGCAGAACCCATCCATGCCCGAATCCCCTGCAGTCGCCGTGTCGCCGCTTGCTGTCGCAGAAACCGCCTCCGTCCAGAGTTTTGATCCAGCCGAACTCACGCCGCTGGAGAACTACAAGCTGCTCGCCGGCTCCGTGCTGCCCCGGCCCATCGCCTTTGTCTCCAGCGTGGACCTAAGCGGCGTGCGCAACCTCGCACCTTACTCCTTCTTCACTGTCGCCAGCTCCAACCCACCCGTGCTCTGCTTTTCCGCCGGCGTCCGCGAGCCCAAAAACGGCCTGGCGCGCCACAAGGATACGCTGGAGAACATCCGCCTGACAGGTGAATTCGTCGTCAACATTGTCTCTGAAGACTTTGCCGCCCAGATGAACCGGACCGCCGCCCAGGTGCCACCCTCTGTCGACGAGTTCGAGCTCGCCGGCCTCACCCCGCTCCCCGGCGAGGCTGTCCGCGCCCCCCGGGTAGCCGAGTCGCGCGTGCAGATGGAGTGTCGCCTGCTCCAGATCATCGAGGTCAGCAAACTACCCCTGGGCGGCAGCCTGGTCCTCGGCGAGGTCGTCCGCTTTCATCTCAGCAACTCGGTCCTCGGCGACGCGCTGCACATCGACCCCGACAAACTGCAGGCCGTCGGGCGCATGGCTGGCTCCGACTACATCCGCACGAACGATCGCTTCGCGCTGGAACGTCCCAAATAGGGCAGGAGAACTCTGCGGAGTGATGGGGTCGTTCAGTTCAAGCAGTTCTCCTGTGGGTTAGAGGGGCAGCGGCTGCTCTAGCGCCCGCACTCGGGCAAGGCGCGGACCTTTGCCTCGTCCACGCGAAAGAATTCTCGACCCGGGCCCCTCTCGAGCGAGAGCGGCACAGCCGTCGCATAGGCGGTAACTGGCTCCATCGGAAACGCGGCCGACGATCCGCCGAAGCCATTGAAGTAGGCGATATGTTTGTCCGCGAGATAACAGGGAAGCCTGCCTGGCGCGTAGCGAACAATCTCGTCATTCGCCAACCCATCAAGATTGATGACCCTACCGCCGTAAACAAAGTTGAAGATCCCCGCATCGGATACACCAAGAGAGGCTGCCCCGAAAGCCTCTTTCGCTTGCTGTGCTTGGCCTAGAATGCCAGCCTGGTCGTAGGCAAATGGCTTACTCGCCATGAAGAGTGCCAGGTTGGCGATAGTCACCACCGCGGCTGCAGCACAGGCAGTACGGGCCCATCCTGCGTTCAGAGCGAGGCTCATCCCCAGGCTCAGGAGAGCTCCCACGGCTATCGTCAGGTTGGCGGTGTACCAGGCCTGCATGCCGATACTGTTGAGCGAGTAAACGACAGCATAGAGCAGGAAAATAAGGACGCTGCTCGCCCCTATGAAAAAGCCCCGGGTGTCGCTCATGGATCGTTCCGCACCAAGCGTTTCCCGAATCAACGGCCAACAAGTCAGCACGACAACAATCAACCCGGTAACGGCCAGCAACTCAACCACATGCGGCCACTCACTTCGATGTCCCGGCATGGTGTGCGCAAGGTTTGCAACAAGCGACCGATGCAGCCCGGGCAAATAGAGCACGGTGCGGGCCAGCACCAGAAAGAAGGGGAGCGGACTGATCCCCCACGCAGCACCCCAGAGCTCTTTCATGTGCGCTGATCCCTTGAGCCACGAGCCACTCGTACTATGGTCGTACCACATGGCCATCGCCAGCCCCGCGCACCCTCCTACCAACAGCGTCAATGCGGGTAGTACATAGCGGCGTTCGCGCAAAATCATCCACACCAGCAACGCTGCCGCTAGGTACCCGAGACCCTGGCCCCCGAAGTCGGTGCGAGCGAGCGAACCCAGTGCGCCGAGCATCGCCAGGGATGCTGCCGACCATGCCGTCATTCTGTTCGCCAGGCGCAGCAGCAGCCAGAGCGCGGCCGCACTGATCAGCGTGACAAGGCACCACTCCGTCGCTGCGCCAGAATTGTTGAGATAGGAAAAAGAAGTGAGCAGCAGAGACACTACAGGCAGCATCGTCGTGGCCTTTCGCCACGCTATGTGCCCGGCAGCGGCAGCTACTGCCAGCGATACCACTCCGGAGATCACGATCATCGCTCGCAGCATTCCCATGCGGTGATAATCGTTGAGCGACCCCACACATTCGGATATCCAGGCCCACAAAGGATGAAAGCCCGTCGTTAACGTTTGCCCGCCGTCAAAGCTCGGCTTGCCTAGCAGCCCGAGATTGCGGGAGATCTCAAGATAGTAAAACGCATCGTCAGGCACATACTGCACGATTGTTGAGAGAGGCGCCAACGCAATGCGCACAATATTCCAAGTGGCAAACAGGAAACAGGCCACGAACAATCCCCGCCCTATCGACTCGAAAGATCGCTTCAAACTTGTTCCCTCATGGGGCTTGTCCTACACCAACCATGGTAGCTGCAATGTAACCGAAGCATGTGGCTGCCATGCAGGTTGTTCCCAGGCCCGGGTCGAGGATATGCGATCGGCCGCGGACCGGGTCTGCGTGCAACCCTTGCTACAATAAGGCGAAGGCCGGCACGGCTTACCCTGCGTATACCCGCAGTCGCGCGCCGCATCTTCAACATGATAGAAGCCCCGATCCCCGAAGCGCTCACCTTCGACGACGTTCTCCTCGTCCCCGCCTACAGCGAAGTCGTTCCCGCCCAGGCCATCACCCAGACCCGGCTCACCCGCAAGATCACCCTCAACACCCCGTTACTCTCGGCCGCCATGGACACCGTCACCGAGTCCCGCCTCGCCATTGCCATGGCGCAGCAGGGAGGCTTCGGCGTCATCCATCGCAATCTCTCGATCGAGCAGCAGGCCACCGAGGTGGATAAGGTCAAACGCTCCGAGTCCGGCATGATCGTCGATCCGGTCACCATCGCCCCCGACGACCTCATCTCCGACGCGCTCGAGGTCATGCGCCGCTACAAGATCTCCGGCGTCCCGGTCACCCAGGGCAAGCGCCTGGTCGGCATCCTCACCAACCGCGACCTGCGCTTTGAGACCCGCACCGACATCCCCGTCACCGACGTGATGACGAAGAAGAACCTCATCACCGTCCCGGTCGGCACCACCCTTGAAGAAGCCGAGCTCATCCTCCACGAGCATCGCGTGGAGAAACTCCTGGTCGTCAATGGCGGCTACGAGCTCAAGGGCCTGATCACCGTCAAGGACATCCAGAAGAAGCTCAAGTACCCCAATGCCTCGAAAGACGACCAGGGCCGCCTGCGCGTCGGCGCGGCCATCGGCGCGACCGGCGACTACCTCGAGCGCGCCGCCGAGCTGATCGCGACCAAGGTCGATGCGCTCTCGATCGACTCCGCCCACGGCCACAGCTCGCGTGTCCTGCAAGCTGTCCGCGACGTCAAGGCCCGCTTCCCGGACGTTGACTTGCTGGCCGGCAATGTCGCCACCTACGAGGGCGCCATGGCCCTGATCGACGCGGGCGCCGATGCGATCAAGGTCGGCATCGGGCCCGGCTCCATCTGCACCACCCGCATGGTCACGGGCGCCGGCATGCCCCAGATCACCGCCATCCTCGAAACCGCGCGCGCCTGCCGCGCCCACGACATCCCGCTCATCGCCGACGGCGGCATCAAGTACTCCGGCGACCTGACCAAGGCCATCGCCGCCGGCGCCGACACTATCATGATCGGCTCGCTCTTCGCCGGCGTCGATGAGAGCCCCGGCGAAACCATCCTCTACCAGGGCCGCAGCTTCAAGGCCTACCGCGGCATGGGTTCGCTTTCTGCCATGGCGCAAGGGTCAGGCGAACGCTACTTCCAGAGCAGCCGCGACTTCGAAACCGCACCCACCAGCACCGAGGGCGTCGTCGCCCGCGAACGCAACCCCTCCAACCGCTTCGCCAAGTTCGTCCCCGAAGGCATTGAGGGCCGCGTTCCCCACCGGGGCCCTCTCGAAGCCATGGTCCACCAGTTAGTAGGCGGCCTCCGTTCCGGCATGGGCTACCTCGGCTGCAACACCATAGCCGAGCTCAAAACCAACGCCCGCTTCGTTCGCATCTCCAACGCTGGCCTGCGCGAATCGCACGTCCACGACGTTATCATCACCCGCGAAGCCCCCAACTACCACGCCGAGTGAAACGGCATGCGGCGGTCCTTAAGCCGGTAGAGCAGGACAGCCTTCGCGGGTAAGCCAATCGCGGCCGGCGCGGCCTGCTTCCGGGTAGTAGCTTTCAAGCGAGTCCGGGAACTCGTAATGGCAGACGAAGCGGATGTCGGGCTTGTCGATGCCGATGCCGAAGGCCTCGGTGGCAACGAGCACCCTGGCGTCGCTGCGCATGAAGCGCTACTGTACGGCGGCGTGTTCTTTGGCCGGCAGACGTCCGTGGTAGAGGGCTGCGGAGATGCCGCGCTCGAGCCACCGGTGCAGCTCGCTGGCGGTGTGGACGATGCCTGTGCCTGGCGCGTCAGTGATCAATGCGAGCAGGCGATTCTGCTTGGCGGCGGTGTTGACCGTGTGGTGCATGGCGAAGGCCAGGTTGGGGCGCTCGGTACCGGTATTGACCACAACCGCGTTCTCGGCGCAAAGCTCCTTGAGGATGTCTTCGACGACCTCGGCAGTGGCGGTCGCGGTGAGGTCGACGACAGGAGGCTTGCCGAGCCGCTCGCGCGCGTACTTGAGGCCCATGTAGGCGGGCTGGTAGCAGAGGCTCTTGCCGGCTCCGGTGGGCATGAGGGCGAGAGCGTTGCGATCTCGAAAGATAGCCTCGAGTACCTGGCGCTGGCCGGGGCGAAAGTGCTCGATGCCGAATTGCTGTTTTGCATTGGCAGAGAGGCAGACCCAGGGGATTGCGGAGGCGCTGGTGGGCCGGCGGGATGCGCGCTTGTGGGCGGTCCGGGCTGATGGATGGCAGTTGCTGACCTGTTTGCTGATCGGCGGATTGCTGGTGGTCCCCTGGCTCTGGGTGAGTATGCATGGCGGAGACTCGGGTTGCTTTCAGGCGGGCGTACTTTGCTCCGCAAACAGCTCTTTTCGATGCAAGGCAGAGATGACTGTGGAGAGTTGGTTGAAGCTGGGTGCAAGTACTCAATGGGGGCCAGCGTGCATCCGAAAGGATAGTGGCGCGTACTTGATGATGGGGAGGCGGATACGCGTGGGGTATGGGGCGAGGGCTGGCGGGATAAGGAGCGACGCACGAGAGCCGCGGGTGCGGACGACGGTAACGGTCGAGCCGGAGCTGGACCTGACGAGCTGCGACCGCGAGCCGATTCATATTCCCGGGAGCATTCAGCCGCATGGATTTCTGCTGGCGCTGGACCCTGAGACGCTCTGGATTCGCGAGGCCAGCGAAAATGCGGCGGAGTATCTC
>CAXTMM010000108.1:0-9426 GCA_964245415.1 uncultured Acidobacteriaceae bacterium | reverse complement strand
TTGAAGACCTCGCGCCGTTCAACACTGAACTGCTTGAGCGAGCCATCGCTGCATCTGCGCTGCCGGTTGTTTCCGCTGTCGGCCACGAGACCGATTTCACCATCGCCGACTTTGTCGCCGACCTGCGCGCGCCCACGCCCTCGGCCGCAGCCGAGTTGATCACGGCCGCCCAGCATGGCGTCGAAGAACAGGTGTCTGCGCTTGAGCATCGGCTTGGCCGGGCCTGCCGTTACCAGCTTATCCTCGCGCGGCAGCGGCTTGGCGCGTTAGCGATCGAGACCACCTGCGCGCGCCTGACCGAAAACATCAACCGTCGCGAGCAGCGGGTGGACGCGCTCCGCTTTCGCATGGAAGCCGCGCTGCGCGCACGGCTGCATGACGCGTCAGCACGCGTGGCGCAGTGTTCCGTAGCAGCGGCGCTGGCGCGGTTGCGCGGCGCGCTCGGCGAGCGAGGGCGCCTGGTCGAAGGCCTGCGCTACCGCCTGCAGACTGCACACGCGCAGCAACTTCGCCACGCTCGCGAGCGGCTGCAGGTGGCTACAGCAGCGCTGCTGCGGCAGGACGCCGGGCAGCGGCTCAAAGTGCTTCGAAGCCAGTGGAACGCGCTCGACGCGCGACTGGCGCGTGCCTCTCTCGAGCAAATCCGCGGGCCTCGGAATCGCTACACTTCGCTTGCGCGGCAGCTTGAGAACTTATCGCCACTCGCTGTGTTAAGCCGCGGCTACGCGCTGGTCTTCGACGCTCATGGCAAATTAGTGAAGCGCGCTGCCGATGTAAGCGCAGGCGATTTACTTACTTCGCGGCTGGCAGAAGGCACCGTGCACAGCCGCGCCGAAAACGAGTCCTAGAATGCCGGCAGCCACGGCGCGAGACAAGAGGAAGCATGCGAAAGCTTTTTGGAACCGACGGCATACGCGCAATTGCGGGTGAAGCGCCGCTTGATCGCGCCACGATCTACGCAGTGGGGCTTGCGCTAGCGCACCAGCTGCGCGCGACGCACCCTGTGCCTCACTTCATGCTCGGCAAAGATACGCGCGAGTCAGGAGACTGGATCAGCGGGACGATCGCCGCCGGCCTGGTCGCGGGTGGCGCCACGATCGCCAATGCCGGTGTCATTACGACCCCAGCGATCGCCTATCTCACGCGCAAGTACGGCTTCGCCACAGGAATTGTGATCTCGGCGTCGCACAATCCGTGGCAGGATAACGGCATCAAGTTATTCGGCAGTGACGGTTACAAATTACCTGACGCGCTTGAGCTCGCGATCGAGGACGAGATATTCCGCTTGATCGCACCAGGCGGAGCTTCCGCAGACACCGCTGGAGCACTGCCGCCAGTGGACGCTGTGTACCGGCACGATTACGAAAGCTATCTACGCGGCGCCGTGCCTGGCCTTACGCTCGCAGGCGTGCACGCGGTAGTCGACTGCGCAAACGGTGCGGCCTCGGCCATCGCGCCTGAACTCTTTGCCGAACTCGGCGGCCGTGTCGAGCTCACGCATCATGCCCCTGACGGTCGCAATATCAACGCCGACTGCGGAGCGCTTCATCCCGAAATTGTCGCGGCAGAGACCAGTGCGCGTGGCGCAGACATCGGCATCACCTTCGACGGAGATGCGGATCGCGTGCTCTTTGCCGACGCACGCGGACGCGTGGTGAATGGCGACGCCGTGCTGCTGCTCGCCGCGCGCGCCCTCAAGGCGCAAGGCCATCTTGCGGCCGACACAGTGGTCGCGACCACGATGTCGAACATGGGTCTTGAAGCTGCGCTCGGGCGCGACTCCATCCGCATGCTGCGCGCCCCCGTCGGCGACAAGTATGTGCTCGAGATGATGCAGAAGCATGGCGCCTCGCTCGGCGGTGAGCAGTCCGGGCACATCCTCTTCCCTCACCTCGCAACCACCGGCGATGGTCTCCTAACCGCGCTCGTCATCCTCGACATCGTCTGCCGTGCCGGACGCCCGCTTGAAGAATTAGTCGCGGACCTCAAAGTCTTTCCACAGGTGATCGTCAACGTCCGCGTACGCGAGAAGAAGCCGCTCGATCAATTCGCCACTATCGCCGGCACAATAAGCAATGCCGAGCAGTCGCTTGCCGGGCGCGGGCGTGTGGTCGTTCGCTACTCCGGCACCGAGGCGCTTGCGCGTGTCATGATCGAGGCCGAGTCAGAGGACGAGATGCGGCACCATGCGGAACAGATCGCCACGGCGATTCGCACGGAACTGGGTGTGTAGCAAACAATAGCTACAAGTCGCGCCAGTTCGCCCCTACACCAATGTCCGCCACTACCGGCACCTTTAACTCGATCACGTGCTCCATCTCGTGTTTGACCAGCTCTCTAACTTGGTCCACTTCCTCCTCAGGCACATCAAACAGCAGCTCATCATGCACCTGCAGGGTCATCTGCGTTGCCATCTTGCGCTCGGCAAGGGCGTGATCGATGCGGATCATCGCAACCTTGATCAAGTCAGCCGCTGTGCCCTGCAGCGGCGTGTTGACCGCGGTGCGCTCGGCAAAGCCGCGCAGGTTTGCGTTCCGGCTTTGTATGTCCGGGATAGGTCGTGAGCGTCCGAACAAGGTAGTGACGCGCTGCTCGGCACGCGTCTGCTCGAGCACGCTGTCAATGTAAGTGCGCACGCCGGCGTATCGCTCGAAGTAGCGTTCGATATACGTACGCGCTTCCTTCTGGTCGATGTTCAAGTTAGCAGCCAGGCCAAAAGGCGAGATACCGTAAACGATGCCGAAGTTGACTGCCTTCGCGCGATTGCGTGTCTCCTTGTCCATCTGCTCCGGTGCGACCCCGAAGACCTCGGACGCAGTGAGCGTGTGTATGTCGCGGCCATGGCGGTAGGCGTCGACCAACAGTGGATCTTCGGAAAAGTGGGCCATCAGACGCAGCTCTATCTGCGAGTAGTCGGCCGAAAGCAGCACTCGCCCAGGTGCGGCGATAAAAGCGGCGCGTATCTCACGACCGAGCGAAGTCTTAATCGGAATGTTCTGCAGGTTCGGGTTGGTCGAAGAGAGACGGCCTGTCGCCGTGCCTACCTGGTTAAAAGTCGTGTGCACCCGGCCTTCGCTGTCAGCGAGCAGCGGCAGCGAGTCGACATAGTTCGACTTGAGCTTGGCTAACTGTCGATACTCAAGCACCAACTTAGGCACAGCGTTGTGCGTGGCAAGCTCTTCAAGCACATCCTGCGCAGTCGAGATAACCTTCCCCTTGCCGTATTTGAGCGGCTTGGGCAGGTTCATGCTATTGAAAAGAACATCGCCTAACTGCTTCGGCGAATTGATATTAAAGCGATGACCGGCAAGCGCAAAGACCTCCTCGCCCACGCGCTGCATCTCGGCCGCGAGCATCGTCTGCATCTCGCCCAGCACGCGCAAGTCAATGCGTACACCCGCGTGCTCCATGCGCAACAGCACGGGCACAAGCGGCAGATCGATCGTCTCGTAAACTGGGCGCAACTCGCACTTGGTAACATCGTCGCGCAGACCGCCTGTGAGCGTGTAAGTGGCATGCGCTGCCTCAGCAAGCGCGCCCTCGCCTTCTAATTGCAGAGGTCGATTGCTAAAGCGCGCTGCCACATCGGAGAGGCGGTGCGCGCTGTGTGTGGGGTTAACCAGGTAGGAGTAAAGCATCAGGTCATCGTGCACACCGCGCAGCGTAATGCCTTCGCCGGCAAGATGTCGCAGCGCGCTCTTAAGATCGTGCACCTGCTTCGGCACCGCGGCATCTTCAAGCAGGGCACGCACCTCCTCGGCGCAGACCAGAAGTGCAAGCGAGTCGCCGGCAGCCACGCCGAGGCGCAAACCGCGCGGCGACGAAGCGACAGCATGAACATCAGCAGCCGCCTCAATCGCGGGCGCAGCAAAGTCGAGCATCATGCTACGCATCTCCGGCTCGCGCTCTTCAATCGCCTCTGTTTCTTTCTCGTCTACCTGCTCGGCGGCAAGCTCCAGTGGGCTTGCTTCGACCGCCAGCGCAAATCCGCTCGCGCGCGCCTGCTTGATGAATGCGGCAAGCTGCTCAGCCGTTGGCGCCGCAACATACTCGATCGGTTTCGCAGGAGCTTCAGGAGCAAGCTCCTTCAAGAGCGAAGTAAACTCAAGCTCGGTAAAGAGCGCACGCACAGCGGCCAGGTTCGGCTCTGTGGTTTGCATCGCAGCAAAGTCGAGCGCGACAGGAACAGAGCAGTGAATGGTGACTAACTCTTTACTTAGAAGGATCGCATCGCGATTGTTTTCAAGCGACTCGCGATAACTCTTTCGCTTCACCTCTGACGCGTGATCGAGCGTCGCTTCAACGCTGCCGAACTGCTGGATCAACTCAATCGAACCTTTGTCACCGATGCCCGGCGCGCCGGGGATGTTATCAATCGAGTCTCCGCGCAGTGCCATCACATCGACAACCTGCTCCGGACCGACACCAAGCGTCTCCACCACTTTTTCACGGTCAAGAATCAAGTTGTCTTTCATCGGGTTGAGCACTTTGACATGATCGTTGACTAACTGCAGCATGTCCTTGTCGCTCGACACGATGTAGACCGGCGAGCCTTGCCGCGCAGCCTCTGCGGAGAGGGTGCCGATCACATCATCGGCCTCAAAGCCTTCATGCTGCAGGATGGGAATATGAAAAGCTTCCAGCGCGCGGCGAATGTAAGGCAGCTGCTGCGCCAGGTCAGGCGGCATGGCCACGCGGTTGGCCTTGTAACCGCCGTAGTCGATCACGTCAAAGGTTTGCGTCTTGATATTCCACTTATTCACAGTCTTCATGGTGCTTGCACGCTCGTCCCGAAAGACCGGCGAACTTACATCGAAGATAGCGGCAAAGTACTGCGGCGAGAAGTCCCGGCGCAGCTTGTTGATCATGTTGACAAAGACGAAGGTAGCCGCAGTCGGGGTACCGCCGCGCGTAGACATGGGCCGCTGTCGCTGCATCGCGTGATACGCGCGAAAGATGAAGGACATGGTGTCGAGTAGAAAGACAGGCGGCTTGGCGGGCGTAGGCATCGTCTCTAAGTTTACCGCTTTGCTGCGACCCCTCGCGAGCGTCGCAGTTAGCTGATAAACATGCAGTCGCCGTAGGAGAAAAAGCGATAGCGTTGCTCGACCGCGTGGCGGTATGCCACCATCGTGCGATCGTGGCCGGCAAAGGCGCTTACCAGCATCAGGAGTGTGGACTGCGGCAGGTGAAAGTTGGTCAGCAGTCCGCTGATCACGCGAAACTCGCTCCCCGGTGAGAGAAAGATATTGGTCTCGCCGGAGTGCGGGGTCAGCGGCCCATCAGCCGCTGCACGGGCGCAGTGCTCGAGCGTGCGCACGGTCGTGGTGCCGGCGGCAATGACGCGGCGGCCCTCACGCAGCGCGGCATTCACGGCCTTTGCAGTGGCTGCGGGCAGCGTGTAGCGCTCCGTGTGCAGCACGATCTCGTCAAGCCGCTCGACCCGCACGGGCTGGAAGGTTCCAAGACTTACGTGCAAGGTGACCGAAGCGATCATCACGCCGCGAGCGCGGATTGCCGCCAGCACACGCTCCGTAAAGTGCAGCCCCGCCGTAGGCGCGGCCACCGAGCCGCGCTCGCGCGCGTACACGGTCTGGTAACGCTCACGGTCGGCCCGCTCGTCGCTGCGGCGGATGTAAGGCGGCAGCGGCATATGGCCTAACTCGTCGAGCGTTTTATAGAAATCGGCAATGGGCTCAAACCTTAGCGTGCGCTCGCCGAACTCACCGTGCGCGACGATCTCCGCTGCCAGCAACGGCGCGGCCGAGCCCGGCCCAAGAAAGTGCAGCCGCTCGCCGAGCAACACTTTTCGGCCCGGCCGCACCAGCGCCTTCCACTCCCACGCGTCGAGTTGCTCGGTCAGCAGCACCTCAATGCGCGCGGGCTGCTGGCCCGGCTGCGAGCGCGTGCCTGCACGCTCGGCGTAGAGCCGCGCGGGCAGCACGCGGCTGTCATTGACCACCAGCACATCACCCGCACGCAGCAGCGATGGCAGGTCGACAAAGTGCCTGTCCGCCAGCGCACCTGTGGCGCGATCAAGCGTGAGCATGCGGGCGCCGGAACGGTCAGCCGGCGGCTCTTGCGCGATCAATGCTTCGGGCAGGTGGAAGTCGAAATCAGAAACCAGCATGCATGTCTTTCCATGGAGAACAATCGGCAATGTGGCTGCTAGGCATGGTGCCTCGCTGCGTGGTCGGTTGCGTTATGCCGCGCGCGTTCGAGTGCTGCGTTCAGCGCCTGGCGAGCGGCTTCCATCTCTTCGTCTGTCGCTTCCCGGCCCGGTGCAGGCACGGGCCGCGACCACGCAACCACCACGCGCGAGAAGGGCTTCGGGATCATGAACCGGTCCCAGGAGCCAAGTGCCCACGCCCGCTCCGGCTGCAGGTGAAAGCTGCCAATGGGGTAGCCGGTCATCTGCGCCAGCTTGACCGGTCCGGACTTGGTCACGTAGATCGGCCCGCGCGGGCCGTCCGCGGTAAACACGACAGCCGTGCCGCGCTCGACGACCGCTCGCAGGCCCAGCAGCCCGGCGACGGCGCCGCGCGAGCTTGAGCCGCGGACTGTGTGGTAGCCGAGCCGGGCAAGCGTGCGTGCGACCAGCTCGCCGTCAAAGCTGCGGCTGATGAGCACGTGCGGGTGGAAGGCCCGAAAATGCCAGCCGGCAGCGAAGGTGCACTGGTGCCAGAAGCACCAGATGCCCGTGATGGGCGGAGTCTGCACGGCTGCGCCTTCTTCGACCACGTTCTCGAAGCGGAGCGTCTTGCCGATGGCCGCGACAGCGAGCGTGGCAAGCCTGGGCACCAGCCATAAGGCTGCGTGCTGCGAAAGGCTGTAGCGGCGGGGAGAGCTTGGTTGAGGCACTGCTTGCTATTTTAGCGAGTGTCAATGGTGCTTGTGCCGCGCCAAGTCCTTCATCGTGCGAGGACGTGGGAGCTGAGCGGTATAACGCCGGCTACGTGCTGGGAAAATGATCCGGTCTGACCTCAGAAGACGGGCAAGCTGCTTAGCAGAGTATCAGGGTAAAGCGGCTTCACGGAAAGATACATGGGGGCAGATCTTCGCGTATGAGTAAGCCATTGATCTGCAGTACGAGGATGTCGTCTTCCTGCCCGTGTTTTTGCGCTGCTGCCGCCAGGTCGGCCGCTGGCTGTAGACTTGAGCCCTGCGGCGGTGCGCTCGAAGACCAAAGAGAGTGCCGGCCCTGTCCTGAGCTTCTGCAATCCCGTAGTTGGCCCGACGCCAGATCCGTAGGGGTACATCCAACATGTACATGATCACCAACGGCAACGCGTATAGGCCGAGCAACACTGAAACCGCATACACCGGACGAAATAAATTGATCGTTACGTCACTTTGGTTCGCAATCGAACTCGACGCCATCCCGAGCCAAGCTTCTTAGCTAGCGCCGGCCTATGAATGCTCGAGTTCGGTGGAGCTGGAAAGGAAAAGAAAAGTGAGAATACCAACCGTACTGAAGAAAACACTGTCGACCCATTGGGCCGCGCAATCTTCCATGCTTGGTGCTCCAGGCTTTGCTGAAAGATGCCGACAGTTGGTTAGGACCGATCACGACGGGGCGCGCAAACCGCCTCTGAGAGTTTGCTTGTCGGGAGACCCTTCGTACCAAGTACTCCAGAAGCGGATTGCAATGCTAGCCGGTTGGCTTCCGTTCAGAACTTCGGACGGAACGCGGGAGACTTGCGAGCGCGCAAAGTAAAGAACAGGGTGGTAGCCGAATCTACGAAAGCTGCCGATCTTCTGTACGTTCAGGTAGACCTTGTACATGTCGTCGACATACTTCGGCATGGCGAGAGAGAGCGTGGATGCGCTGGACAGTTCGCCGAGGCGTATGCGGTACCAGCCGAATCCGGTATAGAGAGGATGACCGTACGATTGCCAACCTGGGAGCGTGCGCGTGTCAATGGACTGAGCGGCCGCGATTGCAGGATGCTGAAGGTCGATGGTGTAGTCCTGCCAAGCGGGGTCATCGAAATCGGAGGCAGACCATTGCGGAGTATCACCGGTGTGGGACTTCCACTGGCCGTTGATCGCGATGGCAGTATCGCTGCTTGATGAGGATAGGGCGATGCCGACTGTGCTGGCGGCATTATGCGCATCGATGTGTGGTGCGGGGAGCAGCAAGAGGGATCAACAACGCGATAGCTCGAGAACCCTGCATAGCAAAGAACGAAGACCAGCGTTACCGGGTTTGCACAATAAGCATTGTGCGTGAACAAATGCCTGGATGCAGAAGCAAGGATAGGAAATGGAAGCAGCAGCACCTGCGGTAGCATCAAGCTGTGGCTGTTCACCTTGACTCGCAACTACAGTTTGTCAAAGGCGTTGGCCCCCGCATTGCCGAGACGCTTAAGGGCAAGGGCATCCTCTCCGTCGACGACCTGCTGCACCGCCTGCCCTTTCGCTATGAAGACCGCGCCAATCCTATCCCGCTCTCCTCGCTCGTGGCGGGGCAGATGGCGAGTGTGATAGGGGAGGTGCGGAGCAGCGTGCTGCTCAAGACCACGCGCATGCCTATTTTCGAGATGACTGTCGGGCAGAATCTGCAGACGCTCAAGTGCATGTGGTTCCATGGCGCGTACCTCAAGGACAAGTACCACGCCGGGCAGATGATCGCCGTCTACGGGAAGGCGGAGCGCTCGCGGTCCACGTCCGGCTTCAAGATGATCAACCCGCAGGTTGAAGTTCTCAGCGGACCGGAAGCCGATGAAGCGGGGCAGGCAGGATCGATCGAGATGGGACGCATTGTTCCGGTTTACGAGTCGCTAGGCGGAGCGAAGCTCAATACCCGCTGGCTGCGCCGGGTGATTTGGAACCTGCTCGTGGAGCTTGAAAGCCGGATTCCGGAAACACTCCCATCGGCATTGTGTGCCCGGCTCGGGCTGCCCAGCCGCGAGGATGCTTTGCGCGGAGTGCACTTTCCTCCAGTAGGCACCCCGCTTACCCAGCTGCAGTCGGCTGCGACACCAGCGCAGCAGCGGCTCATCTTTGAAGAGCTGTTTTACCTGGAGCTGGGATTGGAGCTCAAACGCCGTAAGGCACGCGAGCAGACCGGCATCCCCTTCGCGACGGGCGAGAACGTGCGCAAGGCTGTCCGGGACGTGCTGCCCTTCCATCCAACAGCCGCGCAGAAGCGGGCGCTGGGCGAGATCGTGGCCGACATGCGCAAGACTGGGCCGATGCGTCGGCTGCTGCAGGGTGATGTCGGCTCGGGCAAGACGATTGTCGCGATTCAGGCGATGCTGGTCGCGATCGAGAACGGCTACCAGACCGCGCTGATGGCGCCGACCGAGATTCTCGCGACGCAGCATTATCTGTCCGCGCGCAGGCTGCTCGATCGCGAGACAGGGAGGCGCTATCGCATCGTTCTGCTGACCGGTTCGCTTTCCGGCGAGGTCAAGCGACTGC
>CAXTMM010000107.1:0-9683 GCA_964245415.1 uncultured Acidobacteriaceae bacterium | reverse complement strand
CGCCGCGAACTGATTTCCGAGTTTTCCGTTTTCCGCTACGGTGAAACGCTATCGCTTTGAATGATCAAGTTGTTCAGAATGAACACTTACGCTTGCACGTAGTTACCTGTTTCCTAGAGCTATCTGATTTGTAGGGGGTTGTTTGGTGGACCTGATCGGGATCGAACCGATGACCTCTTCCATGCCATGGAAGCGCGCTCCCAGCTGCGCCACAGGCCCACTTTGGGTGGACTCACCCTATTCTCTGCGAGCTGCACTAATTCGTCAAATGAACGGCTCGGGCGCATAGTCCCGAGAAGGTCTTTTGCGAGGTGGCTGTACATTTGGGCAAAGGAAGGCGAAGAAGAAGAGAAAGCAGGCGCTAAAATATAGCCATGCCATCGCTCTTCAGGACACAGGGCAGATACGAGACTTCGGCTGCTGCGGCATTGCACTGGGCCCACCCGGTTGTGCAGGAATGGTTCTCAAACAAGTTTGGCACGCCGACCGAACCGCAGATGGAAGGCTGGCCGCTTATTCTCTGTGGGCGGCCCGTGCTAATTTCTGCGCCGACCGGGTCAGGCAAGACGCTTGCTGCCTTCTTGATCTGCATTGATCAGCTGGTCCGTAAAGCAATTGAAGGCCGACTGCAGGCGGTGACAGAGGTGGTCTATGTCTCGCCGCTCAAGGCGCTTTCCAATGACGTGCAGAAGAATCTTATGGGGCCACTTGGCGAAATTCAGACGCTCGCACTCCAGCGCGGATATTTTTGCCCTGAGATACGCACGGCAGTGCGTACGGGAGATACGCTGCCCAAGGAGCGGCAGGCGATGCTCAAGCGGCCGCCGCATATTTTGGTCACCACGCCGGAATCGCTATACATTCTGCTGACGGCAGAAAAGAGCCGCAATCATCTGCGCTATGTTCGAACGATCATTGTCGATGAGATACACGCGATTGCGGACGACAAGCGCGGCGCACATCTTACGCTCACGCTCGAACGGCTAGACGCGCTGGTGCGCGGCGAGAATCGTTTGTCCGCTGGCGCAATGCTAGTCGGCGCCTCCGTCGCGCCGCAGCGGATTGGTTTGTCTGCAACTCAAAATCCGGTCGAGCAGGTAGGTAAATTTCTAACTGGTGGGAGCGCGGACACGTGCGCGATCGTCCAGCTCGGACAGCGGCGGGCGCTTGATCTGGCGATCGAGATACCAGATCAGGAATTGGGCTCGATTGCAACCCACGCTATTTGGGAGAGTATCTATGCGCGGCTCGCGGTTCTCGCGCTCGAACATCGATCCACACTTGTGTTTGTGAATACACGGGCGATGGTGGAGCGGATGGCGTTTCAGCTTGGCGAGCGCATCGGGCAAGAAAATGTCGCGGCGCACCACGGCAGTCTTTCACGCAAGTTGCGCCTGGAGGCGGAGCGAAAACTAAAAGAGGGTGAGATTCGGATCCTTTTTGCCACTGCTTCGCTGGAACTCGGCATAGATATCGGCAGTATTGATCTGGTTTGTCAGATTAACTCACCGCGGGCGATTGCGGCCGCAATGCAGCGTGTAGGCCGCGCCGGGCACTGGCGCGGCGCAACTCCCAGAGGACGGTTCTTTGTAACGACACGCGATGATCTTGTTGAAAATGCCGCATTGATCCAAGCTATGCGTGCAGGAGCGCTCGATAAGTTGGAGATTCCTGCCGAGCCGCTCGATGTGCTTATGCAGCAGATTGTCGCCTGCTGCGCGGCCGAGCCTTGGGAGGAGCAAGCACTTTACGCAATGGTGCGCCGAGCTTTTCCTTATCGACATCTTACGCGTACTGTCTTTGAAGAAGTCCTTACGCTGCTCTCCGAGGGCATCGTGTCCAGCCGTGGGCGCTATGGCGCGTACATCTTGCGCGATCGTGTGCACGGCCATCTGCAGGCCCGACGTGGAGCACGGATCGCCGCTGTATCAAACGGCGGCACCATTCCTGACACTGCAATCTTTCAGGTCATCGCGCAGCCGGAAGGCGTGCAGATAGCGACGCTCGATGAGCACTTCGCTGTCGACTCTTCACCAGGCGATGTAATCTTGCTTGGCAATACGAGTTGGCGCATTCAGAAAGTCGAGAGTGCGGGACAGGTGCTGGTGGAAGATGCGCATGGGCAGCCGCCCAGTGTTCCTTTCTGGACAGGGGAAGCGCCGCAGCGGACTTTGGAGTTATCAAGCTTTGTATCTGCACTCCGTGCGGAGATAAGTGCACGTACTCCGGATGTCATACCTGGTTATATTTCGCAGGAGCATCGCCAGGTAGCCGACACAGTTGCCTGGCTGCGCGAGCAATGCTGCGTTCCGGATGCTGCGGCCGAGCAGATGATTGCTTATATAGTCGCAGGGCGCGCGGTGCTGGGCGCTGTGCCAACACTCACGACGATCATCGCCGAACGTTTCTTTGATGAGGGCGGCGGTATGCAGCTGATTCTGCACGCGCCATTTGGCGGACGCGTAAACAAGGCGTGGGGACTCGCACTACGCAAACGTTTCTGCCGCGGCTTTAACTTTGAGTTACAGGCAGCAGCGACAGACAACGGACTGAACATATCGCTTGCCGAGCAGCACTCGTTTCCTCTGAGCGATGTCTTCCAGTTTCTGACCGAGCAGACGGTGCAGGAGTTGCTGCAGCAGGCATCACTTACTTCTCCGATTTTCAAGGCGCGTTGGCGCTGGGATGCTTGTCGAAGCTTACAGCTGCTACGATTTCAGAAGGGCAAGAAGGTGCCGCCGCAGATCATGCGTACACGCGGTGATGACTTGTTGGCAAACGTTTTTCCGCAAGTCGCCGCCTGCCAAGAAAATATCGAAGGTGATATCAAGATCCCCGACCATCCTTTAATTCGCGAAGTGATGAAGGACGTGCTGCAGGAGGCAATGGATCTGGATGGACTCACGCGGATTCTCGGAGCAATGCACAGTGGCCAAATACGTTGTCTGGCGGTCGATACGACGGCTCCTTCACAGTTTTCGCACGAGCTGCTGAACGCGAATCCTTACGCGTTTCTGGACGATGCTCCGCAGGAAGAGCGACGTGCTCGCGCGGTTGCCATGCGCGGCACGGTGCCCGATCACGTGCTGGGTGAGGCCGGACGCTTGTCACCGCACGCTATCGCGGAGGTGCGCGAGGCGCAATGGCCCGATCTGCGCGATGAGCATGAGCTGCATGATCTGCTCACAACACTCACGATTGTACCGGTGACTGTGACAGAACAGAAGGGCACACAGAACTGGCCACTGTTCTTTGAGCGGCTCATAGCCAGCGGCCGCGCCAGCCTGGGCACGGTGAGCACTGCTTCCAGTCTGAGGACTTACTGGGTCGCAGCTGAGCGGGTAAGTTGGCTGCAAACGCTATGGCCTGAGCTTACGCTTGCAGACGCGCTGCCGGGCATTCGCATGGAGACTCTGGCGGCGGAGGAGATTACGCGCCGCGCCGTGCAAGGATGGATGATGCTGCTGGGGCCCGGGTCTGCGCAAACGCTTGGTGAGCGGCTCGGTCTTGCACCCAGCGAGGTTTGGAAGCAGTTGCTTCAGCTTGAAGTTGCTGGCACCTTGATGCGCGGGGTTTTTGAAAGCCGCGAACCAGTAAGCGAAGACCATGATGTTGAGTGGTGCGAGCGCCGTCTGCTGCAGCGTATTCACAAGCGGACGCTAAGCGCTCTGCGCGAACAGGTTGAACCGGTCACGCCTGCCGTATATATGCAATGGCTGCTGGGATGGCAGCACGTGGCGCCGCAAACTCAGCTTACTGGCGAGCAGGGGCTGCTTGAAGCACTGCGAGGGTTGGAGGGCTTTGAGGCGCCGGCGCTCGAGTGGGAGCGTACGCTGTTGCCGGCGCGCGTTGCCGGCTACGATCCTCGCTGGCTCGACTGGCTGTGTTCAGCCGGCGTTGTGGGCTGGGGACGCGTGTCGCAGCACTCGGCCTATCAGGCTGCAGAGAGTGGAGGACCGCGCCGCGTTATTCCAACCAGCGTGGCGCCGATCACGTTTTTTCTACGTGAGGAAGCGCTGTGGATGGATATGTGCCTGTCACAGAGGCATATTACCGAAGCAAGTCTTGCCAGCTGCCTCAGTGGTCTCGCGCTGAGGCTGCGCGCTTGTCTCGAGCAGCACGGCGCGATCTTCGCGGCAGACTTCACACGCATCTGCGGCGCGCCTGCCGCAGAGGTAAGCCACGCACTGTGGGAGTTGGTGGCTGCTGGTCTGGTCACGGCCGACGGATTTGACAGTCTACGCATGCTGATCGATCCTCGGCGCAAGCAGTCCGCCGTTGGATTGGCCAATGCGCGTCGCGTGAATAGTCCTCGTAACGCGACAGGCCGCTGGAGTCTGCTTTGCGCAGCCAACACGTATACGTCCGAAAGCACCCGTCCCGAGAGTGTGGGTCGCGCTGCCGAGCGCCGCGAAGCGGAACTTGCCTCGGCATGTCTAATGCTGCTGCGCCGTTACGGCGTCGTTTTTCGCGATGTACTGGAACGGGAATCGACTGTTGCGAAATGGCGCGAGCTTCTGCCTATGCTGCGGCGCATGGAAGCACGCGGCGAAGTGCGCGGCGGCCGCTTTATAGCCGGATTTGGCGGTGAGCAGTTCGCACTGCCTGAGGCGCTCGCATCGCTGCGCGAGGCACGGCGAGCGCTGCCGCCACTCATTGTGTCGGTCGAGGTTGCAGCGGCGGACCCGCTCAATCTTGTCGGCATCGTAATCCCGGGCGAGCGAGTAGCCGCGGTGCCGGGTAAATGTGTTGTTTTTAATCGGGCATCTCTCGCCATTGCAAGTGAGCCCAGGCTAAGTAAGCACGCTGTGCAGACAGCAATCTTCGCTGTTGTTCGCGACCAGGCCCAGGAGCTCACGACATGAGCCAGCCTCTGGAAGAAGCATCAGGCGACGAACTTGTGGAAGGCGAAGACTACTACATGGACGGTCCATACTTTGTATTTACGGCTACTTACCACCGGAAGCGCGGCTACTGCTGCGGCTCTAAATGCAGACACTGTCCTTACGAGGATGGCGTTTTAATAGAGCATGCGTAAGTGTATCCGGCGTTACGATTATGGAGGGCCGGCTGCCGTGCTGCGCACCAGCAGCGCGGTGCGAGGGAAGCTGAATGTGCCACCGGTATCGTCTATCACGTTGATCTGGCAGGTATAAAGCCCGTCCTTAAGTGAGTTAAGTGGCACGGTGAACTGGAACGCCACCGCGCCGCGACTTGGTATGTTAAGTGTATGAGCCTCGACCAGGGGCGTTTCAAATACTTTGGTGGTTCCTTGAAGCAGCTCAATGCTGGTAAGCAGGTGGACGCTCAAGGGCAGTTTTGGGCTGGATGCAGTTGCCGGATCATAGACTTCATAGAGGAAGTAAAGCGGCTGGTCAGGATGAAAGACGTGCGGCAGATTCGGAACTAACTGCTCGCTGCCAGTGCTGCCTGTAAAGACAAGCGGATTGTCACTCTTTTTTCCTGACGATGAAGACTGCTGACTCGCCAATACAACAGAGCTTAGCTTGATCGCACCGTGTGCTGCAGCGCTTTTGCCAAGATCAGGAACAGTGATGCCGGTCTCGAATGAACCCATCTTACCGGTCTCGTTTTCGCGAACGACAAACTTGAGGTGAAAGCTGCCGGACGGTAGTGTAAAGCTGGTGGTGTATTCAATGTTCTTACGGCTTACCTGCTGCTGCGCATCGAGCGCGAGTTTGACCGTGTCGCGTGTTTCACCGAGCGTTTGCCCTTTTGCATCTTTCACTGTGCCGATAATGTCGAGCGTTGCTTTATCGCGATTGCCGCCGCGGGTAAATGGAACCTGCGAGCCCGGCACCAGCAGCGATACAGGAACGGTGTAGTGATTGGCTGTGTCTGCGCGAAAGAAGAAAGGCTGCAGGTAGAGAGAAACATCGGTGGCGGGTAAGTCGCTTGTAAGTTGCGCCTCCAGGTCGCGCTCGCGGTCTTGCCGGTTGCTGTGCTGAAAGTCAGCCGGAGCGTAGTAGCCAGGCCGGTACTCGAGCTTCACGTCGTCGCGCCGCACGCGTATCTGCAGCTTGCGAAAGCGGCCATCGCGCAGCAGGTTTGTGGAGCGGAACCCGATCACATAGTAACTGGCTGTGTCCTGCTGCACGCGCTCGAAAGCTGGCGAAAAGTCGTTATTGTCAAAGAACGATTTGCCTCCCGTGTCGGAGGAGAGCGTAGCCATCACTTCCTGCGAGTCAAAGTTGGCGTCAAGATTGTTTTGGAGGGCGGCGCCGTTGTAGCCCGAGGTTCCGCGCAGGCTTCCGGTTGTTGCGTCGCCTAACGGGGTTACAGCCTGGAGCCCCCGAGCATCAACGCTGTAGATGGCGAGGTTAGCGCGAATGGATGCACTAATGGCGGCGCGCAATGAAGCCTGGTTCTCGATGCCGTCGCGCGATATGCCTCCCGAAAAGTAAAGCAGCGACTTCTTTTCGCGGATAGGGGCAAGCGAGCGGGCAATGGTGGCAATGGCAAAGAGTTCGCGGTCTGTGTTGAGGTCGTTATAGTCGCTTTCATCCGCGGTGAAGGAGGTCGTGTCTTCGACCTGGTTGGTTGTTGCGGTGCCTCCAGGCGTGAAGCCCTGCTCGCCGCCGGGAGAGTAACTTGCGATCGCATGGAGTAGCAGCGACTTATCCTGAGTAAAGTCCTGATCGACGGAGAGAGTATTGCCAAGCGAGACGACTGCGACGACGTCAGCCGGCTGCATGCGTTTCTGCACATAGTCGCGCGCGGCCTGCTGCACGCGTTCGAGATCATCCGGCTGCAGGGAAGTGGTATCAACGAACAGCACAATCAAGCGATGGCCACTTAGTTCCTCAGGGGTAAGAGCGTGCACGCCGGAGGAAAGGCTGGCGCCGATTACTGCGCGCCCGACAGAGCCGGCCGCGCCTTGAGTAACCGCGGGTGGCCGCAGCGCTGAGGCCTCGTTTACATCTTCGTAGTCAAAGCTACCTATCTGCTGCGGCCTGCCATCTTCGAGCACGGTAAAGTCGTCGCGCGTAAGTCCACGCACGGGCTGGCCGGTTTTGCGATCGCGTACAACGACGTTGGTAAGTACCAAGTCGCTTGCGATGCGCAGAGTTGTGGTGCCTTGACCCTCGGTCGAAGCAGTGGGCGCTTGCTGCGCTTGCAGGGCGAGCGCGGTGACAAGTGCGAGCGCGGTTGTGAATAGACGCGTGTCAACGAATCTGATCAAGCCTAGTTTCATGGTCAGTACCGAAACCTTGCCAGGAAGGTAAGCTGACGCATGGCTGCGGCCGAAGTTACTTCGCCGTAGGTTCCGGAGCCGAGGGTTGAATCGATGCCGGAGTACTGCACGGTGTTAAAAACGTTATTCGCGGTGGCTCGCATCTCAAGTGAGCGCGTCTCGGTAAACGAGATAGTTTTCGATGCGGACGCGTTGAAAGAGACAGTGCCCGGGCCAGGGATCGAGTTCCGGCTGGCGGTGCCATACACGTCGGCTGGTGCAGCGAACGCGGCCTTGTTAAACCAATTGCCGAGTGTACCTGCGCCGGTTGAAAGAGAACTGTTCGCGACCCGGTCTGGGCGCAGTGAGCCTGCGCTGCCGCGGGCTACATCTGTTACTGAGGCCTCGTAGTGTGGAGTAAGCGGCTCGCCGGTCGCGAAGACGTAGCTGCCCGAGAGGGAAAGGCCTTCGAGCAGGCGAGCCGGACGGCCCACGGTAAAAAGGGTTTTGTCCGGGCCCATGGGGAGTTGGTAGACAAAGTCACCCTTGAGCTGGTGGCGAATATCAAAGCTCGAATTTGACTCTTCCGCGAGCAGGTTCTGCCAGTTCTGCGCGACGGCGCTGCCTACGCTGCCGACCGAGGTCGCGTCATCGATCGAGTGGGAGTAGGTATAAGTTGCGCCAACCGAGATGCCGCGCTGCATGCGCTTGCGCAGGCGTACAGCGAGGGCGTTGAAGTTTGAGAAGGCGGTGGAGTCTTCATAGTCGTAGATGACGCCGCTGAGCGAGGCTGTGGCACTGCGGCCAGGCGCATCGACGATGTCAAGCCTAGTACCCTTGGTGCCGTTGTAGCCCACGTTGAGCACGATGTTCATCGGCAGTGTGCGCTGAATGTCAAGGTTCCAGGCCTGCACGTAGGGGAGCCGGTAGTTCTTGTTGACCGAGTAGTTGCCGGTGGGTTGCGGGGCGGGGAAGCCGTTCACTAAGGTAATGGCTGCGCCGGTTGTGGCCTCATTGGTTTGTACGTCGGCAAATGGAGGCTGAAAGGCAAACTGCTGCACAAATTTGGTGTATTGCCCATTAGCATAGTTAATGCCGTAGCCGCCGCGGACAACCGTGTTCCTGAAGGCGCGCCAGGCGAAGCCGAGTCGTGGAGAGAAGTGATCTTTTTCAGGGTAGACGAGGGTACGTGGATATCTACCGGTGAAGGGAGCCGTTCCGCTTGCAACTACTGTTGCAATAGAGGCAAAGTCGTGTCCTGGATCAAGCGTTGCGAGGCGATCGTTCTTGTCAGAGTAAGGTGAGAAGTACTCGTAGCGCAGGCCGATCAGCAGAGTAAGAGAGGGCAGGGCGCGCCAATCATCCTGCAGGTAAGCGTCATACGTATTCTGGCGCAGGTAGGCTTTCTGGTACGGGGCCTGGATCGCAGTCTCCTGGGGCAGACCTAGCAGCAGGTCGGCAAGCGAGGAGCCTGACTGCGGCAAGCCGCTTTGCGTGGCGCCGCCTACGCCGTTCAGGCCGCTTGAGCCGGGCTGCTCGGTAGCCAAGCCCGTGAAGTAGTAAGTGCCGGTCGAATTGGCCTCGCCGATCAGGTCGAGATGGACGCGGTGCACATCGCCGCCCCAGCGCACGTTGTGCTTGCCATGCGTCCACGAACCGGATTCAGAGAGCGAGATAGTTTGGTTTGTCTGCAGCGTTGGCTGCTGCTCACTAAGCCCGGTGAACTGGTTAAGGGTGATATTCGGCAGGCCATCGTTAAGCGGGGTAGTGAGCTGACCGTTGAAGATGTTCAAGCCGATCTGGCTCGCGATGTCGGTCGCGTTCGTGAAGTAGTTTACCGTATCGGCATCGGTGCGGTTCCAGCTCGCTATAAGGTTATTGGATAAGTGGCCGCGGCTGAGTGTATAGCCCAGCTCGAGCGAGTACTGGTGAGTCTGCTGCTTACCACCGAGACTGGGGAGGATGTCGAGCAGGTCGGTCGCTGTGTGGCTGTAATTGTAGTTGGCATGCACGTTCTGCTGTACGCCCGTGCTCATGCCCATGTACTGGCGCACGAGTCCGGCGAGCGGCGAGCCACCGGTGGAGCCGAAGCTGTGGATCACGCGCAAACCTGCGGTGGTCAAGTTCGTCTCGGCTGTGCTCAAGCGCTGGTAATTCTCTGTGCTTCCCGTCAAGTTAGGGAGCGGCACGTAGTTGAGCAGCGCCTGCGCCTGGGGTGAGATTCGATCAGCCGCGATCATGTTTTGGGCGAACGGCTGGCCAGTGGTGGGATCGTAGATCACGATCTGCTGTCCGGCCTGCGTGGTCAACCCGCTGAAATCGCCTCTCCGCTCAGCGGCAGTGGGCACGGTGCCGTACTGGTCGAAGGGGTTCGAGGAACGCTGGCCGGAGAGCGTAAAGAAGAGATAGTCCTTCTTATCATGCTCGATGAAACGCGGAATGTAGGGCGCGCCGGCAAAGACAATGCCGAAGCGGTTTGATGCGTAGC
>CAXTMM010000106.1:0-9919 GCA_964245415.1 uncultured Acidobacteriaceae bacterium | reverse complement strand
CTGTCACGGCAGAGGTCGCGGGTTCGAGCCCCGTCGTCCCCGCCACTTCACCAAACAGGATCAGCGGTTTAGCGGCTTACCTCAAGTGGCAATTACCTCCTCTACGGTACGCAACGGTACGGAGATTTTCGGACGCCGTTTTCGATCCGAGCAAGAACGCGAAGTGCCTATCACTCGCAGGCGCTTCTGATCAGAAATCACATGCGTATATAGGTCTGATGTGGTGCGCTGGTTGGCGTGCCGCAGCAATTCCTGAGTTGTCGTCTTGACATCCTCCCCCATGCTGCGAAGGTTTGTGGTCATTGAATGACGGACGAATTAAGCCCATTCCCTTATCCGTGGTACCCGCTCGCGTAAGCGCCGGACGAATATTACTTCCTGAGCACCATGTCAGGCGTGAGGGGCTGAACTCCGTTCTTGCGTATTGAGGGGAAGAGAAAGTCTCCAGCCTCCCGGTACATAGATTCAGCCCGCCAATTTACTAACAAATGACAGACCACCTGGTGAAGCGAGACCGGTTTGCGGCTTGCCTCCGTCTTCCGTTGCCGAATCGGTTGCGGACGCAGGACCGGGTGATGGACACCTCCATCGACACGAAGTTGATGTCACTCCACCTGAGTTGCGAACATCTCTGACCGGCGCATTGCGTTTGAACCCGCCAGCATGACGATTGCACAATCACGGAGTGCAAGCTCCTTCACCAGCGCCCGAAACTTTGGCTTTGTTGCATTAACTCAGCCTGGCGGCAGTTTGGCTCGCTACTTGTTGCGGTCAGGCCGCGACAGAGAAGATGTCGAACAGCTTATTTGCAAACCGGATCTCATCTTTGACACACGGCTTACAGGTCAGGCAATGCCCGCGGCCGATCATACGCATTACTTCGAAGCCCTTGATGGTAGCGGCCGCGGTCCTGATTGTTTGAAAGCCTCGGGTCGGGCGGATGACTCGCTTGAGCGCGCCAGGGTCGGCTTCGATGATGTTGTTCAGGTATTTAGAGGTCCTATGCTTTGTATCGGCAGGCAGCTTGCCCCCGCGCTGCCGCCGGCGGATTGCTTTTGGGGAGGAACCGAGTGGATCGGTGGTGATCGAGGACGGCGGCCAGTGACGCATGATATGCAACGCTATACCCAGGAAACGATGGGCTGCCCGCGTATTGCGGCGATCGGCCAACATGAAGTCGAATCAAACGGCCATGCTTGTCGACGGCCCGAAACAGGTATTTTCACCGGCCACCCACCTTCACATAGGTTTTGTCCACCCGCCAGGAGGTCGCACGGCAGCCCTGGTACCAGCGCACCCGCTTCTCCAGTTCCGGCGCATACCGATGCGCCCGGCGCATGATCGTGGACGGATCTACTTCCACGCCGCGCTCCTGCATCATCTCTACCAGATCCCGGTAGCTGATGCCGTATTTGCAGTACCAGCGAACACAAAGCAGGATGATCTCAACGGGGAAGCGCCGGCGCTTGAACATCACACACATCCTACCGTTTCGGCCTCCAATGCGGCTTGTCCGCCCATGGTTCACGCAACAGAGCCCGACATACAGCAGCGGTTGCTTGGCCTTTGGGATAGCTCCGCTTACACGTCGGTAACCGCGCATCCAGATCTTCTTGCGCACAGCAGGGGTCATGGCCGGGCGGGCGACCGACGGGCACGAATCTCGCACGACAATCAGGTTCCTTACCGGCGGTCCACTCAAACTTCTTGATGACGCCTTTGCGGAAAAGCAAGCTCAGGATCGTCCGGCAATCCGCTGGCGGCTGGAATATGGATGGTGAACGTAGAGCCTACCCCGGGCTCACTTTCGACGCTGATGTGGCCGCCCATGGCGTGGCAGAGCTGCTGGCTGATCGCGAGACCCAGCCCGCTGCCGCCGTGTTTGCGCGTCGAGGAGGAGTCAACCTGCGAGAAGGTCTGGAAGAGGCGCTTCAACCCTTCAGCCGAAATCCCGGGACCCGTATCGCAGATGCTCCACTGCACCCATGGTTCGCCTTGCTTATCTACCTCACGCACATCGATGGTGATGCGGCCATGCTCGGTAAACTTGCAGGAGTTGCTGACCAGGTTGAGCAGGCACTGACGAAACCGGGTGGGGTCAACAAACAGCTTGCCGTCCCACCTAGCCGCGCCGATCTCGAGCATATTGTCGTTCCGCTTGGCCAGTATCTCGGCCGTGGGCAGCACTTCGCTCAGCAGGCTTGATGCCGAGACAAGCTCCGGAAAGACCGTCATCTCGCCGGCTTCGATTCGGGAGAGATCGAGGATGTCCGAGATCAGCGCCAGCAGATGCCGGGCTGAGAAGAGCACCTTGTCTAGGTCCCCCGTCATGGTCACTGAGCCGGCTGCCTGCGCATCTTCGTGCAGCATCTCGCTATAGCCGATGATGGCGTTCAAGGGGGTGCGCAGCTCATGGCTCATGGTTGCGAGAAAAGCACTTTTGGCACGATTTGATTCTTCGGCAGCAAGCTTTGCCTTGCCCAGGTCGCGCTCAATCAGCTTGCGCTCGGAAATCTCGCTGCGCAGATCGAGGGTGCGCGCCTTAACCTTATCTTCAAGCGAGGCGTGCGCCTGCTGCAGGTCGGCTTCGCGCTGTTGGATGCGGTCCATCATGGCGTTGAACTGGTCGATCAGCACGCCCGCTTCATCGTCGGAGAAACGCTGGGCACGAAGCAGGTAGTTGCCCTGGTCAGACACCTGGGTAGCAACGCGGGTAAGCGCGATGATCGGCCCTGAGATAATGCCTTGCAGAAATGACGACAGTGCAAAGGCGAACAGAGAGGACAGGATGAGCAGGTAGAGCATCGTCTCCGCAAAGCGGAAGAGGAGCCGGTACATCTCGGCCAAGCTTACATTGAGATAGAGACTGCCCACAGGTTCACCCTGCGAGACGATAGGCCGGAAGATGAGCAGGTGCCGATGAGAGAAGCGCATCTGTGCGCGCTCATTGGCTGGGCAGCTACCTAACGCAGCACCGGAGCTGAACTGGGCGATAACCTCGCCGGTCTTATTGTAGAGGCAGGCTGCTTCAATGCGAGGGTCCGCGCGCAAAAGGGCAAGGTTTTCGTTGGCCGCCGAGACGTCGTTGAACAGCAAGGCCGGCGCGCTGCTCTCGGCGATGAGCTGGGCCATGGCTGACTCTTCTGTCCGCAAAGTGCTGCGGTAATCAACCAGCTGATAGATCCATAGAACCGTGCAGGCGATCAGCACGGTCAGCGTCGCTGTCGCCGTGAAGAGCACCATCAGCTTGCTTCGTATCGATTTGTTGGAGAGGGCTCGCATCGTCAGTGGGTCACCGTGGCTAGACGCAGGAGCTTCGAACTGAAGGTGATGCCCGACCTCTGGGCCGCGCTGAGATCGACTTCAATGTGGACATGCTCGTCAATCGAAGGCAGCCCAATGACCTGGTTCGGGCTGCTCGTGTTCGGCCGTTCGGAAAGGATGAGGACATTATTTTTCATCAACTCCGCGTACGCCGGGCCGAGGTTCCTTCTCTCACTCGCGCCGACGTATAGCATGTGACAGCTGCCCGCCGTATCAAGACTGCTGAGGTGTTCTACATGCACGGGTTTCGCACCGACAGCCTGGTTTTGGAGGAAACGATCGGCAAAGGGGGTGATCGGGTCCTGACCCAGAATGCAGACCAGGAAATGCGGGTGCCCGGCGTCGAGCTTGGTGGCAGGCCAGTCGATAAATTTAGTCAAGTTAAGCAGCATGGCCGCGCGTATCTCGTATTCGTCCGCCGAGGTGCTTTGTCCCTTGCCCTGAGCCCAGCAGATGCCAAGCAGAGCAAGCGCGAGCAAAGCATTGCGTACGCATCGCGGATCGCGCGACAATGGCAGGGAAGACCAACGGGAGCTTCTCATTTAGAACGTCCACGTACCCTTCACGAAGAGCGAGCGCGGCACTTCTGAGGGCGTGACAAAGCCGGTGGTGCTGTTGAACTCGGGATGACGCGGCGTGAGCAGGTTGGTTCCTCCTACGTCGAGCGATACCGAGCGTCCAAGATGGCGCATGAGGTGCAAGTCCAGCCGGGTATAGGAGGGTAAAATGCCGCTTCCAGTATCCGGCAGGGTGCCTACGTAGGCCACAAAGCTGTTCGCACTCCACTGCCGGGCAAAGTTCCAGGAGGCGCAGGTCGCGAGCGAGTTGCGTGGACTGTTGAAGGAGTCGGCCAAGCTGACCAGGCCCGGCTGCGTCTGCGCTTCATGAGCCTCCATCCAGGTGTAGTTCACCTGCATGGAGATATCAGAGCGCGGCTTCCACGTAGCCGAGCCCTCAATGCCGCTGGTCCTGGCGCGATAGCCGTTCGTAAACGAAATATCCGTCTCGATATGCGGGGACGGCGCCGGCACAAAGGTAGACTCTCCTAGCAGAGTAGACTGCAAACGGCGCGTGTCATTCAAGAAGCCAGCCAGATCAAGGGTGAGCGTGCCAGTGATTCTTCTGCGAGCGCCAAGTTCATACGCGAGCACTGTCTCGGGCTTGAAGTTTGGGCTGCCCTGGAACACGCCGGTAACCGGGAGTCCCTGCTCCACTCCCAAATGCAGCGGCAGCGCAAGATCCTTGTCCTCGATCGAAGGCGCGACGGCGGCGCGCGAGACTGCAGCCCAAAAGGACTGTCTACGGCCTGGAGCCCACAGCAGACGTGCGCTTGGCTGCACCTGGAACCCGGCAAGCGTGCCATTCTCAATCTTGCTGCCGACGGTTAAGAAAAGACGCTGCTGCACCACCGATATTTCGTCCTGGGCAAACGCATCGACCAGATAGTTCCTGTACGTAGGCAGGATGACAGGAAGAACCAACCCACTCAAAGCATTGAAGGTATAACGAAACTCTCCACCCCAGACCACATCGTTGTGCGCACCCGCCGGCACATGATCCTGGTAGTCGACGTCAATGGTCCGGGTGCGTGCAAAGCTCCCGATCTCATGACGTGACTGGTCGTCAAAGTAGACCTGGGTCGCCATGTCGGCCTTCAAAAACTTGTGCTCCCAGCGGCTCAGGACATAGCCGCCGGCTATCGAGCCACTATCCCTGCCGCCAGGCCCAATCGGGAGTGCAATCTCGGCGAGTGCCTGCTGCTTCAACGGCCCCTTGTACATATCCCCGCTGGTCGTGATCCAGTCTGACAGGCTGCGCTGCCAGTCAATGCGTCCGCCGGCCCGAACCGTATCTTCGCCGTCATAGGCGTTCTTGCCGGAGGCGAGCTCAAAAGGCTGGCGATCAATAAAGTTTGCAAAGGCGCGGTACTGCGCTCCCTCCCCCAGCGTGCCGCCATAGCGCAGGTTTGCCTGCCTGCCGATCCGGCTTACGCTGCCCGAGGCCAGCGCACCCAGGGTGCTGCGGCTGCGCTTGGTAATGATGTTGATCACGCCATTCACGGCATTGGTGCCCCAGACCGCGGCGCCGGGTCCGCGAATCACCTCGATACGCTCGATATCCTCAAGCGGCAGATCGATCTGATCCCAGTGCGCTCCGGAGTAAATCTCGGAGTAGACGGTGCGGCCGTCCACAAGCACCAGCAGCTTGGCCGCGTACTGGCTGTTGAACCCTCGCGCGCTTACCGCCCAGCTCGAAGCATCGAGCTGCGCGACCTGCACGCCTGGCACCATCCGCAGCAGCTCCGGAATGCTCGACAGGCTGGAGCGCGCAATGTCCTCCTTAGAGATGACGAAGACCGCCGCTGGGGTCTTCCAGAGGTCCTCATCCTTGCGAGCGAAGGAGCTGACGCTGATCTGCATCTGCGTCAGGTCCTCCAGGCTTGCCAGCGAAAGGTCTTCCCGGCCCTGCGCGAATATCCCAGCCGAGGACGCGGCCATAATGCCGAGCAGGCTTGCAGCAAACCTCCGCCGCCGCGTGCCTACCATGGAGAACCCGGGCCAGCAGTTGCTCCGCGATTTGTCTCTGCTGCCGACCTAGAGTATGTGGACACCATAGCGGGACGATCGACTTCGAGGAACGCCTCCATGGCCTGCGGGCTGATGGGCTTGGAAAAGTAGTAGCCCTGGCCGAGCGAGCAGCCAAGCTCCTGCAACTTAAGGCTGTGAGCTCCAGTTTCGACGCCCTCTGCCACCACCTTCAGGCCGAGGTCGCGCGCCATCGAGACGATCGACTGGATCAGGCCGCCTGTGGACGGCTTGTCCGGGTCCAGCGCCTGGGTGAAGTAGCGATCGACCTTGAGCAGGTCGAAAGGCAGCTCCTGCAGGTACTTGAGTGAAGAGTAGCCGGAGCCGAAATCATCGATGTCCAGGCTGATGCCGAGCTTTTTTAATGCGTGCAGCGTAAACCGTGCTGCGGACATATCGTCGAGCAGCACATCCTCGGTGATCTCGAGGTGCAGGCAAGAGGCAGGAAATTTCGTCGCGACCAGCGTGCGGCCTATCTCTTCGACCAGGTTCTCCTGCTTGAACTCGCGCGGCGACAGGTTCACCGATAGCTCGAGCGCTGGCTGCATCGGGAAGATGTCATGCCAGGCCCTTACCTGGGCCATCGATGTGCGCCGGATCCAGCTGCCGATCTCAACAATCGTCCCGGTCTCTTCCGCAATCGAGATAAAGGAGCCTGGCTGCAGCAGCCCGCGCGTGGGATGGTTCCACCGCACCAGGGCCTCGACACCATAGGTCAGCCCGGAGATCAGGTTCACCTTTGGCTGGTAGGCGACCTCAAGCTCATTCCGCTCAACCGCAACGCGCAGATCGTTTGCCAGATCCAGCTGCTGGATAGCTGCGTCGCGCATCTCGGTCGCGTAAGCGGCAATCTCGCCGCGGCCGCGCTGTTTCGCAGTAGACAGGGCCACGTCCGCATCGTGCAGCAGGTCCAGGGGTGAGCTGTGCAGGGCTGAGGCCAGTGCCGTGCCGATGCTGAAGGCGCAGTGCACGACGTGGCTAGAGAGTTCGATCGGCAGCTTCATCGAGCTCTGCACGAGCAGGGCCAGTGCTTCTACTGACTCAGCCGTAGCCCCGTCCTTGATCAGGATGGCAAAGTCGCCCCTGCCAATCCGAGCAGCCACGGCACGTGAAGCCCGGTTGTCCTGATCCGGTGTACGTTCTTGCTCGTCGCCGTACTGGGCAGCGATCCTCTTGAGAATCCCGGCCGTGCCTTTGAGCAGCAGGTCGCCCGCCACGTGGCCCAAGCTGTCGTTGATCTGCTTAAAACCGTCCAGGCTGATGCAAACCACCGCCGGTGACGCCGGTGCTTTGCCCGGATCGGACGATCGATTGAGAATGCACTCCAGATCGCCCAGCAAACGAAGCCGGTTCTGAAGTCCGGTCAGGGGATCCTGGGTCTTTTCCTCGGTGACATCGTTTTGCGAACCCGCTAAGCGCAGGGGCGTGCCTTGTTCATCGCGCGTTGCGATACCCCGGCAGGACATCCATCGCACCGAACCCTTCGCATCGAGCATGCGATAGGCACACTGCAGCCAGTCGCTATGACCGCTAATGTGCAGCTTGACCGTGGCCAGGATCGCCTCCCGGTCAGGCGCTAGAATCCGCGAAAACCAGGACTGGGGATTGTTCGTTACCTCCTCGTCCTCAAGGCCAAGCATCTGCTTCCAGCGAGGAGAGTAATAGACCTCGCCAGTGACCAGGTTCCAGTCCCACAGCCCCTCACGCGAGGCTTTCGCAGCCAGCGCATAGCGCTCCTCGCTTTGGCGCAGCGCCTCTTCTGCATGCTTGCGGGCAAGCTGTGACCGTATGCGGGCGAGCGCGATCTTGAAATCGATAGGCTTAGTGATGTAGTCGTTTGCTCCGCCCTCGATCGCCTCGGCGACCTTCTCGCTCTCGGCGACCGCTGTCACCATCACGATAGGCAGCGCTTCGGCCGAAAAAGTTCTTCGTAGAACCCGTAGAACTTCCGCCCCGCTCATCTCCGGCATCATCTGGTCAAGCAGCACCAGGTCAAATGGCTGCGCGTGCGCCATTGCGAGCGCCTCGCTGCCGCTTGCGGCCAGCGCGACAGAAAAACCGCACCGCAGCAGCCGTCGCGACAGCATGTCTCGGTTCAGCTGTTCGTCATCAACAAGAAGAATGGAGCCGGCCAGCTCCGTCATAGCGCGGCTCCCTGCACTCGAGAGGCGCAGGCGATCCAGGTCGCACCAAGGACGCCACGACGGGTGTCGTCATCGCCCCCTACTTCGCGCGTGGATCGAGAGGCAGCCAGCTTTTCCTCAATCACTGTTACTTTCACCGACAGGATCATCATCAGCGATCCTCTTCACAAGAGTGGTGCTGCTGGCGCATCCATCGCCGAGCGAAGCAGTTCCCCCCTTGTCATCGACAAGTCACCGTCAGACGTTCAATAAATAGTTACTTCGGTAATCTAACTGCATGTTGAAGAGGCCACTTCATGCTTCGACTGCTCTACATAGAAGCAAGGTCGTATCCATGGGGGCGCGCACCATGATTTCTGGTCATCGTCCCGCACTCTGCCGCCGGTTGTTACAAGACACTGCTCGAACGGACTAAATACCAGCTCTGGCCGGCTCTCAGCGCACGGCTTTGTTGCATTAACTCAGCCTGGCGGCAGTTTGGCTCGCTACTTGTTGCGGTCAGGCCGCGACAGAGAAGATGTCGAACAGCTTATTTGCAAACCGGATCTCATCTTTGACACACGGCTTACAGGTCAGGCAATGCCCGCGGCCGATCATACGCATTACTTCGAAGCCCTTGATGGTAGCGGCCGCGGTCCTGATTGTTTGAAAGCCTCGGGTCGGGCGGATGACTCGCTTGAGCGCGCCAGGGTCGGCTTCGATGATGTTGTTCAGGTATTTAGAGGTCCTATGCTTTGTATCGGCAGGCAGCTTGCCCCCGCGCTGCCGCCGGCGGATTGCTTTTGGGGAGGAACCGAGTGGATCGGTGGTGATCGAGGACGGCGGCCAGTGACGCATGATATGCAACGCTATACCCAGGAAACGATGGGCTGCCCGCGTATTGCGGCGATCGGCCAACATGAAGTCGAATCAAACGGCCATGCTTGTCGACGGCCCGAAACAGGTATTTTCACCGGCCACCCACCTTCACATAGGTTTTGTCCACCCGCCAGGAGGTCGCACGGCAGCCCTGGTACCAGCGCACCCGCTTCTCCAGTTCCGGCGCATACCGATGCGCCCGGCGCATGATCGTGGACGGATCTACTTCCACGCCGCGCTCCTGCATCATCTCTACCAGATCCCGGTAGCTGATGCCGTATTTGCAGTACCAGCGAACACAAAGCAGGATGATCTCAACGGGGAAGCGCCGGCGCTTGAACATCACACACATCCTACCGTTTCGGCCTCCAATGCGGCTTGTCCGCCCATGGTTCACGCAACAGAGCCCATCCGCCTGGCTCCGGCCTCTGCTCGCCGGGGTGCGGTCCAGGAGTCGAATTCCTCCTCCTGGACCCTTCCCTACCTAGTAGGGATGCTTAAACATCGTCTAGAAGCCTACCGAAAACTTAGACACGGGTCATCAGTCTGGAGCCGCGATTACTTCAAAGGCGCTCATGTGCCGCTGACTCAGCTAGTTCATTGTGCGCCACGTAAGAACCTGACTTCTGACCGCGCTTGCGCCTACATTGTGCGTTTCGAGGAGCAGTTCAAAATGGGGTATTGTTCCGTCTGAACGGCGTATCCGTTCAAGGAACGGAAGCAGTTGTTCATCGTTCAAAACGAAGTCCATTGCTGCCTCAGTGCCCGACATCCCTGTACCCTCCAAGAGCAGCGCATTACCGTTTCCGGAAAGGCTTGGCAAATAGGCGACCACCCCAAAGACTCGACGCTCGGGGTCGTCCCGTCTGGACTCCCAACTCGCTGGCTCACCCTTCTGAGGGCTTCGATTGAAGATCAAGAACACGCCCTTGTAGTCATCCTTGAACACAAAGTTCGTGCTGTTTTCGTAGAGTTCATTCCAGGGGTCGGCTTCGGATGAGCCGAGCA
>CAXTMM010000105.1:0-9973 GCA_964245415.1 uncultured Acidobacteriaceae bacterium | reverse complement strand
CCCGTACACTGGTCAGACATGCTTTCTCCAGAGATGACTGAAGCCCGCCCTGCGGTCGGGCGTGAGTCGGGCGCCCATCTAAGGCACCAGGCAGCTCCTCGAATGATCGCCTTTGATATCGATGGCACGCTGATGCCCTCGACCGGCGGGGTGAGGGCGGATCGCACGATGGCTGCGCTGCGTGCGGCGGTTGCGGCCGGGATTGAGGTGGTGATCGCAACCGGGCGGCGCCAGGCGTATGCCGCGCCGCTACTGGCGCCGGTGGGCCTCGGGCCGGAGACGATTCTGATCTCGTCGAATGGCACTGTCACGCGCGACTTTGCCGGGAACACCTTTGACCGGGCTTTTTTGCCGCTGGAGACGGCGCGGGTGCTGTGCGGGGAGCTGCGGCCGTTTGGGGGCACGACCGTGTACACCTTCGACAGGGTAGGCAAGGGCGAGCTGGTGCTGGAGTCGCTCGGTCGGCTACACGAGCGGGTGGCGGCATGGGTAGACGCGAACCTGCCATGGATCGAGCAGGTGGATCCGCTGGAGAGGGCGTTTGACGGGGGCGAGGCGCCGATTCAGGGCATGGTTTGCGGGACGGTGGAGGAGATGGGCCGGGCTGAGGCACACTTGCTGGGTACGCCGTTTGCCGGGTTGATCGAGATGCACCGGACCGAGTACGCGGCGCGGGATCTGAGCATTCTCGACATTCTGCCGCGCGGCTGCTCGAAAGGGGTAGCGCTGGCGCGGTTGGCGGAGCGGCGAGGGATCGCGCAGGCGCGGGTGATGGCTGTCGGGGATAACTGGAACGACCTGGAGATGCTGCGGTGGGCAGGGCAGCCGGTGCTGATGGGCAATGCTTCGTTGGAGCTGCGCGCGGTGGCGGATGCGGAGGGTTGGGAGATTACGGCGAGTAACGATGAGGATGGAGTGGCGGTGGTGGTGGAGCGGGCCTTGGCGCGGCTGGCTGCGGAGAAGCCGACCGCTGAGCCTGCTGCGATCTTTGCGAAGACCGAACGTCCTATCGAATGATGTCTGATGGAGATAACCGATTGGTAACTGCCCGCTCGACCGGCATAGTGCATGATAAGGTGACGCTGAGTATGTTTCCAGCTAGAAGAGAGATCGTCCCGGCAAGCGATCACCCGTGGCAGCGACGCTGGTGGATGGTGTCACCCGGCCCGCGCCGTACCATGCTGCTCGCGTTGGCGTGCGCGGTTCTCGTGACTGGGCAAGCGCGGGCGGCTGAGCATATCACCCTGCGGAACGGTTTTGAGCTGGACTGCGACCATCGCGGGGTGAGCGATGCGGCGGTCGAGACTGTGGGCATGACGGCGGCCGCGAGCTCGGGAACTGCTGGGAAAGTTCGTCTCTACCTTGACGCCAGCGAAGCGAACTACCTTGATGTTGGGCGGGACGAGATTGTGGCGGCAGAAACGCTGGCTCCCGTGCTGGCAGCCGCCGGAGTTACCCCGGCGCCGGCTGCGACCAAGGCAGAGCTATCTGCTACCGAACTGCGAGAGCTGCTTGCCAATGCCGGCGCTGAGCATGATCTGGACGTTGATTTGCTTGCTTCCTTGGTCCGGGCGGAAAGCGGGAGCCATGTGCGCGCGGTGAGCCGGGTCGGCGCGCAGGGGCTAATGCAGCTAATGCCGGCAACCGCTGCGCAGCTGGGCGTGAAGGACAGTTTTGTGCCCGAGGCCAATGTCCACGGGGGGACCGCGTACCTGGACAGCCTGCTCAAGCGCTACCATGACAACCTGGCGCTGGCGCTGGCGGCCTATAACGCCGGTCCTGCCGCAGTGGATCGCTACCGTGGTGTACCGCCGTATCGCGAGACGCGTGCCTATGTGGCTCGCATCATTCATGAGTTCAACCGACGCTATGCCGCGCGCCAGGCTGCTGCGTCGCTGGCCATGGCTCGCTGAGCCGCAGGCAAGACGCCAGCAGCACACTTCCTTACACGGCGACCTGTCAAAATAGCAGGAGCGCGGCAAAGCATCGCCTCGGAGAGCAGGGGCATATACAGACCTGCGTAGGGAGACGGATTGAAAAAGAACCGAAACCTGCTTTGGATCCTGGTGCTGCTGGTGATCGCAGGGGGTGTATTCACCTTGCGCGACCGCATCCACTTCGATTGGAAGAGCTTCGGCCGGCAGCTTGCGCTGGCTGACTGGCGGCAGCTGGTACTGGCAACCTCGCTTATTTGGCTCGCTTACATCGGGCGCTCGGTGCGGTGGGCCTTGTTTCTCAAGCCGACCCATCGTGTGCCGCCCTTGTCGCTGCTGGGCACGCAGGTGATCGGCTTTACAGGCGTGGCTCTGCTGGGTCGCCCGGCAGACCTGGTGCGGCCCTACCTGGTGGCCAAGCGCGTGCATGCGACTCTCAGCTCGCAGATGGCGATCTATGTGGTTGAGCGCATGTTTGACGCGGGCGCGATGGCGCTTATTTTCTCGCTCGCCTTGTTTCTTGCGCCGGATCGTGCCGCCCTGCCACACCCCGAGCTTCTGCAGCGCATCGCCCGAACCGGCTTGGTGGGGACAGCAGCACTGGGCCTGCTGGCGGTGATGGTGCGCCTGCAAGGGGAACGGGTCGCTGCCCTGGCTGAAAGCCTTTTTGGCCGCCTCTCTCCCGGGTTCGGCCGGGCGATCGGCGAGAAAGTACGGGCCTTTCGAGAAGGTCTAGGCACGCTCGCCTCGATCGGCGATGTGCTGCTGGCGCTGCTCATCTCGTTGACGATGTGGGGCATGATCGCCGGCGCCTATCTCGAGACCACGCGCGCCTTTGTGAGCTCGCCGCCGCTATCCCATATGACGCTCGCCCGCTGCATGGTTCTAATGGCCGCGAGCATGGTGGCGAGCAGCGTTCAACTTCCGGTGATCGGCTGGTTTACGCAGATCGCCGCGGTCGCGACCGCGATCCAGCCGCTCTTCGGGGCGCAGGTTGAGCCTTCGGTCGCCTGCGCAGCCATGCTGCTGATCGTGAGCTTCCTCAGCATTGTGCCAGTCGGGCTGCTGTGGTCGCGCTTTGAGCATGTCTCGCTCAAGAAGCTGACCGAGGAGAGCGAAGCAGCGGGTGGGGCTGTGTCTGCTGCGAAGGAACCGGAGTTTGTGCCGGAGACTTGAGCTTGGCCGGCCAGGTGAATGAGCCGGTTACCATGTGGCTATGACCATCGATGAGCGGTTGGAGAAATGAACCGAGCGGCACGAAGCTTTGACCCAGACGGTCGAGTTGCTGACCGGCGACAATCGGAGGATGGCGGCCAACATAGGCCATATCATGGAGGGGATCTCGCGACTGCTGCATATTGCTGAAATCCATCAGCAGCGTTTGACGGATCTCGAAGAAGGTAGCGGCAGCTAAGCACTTCTATCAGCGTAGAAGCCCGTCCGTGGAAGATAGCCACACCGCGCTCGCGACGCATCCCACCGGGCATGAACAAGACCCGCGAAGTTTCTCTACTCAAAGGCCTGCTCGCCGGAGTGGCGGGTGGCCTGGCCGGCTCTGCCGCCAAGGTTGTTGCCGAAAAGCTGTTTCCTCCCCGCACTCAGGGTCAGCCTGAACCGCCGGCGCTTGTTGTCGAGCGGGTGGCGCATGCGGCCGGCAATGAGCCGAGCGAAACCACCAAAAAGGTCGGATCGCAGGGAATTCACTGGGGCTTTGGCACTATGCTGGGCGGCGCGTATGGCGTAGCGGCCGAGCTTACCCCGAAGGTCGCGAGCTGGCGTGGCGGAGCCTTTGGCCTGGCGGTGAACCGGTTCGCGCACCAGGGCTTGCTGCCCGGGCTGGACCTGGTGGAGCCGGTGCCTGAGCAGCCGGCGCAGGAACGGGTGAGCGAGTGGGTCTCGCATGTAATTTACGGAGTCACCACCGACCTGGTGCGCCGTGCTGTGCGTAAGCGACTGTAAAGAGAAAGAACAAAACGCCTGCGCGGCTGGCGCCAACTTCGCGGGGGTACTCTGCCTTCGGCACTTAAAAGCTAAGCCTGCTCCGGTATTTCTCGGGCAGGCTTAGCTTTTGGCCTTAAGGGCCGGTATACACGTCACGAAGTGACCGCCAGTTCCTCTCTCCCGTCACACTTCGGCGCTCAGGGAATGGGTGCATGCCCCTTCTTTCATGAAGGGGCACATCGAGATGATCTCCACGCGACTAGCCAAACGGGAGAGAGGAAACCCGGGCAGGCGGTTTTGCCTTGCTGCTAGAATCACCCCACGCCTATGAGGTGCCCCTACTGCGGATTTGCACAAGATCGAGTGGTTGACTCCAGGGAGAGCAAGGAGGCGGACTCGATTCGGCGCAGGCGGGAGTGCGAGCGGTGCAATAAGCGGTTTACCACCTATGAGCGTATTGACGAAATTCCGTACATGGTCGTCAAGAAAGATGGGCGGCGGGAGAAGTTTGAGCGGCAGAAGATGCTGACCGGCCTGCTGCATGCTTGCGAGAAGCGGCCTGTTTCTTCCACGCAACTGGAAGAGGTGGTGAACGCGGCCGAGGTTTACCTGATGGACTCGCCGGAGCGCGAGCGCACGACTTCGGAACTCGGCGAGTTGATCATGAAGGAGCTGAAGCGGCTGGACACGGTGGCCTACATTCGCTTTGCCAGTGTGTATCGCGACTTCAAGGATGTGCGCGAGTTCAAGGAAGAGCTCGAAGCTTTGCTCAGGACCAAAACGAAAGGAACACTCAAGGCTGACGCGCTGCCGCGTTGAGCCTTACGTAATTTATGACTGAAACGAAGCAGCAGAGAACACACGCGGTCACCCTGATCCCGGGCGACGGGATTGGCCCTGAAGTGACGAACGCGACTGTGCGCATTCTGGAAGCGGCGGGCGAAGCTGCCGGCATCAAGTTTGCCTGGGAGAGTTACTCGGCGGGCGCGGAGGCGTATGCCAAGCATGGCGAGTACCTTCCGAAGGAGTTGATCGAATCGGTCGAGCGGACGACCGTTGGATTGAAGGGACCGGTGACGACGCCGATCGGCGGGGGCTTTTCATCGATCAACGTGACGCTACGCAAAAAGTTCGACCTGTACGCAAACTTTCGTCCGATCAAGAACCTTCCCGGGATTGTGACCAAGTACCCGGACGTGGACCTGATTATTGTGCGCGAGAATACCGAGGGGTTGTATGTCGGGCTTGAGCAGGAGATTGTGCCTGGGGTTTGTACGTCGCTGAAGGTCACGACGGAAAAAGGCTCGACGCGGATTGCAAAGTTTGCCTTCGAGTATGCCGAGAAGCATGGGCGGAAAAAAGTGCATGCGGTGCATAAGGCGAACATCATGAAGCTGACGGATGGATTATTTTTGAAGTGCTCGCGCAAGATCGCCGAGCAGCACCCGAAAATCAGCTATGCGGAGCATATTGTCGACAATACGTGCATGCAGCTGGTGACCAATCCTTACCAGTATGACGTGATGGTGATGGAAAATTTGTACGGGGACATCATCAGCGATCTGTGCTCGGGATTTGTGGGTGGATTGGGGCTGGTGCCGGGTGCGAATATCGGCGAGTATGCTTCGATCTTCGAGGCGGTGCATGGGTCGGCGCCCGATATTGCGGGGCAGGATAAAGCGAACCCGACCGCGCTGCTGCAATCGGCGGTGCTGATGCTGCGGCACCTGGATGAAGCGGCGGCGGCGGATGCGATTCATGCGGCGATCGAGAAGGTGTATACGGAGCGTAAGATGCTTACGCGCGATGTGGGTGGGACGGCAGGGACGAGCGCGTTTGCGGATGCGGTGATTGCTGCGCTTGCGTAAGGGCTAAACCGCCTGCGGGCTGGCGCCCACTTCGTGGGGAGTCTTCTGCCTGCGGCGCTTCAGGAGCCTGGGTGGCCCGGTGATTCTGGGCCAACCAGGCTCTTGCCCGAAGGGCGGTATACACGTCACGAAGTGACCGCCCGTCGCGTAGGCGGTTTTAGCGTTTAGCCAGGGAGAAGGAATGAAAGGTTTTAGATTCTTTATGACTGCGCTGTGCGCGGGGGTTGCGCTGGCGGGAGCGGGCTGCAAGAAGAGCGCGAGTGCGCCTGCGGTCAGCTATACGCAGATCGACATGGCGAATGGCGCGACGATTACGGGGACGATTCATTTTGCGGGGAAAACGCCGACGCCGGTTGAGATTGACATGGCGCAGGATCCGGCGTGCTCGATGGCCGGCACGAATATGACCGAGCAGACTGTGGTGAATAACGGCGGTCTTGCGAACGTCTTTGTTTATGTCAAGGACGGGCTAGGAAATAAGGTGTATTCGACTACCCGGACGCCGGTAGTGATCGACCAGAAGGGGTGCCGGTTTGTGCCGCACGTATCGGGCGCGATGGTGGGGCAGGCGGTCGAGTTCACGAACTCGGATGGGACGATGCACAACGTGCATATGACCCCGAGCGCGCCCGGCAATGATGCGTTTGATGTGTCGCAGGGGCCGAACGCGGGGCCGGATACGCGGCAGTTTCATGCCGCGGAGTTGATGATTCCGCTGCGGTGTAATAACCATCCGTGGATGCAGGGGTTTTTGAATGTAGTGAGCCATCCGTTCTTTGCTGTGTCGGACAGCGAAGGCAACTACACGATCAAGGGATTGCCTGCTGGGACGTATACGGTGGTGGCGGATCATGAGCAGCTGGGGCAGCAGAGTGTGACGGTTACGGTTGGGGCGAAGGGGAGTGCGGTGAAGGATTTTAGTTATGGGAGTGGTGCACAGTAACAGAGACGAAGTGCTTCGTCCCACGGAAGGCAACTGCGCCTTGCATGTGGCCATCAGCTAACCTGCGACAGCAGTTCGAGTAAGTGTCCAGGCAGTTGAGTCTCGACCGGAACAAGCTAAACTAATAGCTTGGTGGCAAGGCGCGCTTTTGCCTTCGCGGAGCAGACAGACATATGCAAAAACAGAAAGTTGGCATCCTAGGCGCGACCGGGATGGTTGGGCAGCGGTTTATTCAGCTTTTGGAGGGCCACCCCTCGTTTGAGATTGTTTGGCTGGCCGCGAGTGACCGCTCATCGGGCAGGCGGTACGGAGATGCGGCGCGGTGGAAGCTGGATTCTCCTGTCCCGAAGAAGATTGCGGATATGGCGCTGTCGCCTGCTTCTGCTGAGGGCGCTCCGGCGATTGTATTTGCTGCGCTTGATACTGACATAGCGCTTGAGCTTGAGCCTAAGTTTGCGGCAGCGGGGTGCGCGGTCATTTCGAATTCGTCGGCATTTCGCATGCACCCGGATGTGCCGCTGGTGATCCCGGAGGTGAACCCGGAACACCTGGCGTTGATCGAGCAGCAATCGTGGCGTAAGGACTCGAGCGGGTACATTGTCACCAATCCCAACTGCTCGGCGATTGGGTTGGTGCTGGCGTTGAAGCCGCTGGCTGACCGGTTTGGGATCGATTCGCTGTTCGTTTCGACGATGCAGGCGGTCTCGGGTGCGGGTTACCCGGGCGTGGCTTCGATGGACATTCTGGGCAACGTGGTGCCCTACATTAAGAATGAAGAAGAGAAGATGCCGGCTGAGACGGCGAAGCTGCTGGGCACGCTGGAGGGGTTAGAGGGCTCGTTCGCGGTGCGGCCGTCGGCGCTGCGCATGAGCGCGCATTGCAACCGCGTCGCGGTTGAGGACGGGCATACTGAATCAGTCTCGGTGAAGTTCTGCGTGCCTGCGGCGCGGGAGGAGATACTTGCGGCTTGGGCGGAGTTTGGTCCGCTTGCCGGGCAGGGGCTGCGGTCGGCGCCTGCGCTGCCTGTCGAATATCTGGAAGAAGAGGATAGACCGCAGCCACGGCTCGATAAGATGCGCGGGTCGGGGATGGCCTCGTCCGTTGGGCGGCTGCGGCGTTGCGCGCTGCTGGACTGGAAGTTTACCGTGCTCTCGCACAATACGATTCGCGGCGCTGCCGGTGCGGCGATCTTGAATGCGGAGTTACTGCTGGCGCTGGGCAAGTTAGGCGATGCGAGTAAGTCGAATCAGGTCGAGCAGCATGCCGAGGTAGCGGGCGCGTGAAATACCTGGTGATGAAGTTCGGCGGCACTTCGGTCGAAGATGCGGCAGCAATCGGCCGCACGGCCGGGATCGTCGAAGGACGCAAAGAGCGCGGCTACCAGCCCATTGTTGTTGTGAGCGCGATGGCGAAAGTGACCGACCAGCTACTGCTGGCGGCTGCGACCGCTGCGCGAGGCGCTCGGTCGGAGGCGCTCGCGATTACGGCGAAGCTGCGGGCTCGGCATCAAGTAACAGCTGCTGATCTAAATACAGATCCAGGCTGGCTGGAGGCCGAGTTTGACGCGCTCGAGGAAGTCCTGCGCGGGCTTGCTGCTGTTGGCGAGCTGACGCCGCGTATCTCGGACATGATTGTGTCCTACGGCGAGCGGCTCTCGTCACGCATGATTGGCGAGTACTTTGCGGTGCGCGGAATAAATGGGGTGCATGTGGACGCGCGCACATGCATTGTTACAGATAACCAGCACACCCGCGCTGCGCCGGATGATGAGCTGATTGAGCAGCGGCTGCGGGTGCATGTGCTGCCCCATGCGGATGCCGGCCGGATTGTGGTGATGGGTGGCTTTATCGGCTCAACTGTGAGCGGCGTAACGACCACGCTGGGGCGCGGCGGCTCGGACTTTACCGGGGCTCTGGTTGGCGGCGGCGTTGATGCGGAAGCGATCGAGATATGGACTGACGTGGACGGCATCATGACAACGGATCCGCGGGTGTGCCCGGACGCGCTGCGAGTGCGTTCTATCTCGTTTGAAGAAGCGGCGGAGCTGGCTTACTTCGGCGCGAAAGTTTTACACCCGGCAACCATTCTGCCTGCGGTCAAAAAGAATATTCCAGTGCTGGTGCTGAACTCGCGCAATCCTGGGAATGAAGGCACGCGCATCCAGGCGGTCGCGCCGCCGTGTGCTAGCCCGATTAAATCGATTGCCGCGAAGAAGCGGCTGACGATCGTTGATGTGGTCGCGAGCCGGATGTTGATGACCCACGGCTATCTTAAAGCTATCTTCGATATCTTCGACAAGCACAAGTGCGCGGTCGATATGGTATCTACTTCAGAAGTAAGCGTGTCACTTACGGTTGACTCGAATGAAGCGCTGCCTGCCATTGCTGCCGACCTGAGCCAGATCGCGGATGTGAAGTACGAAGGGCGTAAGGCGCTGGTGTGCCTGGTGGGTGAGGATGTACGCGGGCACGCGGGGATGGCGGCGCGGCTGTTCAACTCGATCAAACACATCAACGTGCGCATGATCTCGCAGGGGGCGTCCGAGATCAACATGAGCTTCATGATTGATGAGGATGATGTGGAGGACGCCGTGCGGTCGCTGCATGCGGAGTTTTTTCAGGATCCCGATCCTGCGATCTTTGATGTTGCGGCACGCGACGCAAAGCTTGCCGAGAGCGTCGCGGCGCAAAGCGCAGGGGCGAGCTAGCTCATGCAGTTGTTGGTATTGGGGCGTGGCAAGACGGGCAGCATGGTCGCAGAGATCGCGCGGGAACGCGGACACTCTGTGGCTGTTCTAGGCGGCGCCGAAAATAGTGCCGGTTCAGCGCTCACTCCGCCGTTCCTCGCGGATTTCGATGCGGTCATTGATTTCACTACGCCGGATGCGGTGCTCAAGAATCTTGAACTGCTGTTACGTGCAGGAGCGCGCGTCGTCGTCGGGACCACAGGCTGGTACCAGCACCTTTCCCCACTTGCATCGCTGGCCTTGCAGCAGGATGCGTCGCTCTTACACGGAACGAATTTTTCAATTGGCGTGCAGGCCTTTTTTCGCGCAGCCCGTGTGCTTGCTCAGTCGCTACCGGAATATAGTTTCAGTATTCGCGAGACGCACCATGTTGCGAAGAAGGATGCTCCCTCCGGTACTGCACTTACGCTTGCACGCGTGGTGCAGCAGGCGCTCGGCACTGGCGAAATTCAGATCCAGTCGACGCGGGAGGGCGATGTGGCCGGCCTGCATGTGCTTGAGGCGCGATCGGGCAATGACCTTGTCACGCTTCAGCATGATG
>CAXTMM010000104.1:0-9974 GCA_964245415.1 uncultured Acidobacteriaceae bacterium | reverse complement strand
GTCCGGCGCAAAGGCGTCTCTTCGAAGTTCAAAAATTGCCACACGAAGAAGAGCGTCGCCATCACGCCCAGCGCGAACGCGCTGAACGTGTAGATCGGCGCGTGTGGCGGCCATACGATGGTCTCTTTGCGTCCCCAGGCTTGTTTGCTATTCATCGCGCGGTCTCCGTGGCGGCGTACTGCTGCATGACTTCGGCTGCTGCTTTATGCTTCGTGGACCGGATTCCCTGAAGCTCCTTTTGGAAAGCTTCAGGCGTCATCACGTCGCCACAGGCGACGGCCCGAAGCGTGGAATTCAGTAGCTGACGGATGGCAACTATCTCGGTGAAGCTAGGAGTAATCGCCTCGCCGCGTGCAGCGGCAAGTAGAGTATCCCTACACCACTCGCTGAGGCTTTGGCCTTTGAGTTTGGCAGCCCGTTCCATTTCGTTCTGCTCGTCGCGCGTTACGCGAGCCGTCGCGCTGATCGTTCGTCCTGTGCGACCTTTCGACCGACGAATGCGGGTCTCAAGGTCTAGGAAAGATGTCGCTGCTTGCTCTTCCATCTGCGAAACTCCTCGGTTGACTATCGTTGACCGTTGGTTGACGATAGCCAACCGATTTTGCGTAATTGGTTTGTTTTCAACGAGGTTGACGATAGTCAACCTGCTCCGCTTTTAACGACACCCTGGAAGGGATGGAGTGTCAACATTTATCCCGTGCGCAGCACGGACTTCGCCCCGCAACAATTCTTTGCTATGCCGATGCGTCTGCCGTGCGCGCATCCTTGCTCTTTGGCGGTGCGGCCGGCTTCTTCACGCGAAGCCCAATGGATGCTCTGGAGTTGCGCTTTGTCGGATCGGCAAGGTACGCCTGGAAGTCTTTATCCTTCGCAAAGACATACTGCAAAGCGTGATCGATAACGCTGTCTGCTGAAACCCCGGCGAGACCCGCATAGAGATCGAGGTTCTCTGCCGTCTCTCGCTCGATGGTGATGGTGGCGGTGATCTTTCTGCTTTCGGTGATGTTAAGCAATGGCATGAAGCTGGTCTCCTTCTGGCCTGTTGAGCGTGGGCGTGTGGGTGTAGCGATAGACTCGCTCGGTGAGAAAGCTCTCGCTGATCCGGTCGTAACCGGTGACCAGGATCAGTTCGCGGACGATGCGGCGGCCATTGAAAGCCCGCTCGCAGTGAAGAACGAAATCGATCGCGTCCGCTGTCTCGGAGCGCATGAAGCCGTGACCCAGGTTGGACCGCGCACTGAGAGCCAGATTGGACAGCCGGGAGAGCGCGTCCCATGCAGACTTGGCGTGGAGGGTGCACATCGTTCCACCGTGGCCGGTGTTCATCGCCTGCAGCAGATCGTAGGCGTCCGAGCCGCGTACCTCGCCCATGATGATGCGGTCGGGACGATGCCGAAGAGCGGCGGCGATCAACTGGCTGGTCGTGATCGCAGCCTGGCCAGGAATGGCTTCTCGCGCCTCCCAGCGTACGGCGTTCTCCTGAACAATCTGTAACTCGGCAGGATTCTCGATCACGATCAGCCGCTCTGATGCCGGGATGTGGTCGAGCAGCGACTTCATCAGGGTTGTCTTGCCACTCCCTGTACCGCCGCTGATGATGCCGTTCTTCTTCCCGGCGATCATCTCGACCACGCGGTCTCGAACGTCCCACGGCATGCTGCCGGAGGCAATCAGCTGATCACTCGTGTACCACCGGTTGAACTTGCGGATGGTCAGCGTAGGTCCGCCCAGCGACCCGGGAGCGCCCACAACAGCAACCCGCGAGCCATCGGGAAGACGCGTGTTGAGGATCGGGTTCTGCCGCGTCAGGTCCTGGCCCAGCGCGCGGGCTACGCGTTCGATCGCACCCTCGAGGCGCTCGACGGTGTACGGCTCAGCCAGTTCCACGCGCGTCACTGCGCCATTGCGGTCCGCATAGATTCCGGTTGTTCCGTTGACCATCAGATCGCTGATGCTTGGATCGAGAATGAGTGTTCGAATCTCCGGCTCGAAGAACGGGAGAATGAGCTCCCATGCGTTGGCAAGGCTCATCGCTGCGTCACCTCCGCAGCCGACGCGCCTGTTGACACCTGATCGACAGAGACGCGGTTCTCATGGATCTCGGTGATGGTCAGCCCCAGCGGATTGATCAGCCCATACTGCGGGTTCGTACGCGACTGATCGTTCACCTGCGCGGGGTTCATGTAGTAGGTGAGCGAAGCGATCCAGTGCTCGGTGCGCGGCTCACGCGAGGTGCGGGCCGAGTACACCTTGTCGAAGGTCATCAGCGCCGTGCCTTTTACGATCGTTGTGTCGCCGATCGTCTCAGCCGTTTTGCTCTGCAGCGTAACGTCCCGTATATCGACATCGTTCGGCTCGAGCTGGCTGTTCCTGACACGCGAGTAGAGATGGCTCTCGGTGTCGTCTGCCATCAGCTGCGAGGCCAGCGGCCGAGACAGAAAGTAGAAGTTGCGGCCATAGTCGCGAGCGATCGTGCCGGGATTGATCGCATAGCGATAGCCCGCCCACGTGGTGATCTGCGTGCGCACCTCGCCATCGCTCGGGATGTAGCGGAGGTCGCTGTACTGAATCGCCTGGGCGCGTCCCATCTCATCGATGCGCACGTAACGATTCACAGTGGGGCGCGAGGCGAGGAGAACGAGGGCTCCGGTCAGCGCAACCGATGTAAGCGATAGAGCCCCAAGGGCGATCCTGGCAAAGCGTCGCTCGCTGTAGTGCGCGGCGTAGACCCCGTTCGCAATTTCGTCCTGGATGACAATCTCCTTAGCTTCGTGACGGCTAATGTCTGAGGCTGCGGGCATGATGGCTCCTTTCGAGGGATGTGTGCAGTTGCATGGCGCTGTGATAGGCGACCGCGAGAAAGAACAACGCGAAGACTAGAACCAGGAATGGACGAAACAGGCGCGGAGAGCGAAAGATTAAAGCCCAGAGTGCGAGCATGCGAGACTCCTTAAATGTTGCGGTAGATGATGGCCTTCTCTACGATCTCGCCAGCCTTCCCGGCCGCGCCGGAAGAACCACCAAAGATGATCTGCGTGATCATGGGCACCATGACCATGTTGAGAATGAAGCAGATAAACACGGTGAGGAACGGGACGAAATTGGCCGCCCACATCGCCGGCGAGTAGTTCCCCTGGAACGTGTTATTGAGAAAGGTGACGAGAAAGCCCGACCAGACGAAGATGAAGGCTGCACCCACGGCGCGAATCATGGCGAAGCTGCACAGCACCTCGATGTAGTGAATGAAACGCCCACGAAAGTGCTCGGTGAGATAGAGCGGCACGATCAGGGGTCCGAAGAGTGCGCAGACGGCATAGAAGATAAAGCCGCTGCAATTGACCAGGAAAATGATCGCGGCAGCAAAGCCCATGAAGATTTGCACGATCCAGTAGCAGATGACTTCCGACCACGCGAGCACCGATGGCGTGGTCGTTGACTGCGCGGCCGTGTTGATCGCTTTTGTGATCTGGTCGAGCGATCCCTGATCGAGAGCCTGCGCGATCACTTGCGACATGTAGCCGAACATGCGATTGATTCCAAACGGTGCGCCGGGCAGGTTCGTGACCCAGTAGTGCTCGATGACACAGCAAAAGAGGAAGCGAAAGAGAAACACCTTCAGTTCCTCGAAACTCACGGAACCTCCGCCGGGAGTCCAGGGCGAGAGCCGCACACCGTACCCGATCAGCTTGATCGTGCCTATGAATGTCAGAAGGATCATGCCAAACTGCGAGAGCGCATCGCCGTTCTGCGTCACGAGGTCGGTGATGTTTTGCGTAAAGACGGACAGCCAGTTCGTGCCGCCAGGATTTACGGTCTGCGCCAGTAGTGGTGTGAATAGAAGGTGCATGAGCGGTCTCTCTCCTAGCAGTTCTGCTTCTTCTTTATCGCCTCGACTTCTTCGGCGAAACGCTTGTTCTCGTCGACCTGCTGCTGCATCAGATCCGCTTGCTTATGCGTGTGCCGTTCGATCCGAAAGGCTGCGGCATCGAAGATGGCCAGCGCCGCAAGAATGAGGAGCAATACTTTCGTGTTCAATGACTGAAGCATGTGTCCCACCTTAGTAGTAGGTCGTCCAGGTGGTGGATTCTTTGGCGGCATAGGTGGGGTTGACGGACTGCTGCGAGAGCTTGAAGTTGGCATCGTTGATCGTCGCTGACGTCGCATTGCGCTGCGGCATGTTCGCCGCTGCGGCCTGCGCTGCCAGACATGCATGGAGTTGCCCCTGCGCCCTCTGCTCAGCGGTAGTCTGCGCGTGCGAAGCATTGAGGAGGTTGAGCTGCTGCAGTTCGCTGTTGGTTAAGCTCGATATATCAAACTGCGATTGCTGAAGATTTGCAGCGGCGATCGTATTGTTGTTGCGTGCCTGGTTGTAGTTCCCTACCGCACCGAGGCATGTTGTCGACGCAGCATCGATCGCTTCCATGCCGGCAAGAGCCGCGAGCCGATCGCTCGCGCCGACAACTTGATTCCCCCAGAACTGCGACGATGTGCCCTGCAGTCCAAGGTTCATGAGGCGCCATACCAACGACGCGTTCTGGGGAGTTTGTCCATTGATCGTCGCCTGCAAGCCGCTCGTCTCGCCGAACTGGTTGGCGACCTGGCCGGACATGAGCGCGCTTTCTGCCGTGCGCCAGATCTGCTTTGAGTTGAAGTACTTCAGGTTGTTGAGGATCGTGTTGTAGGTCTGCATTGCAGTTGCCGCCAGCTTGAGGTCGGTCGAGAGTTGCTGCGCGAGCGTCATGTTTGTTTCGGAGCCCTGGGCGATTCTCTGTGCCTGGTTGGCGAGAGATTTGTCCTCGAGTGTGATTTGTCTGATTGCGTTGATCGACTGAGCCGCGTCGAAGGTAGGCAGCGCGGTGAATACTTGCGCGCGAGCCGGAAGCGCACCGACAGCGAGTAGCAGCAGTCCTCCAGCCGGCAGGTGGTAAAGCGATAGCTTCATAGTTGCTCCTTAGAGCGTCGGATCGACCCGATGCTCTGCGTAAGACGGAATGAGAATGTCCTTGCCGATATACACGCGCGCCCTCGAGCCTTCCTTGAGCGTGATGATCGGCAGCCGGTTGAGAAAATGATTCAGGATCTGTTCGCCCTCTTCGCTGGTTTGCGAGGAGAGCCCGTTGCGGATCTGACTGCCCGGAGTGAGCACGCTCGCTCCATTGCCGATCTGCGCGAGGCCACCAAGCCCCCCGACAGCGGCAGCGGCAGCGAACGCTTGCAGGTAGCCGTGGTCAACCCTGGTAGCGAGGCCGGTGGTTCCGAGCGGATCGAGCCCCGCGTACTTGTCTATGTCGAGCGAAAACCCATCCGGGCATACCGCGCGATGAAACACGACCATCAGCTTGTGCTGCTGCTGATTGCTGATGGCCTGGACCTCGCCAATCAGCCGTGTGCCCTGCGGCAGCAAAAGCTGCTGATGATCGTGCGAGTAGTAGTTCGTGGTGAGCATGATCAGGATCGGCCCGGCCATGCTTCCGTCGATGTGGTTGGTTACGACGCCTTCGAGCACGGTGCCCTCGAAGACGCGATAGAGTTTTCCGCCATAGGCGTCGAACTCGTAGACGTGCATCGGGTCGATCGGGTTCAGCGGCTTCTTCTCTGCTTCCGCCAGGGGCTTTGTGTTTCCGTCAGCCGCGCTGGCCGGATCGTCATGCGGCGGTAGGGCAGAGGACGGTGGTTGCGTCTGTTGCTGCGTTGTCGCCTCATGCTGCTGCGCAAAGTCAACCGCTACCGTGTCGCTGTTCAGTGCGGCCTGGCGCTGCCTCTCACGATCGGCGGCCTGCTCGACTGCTTTCTGGGCGGCCTGGGCACGTGCTTCCGATACAGCCGAGGTCTGCCGCGGCGCATTCGCGCTCCCGCCATAGATCGCGGCACTCTGCTGTGGCGTCATCGGCATGGCCGGATTCATCTCGGGCGTCGGAGCACCCTGGGTGACCTGGGCGTCGAGCGCTCGCAGTTGGGCCACCTGCTTTTCGAGCGCTTCCCTTTGCGCATCTGCCGTCGTGATCTGATCCTGCCTCTGATTGAATCCCGCAACCTGCTGCGGGTCGGCAGTCGAGGGCTGTGTTTGCAACACGCTCTTTGCCGCCGGCTTCTTGCTGTGATGGAACGCGTTGTACGCAGTTGATCCGCCGATCAGCAGCGTGCCGGCTGTCAGCACGAGCACCACCGGCAGCGGCTTGATGGTCGAGGCGACAAAAGGTTGGCGCATGGGTACGGTCGAAGGTGTGGGCTCGGTCGGCATCTATTCCCCCACCCCTTGCTCGCGGTGAAAGTCCACGCGAGCCTTGCCGATCGCAACATAGCCGGCATCGAGACGCTTGGGGATCGTGTAGAGCCCGTTCGCAAAGTCGAAATTGATCAGCGAGCCTTTCTTATCCTTGAGCTCGTAGACCACCGGCGGCTCTTCAAACTTGCCGGCGATGTATGTAAACCTGTCGTCACGCCAGATCTGCTGTACGCCAAGTTTGGCGGCCTTGGCTCGATCCCAGGCGTAGTCGAAGTGGAGCTCGCCCGGGTACCCGGTGCGGGTCTTCTCCGCGGTATCCTGTGCGGCTTTGTGCTCTGCTTCCTGCGCGGCCTTCGCGTCTGCAAGCTGCTTCTGGAGGTTCGCCGCCTCGGACGCCGGGACAAAGACAGGCGCGGCATCCATCTTGTCCTTCGCGGTCTCGTCGCCAGGGGTCAAGAAGACGTTCGCATCAAAGTGCGGGTCTGCATCCTCGGAGACTTCGCGCAACTGCAGGCTGTACTCGTTGCCGTGATCGGAAACGATGTGCACGTTGGTGATGCCGTTGTACTTCTTAGGCTTGATGGAGATGTAGCGCGAGGCGACGTGACCGGCATCGAAAACCCAGTCGACGGTGTCGCCGCCAAAGACGGTTGCGATCTTTTCCTCGGGCGGCAGCGCAATCAGGGTGCTTTGCAGAAGCACGGTGCGGATCAGCGGAGGAGCGCCACTAGCCGTGACGGTGATCGTGCGCGGAGCGCTAGGCTCCGGTTTGCTGGGCGCGGCGAGAGCAGTGCCCGCCAGTAGAATCGTGCCGACAACGATAAGGCTTTTCATGCTTCCTTCTCCTGTACTGCGGATTACGCCGGTTCCCCGGCGGCAAAACGGTCGATGCCTTCTCTCAGCCCGTACTTCTCGATGAGCCTGGCGCGACGCACCCGGTCCTTTGGCTTGGTCGAGAAGATGGCGTAGCTGCGTGGATCGAGATTCAGCCTGACGACCTTGGTGAGCCCGTCGCGGCGCATCGACAGCGCTTCGCGCGGCCGTAGGCTCTCGAAGAGAGAGAGTTGCTGCTCGGTCATCTTGAACAGCTCGCCGTAGACCTTGCGGTTGAAGGTCGCGTCTGGAAGCAGCAGGAAAGAGGAGCAGGAGTTGACGATCGTGTCCGCGTTCTCGCCGAGATCGTTCGCCGATTGCCCGATCATGGTCACGCCGCCCAGGTTCTTGCGGACCGTCTTAATACTGGCGAGCGCGCCCTCGAGCAGCTGCTTGTTCTTCATGCTCGAGAAGATCGATCTCCTCGATCACGATGTGCTTCGGTACTCCCAGATTGGCCGGGTCATACACCACGTCATCGATGCGCCGGAGCAGCCAGACCATCAACGGCTCGATCAGGTCCTGGTATTGCCGGGTCAGGCCGGCGAAGTCCCAGCACTGGATCCTCGAAAGCGTGAGCGAGTCCTCGACGTTGTCGAAGATGGCGCTGTACACGCCCTTGCCGACCCACTTCGCCATGTAGCGATCGAGGTGCGGGGGCAGCAACAGGTGCGCCAGCCGCCGCGTCTCGGGCGCCAGGTGGTACATGCCGCGAACGCACTTGTATACGAGGTCCTCGTCCTCGGGTCTGAGCGTAGCGCCCCCGTTGAGCAGGAGCAGCTTGACGAAGCTGTACAAAAACTTGAGGTTCTTTTCCGTTGGCTCGAGCGCGAAGGGATTGATGCGCGGCCCGTCCAGGCCAACACGATCGACCCGGCCGCCGTACAGCTCGACCGTGCTTTCGTAGCTGTTGCCGATGTCGAAGACGTAGGTAAACCCGCCATACTTCTGCTCGAGAGCCAGCATCTGGCTGGCGTGTACCGATTTGCCCGAGCCGGTAGGCCCCAGGATGAGCTGCACCCTCACGCCATTCACATAGGCGTCCTGAAAGTAAGGAGTTCCCTGCCGGGTCTCGAAGACGTTGAGGTACTCGGCGCCCAGGTCCTCAGACTGAGGGTGACCGACGCTCGGCGCGAAGACAGGCGACAGGCGCGCATGGTGATGCTCGCCCAGCCAGAGATCGAAGACCCCGAACTTCTGATTGCCTGGAAACATGGCGTAAAACGCCGAGAGGTTCCCCAGGGTTTCCTCCATCACATCTGCCTGCGCCTCAACGAAGATCCTTTGCGCAGCGAGAGCGCTTGATCGCAGCGTGTTGAGGTCCCGAGACGAAAGCATCAGGCGCACGGAGAATTTGCCCTGCGCCTTTTCGTCGAGCTCCTCGATCAGGTCACCGAGCTTATTGACGGCGCCACCGGCTGCCTGCGCCCGCGCTCCATGGTCGAGCGATGCGAAGTTCTTCCCCGCCATCACGCGCTGGAAGATGCCGACCTTCCAGAACTCGGCCCAGCTTTCCTGCGCAGATCCCTCCTTGCTGGCTCGAGCTCTGCTTACCGGGCGCCAGGTGGAGCAAAGCACGGTATCGCACGGAAGGCCCATGACTGCTGCCAAGGTGCAGGGGCGCGAAGAAGCGGGTGCGGAAATCATGTTGAGCATCTGCACGTAGCGCTGCCCAATCTGCAGGTGTGCGGGATGCCAGGACACGCCGCTCCTGGCAATCTGCGCGTCAAGGGGCTCATTCGCAGAGAGCGTCGCGCTCTCGGTCCAGTCCTCGAGGTTGAAGAGTCGGCTGAAGAACCGGAACGTCTCTTCCCTGCCCTGAGCCGCAATTCCGAGCGCTGCCCCCAGGTGCTCCTCGATCATCGCGGACGCTTTTTCCAATGCAAGCAGGAGCCTCATGTTCTCCTGCCGCTGATCCTTCGGCCTGGCCTCGAAAGGGTTCGCGCGGAGTGGCGCGACGGTCAGGCACCAATAGAGCGTTATCCTGCGAAAGCCCGCATGATCTTCTAAAAAGCAGAGCCGATCGTTCACGAACGATTCGGTGACGGGGTTGGCATAGGACTGTTGCCGGGGGATCGCCGGCGCGGCGCTTACGCTCATGTACTGGTAGAGCGCGGAACCCTCGGGCAGTCCGCGCAACGCGCCCTCGATGTTCCGGAGAACAGACTCGATCTCTTGATCGGTAAGGCTTTCCTCATCCACGCCCGCAAGCGAGAACAGGCGGCCATAGCCACTCGGCTTGAGCGCAAAGACGTGCTCGCTGTCCGGCACAAACCGGGCGATGGGCACAATGCTTCGGGCGGGCCTGGCGCGATCAAACCATGCGTTATTTTTTGCGTGGGTCATAGTGGCTCGCTTGCAGAAGGCTGAGACCCCAAAGCTGGAACATCCTGGGGTGCTGGCGGACGATGAACCAGCAAGTGGAGGTGACGACCACGAAGCTGAGCATGGATACGAGATACAAGTGAAGGAGGAGAGCCACGATCGAGATGATGGAAACCACCATCCACACCGGCAGGGTCAGGCCGAGTTTGGTTCTCGATTTATTCAGCGCCCGGTTAATTGGGAGCGGCTCTCCTCGCTTCGCAATCTGCATGGTTAAGCTGCCACCTGCAGAACGTGGGTAACGATCATGGATACGGACTGACCGGTGAGCGAGGACACCCATTGAGGAGCGAACCCGATCACGATCCCCGCAAACAGCCCTCCACCAATCGCCAGGAAGCCGGCGCCGATGTTGCGGCCCATGAACTGGAACACGCCGAAAATGATGCCGATCATCACAGCGATTGCGCCGCCTAGTTTGCAGGCTGTAGCAACCGAAGACATGGCCGTCGTGACCCCCGACATGTCAATCGTTCCCTGCGCGTGAGCG
>CAXTMM010000103.1:8315-9993 GCA_964245415.1 uncultured Acidobacteriaceae bacterium | reverse complement strand
CGCTCGAAGAAGCCGAAGAGCGCCAGTGCATCTTCACGGACTTGCGTATAGATGTAGAGCGCGACCTGTGCGCCCTCACCAGGCAGCGCCGAGTAGGTAGGCACGCTGATCGCCACGTCGTAGCCTACGCCGCCCGCATCAACGATGGCTTGCGAGGAAAGCTTGGAGAAGAGAGTGCCGCGGAGATGGGCAATCATACTGTGAGTGTAGTGCGCGGGTTCTCGCGAGAGCACGCCGTGTGAGAGTTAACGCTCGATTGTTCCACGTGGAACAATCTTTATGTTCTCTTGCTGATCCCTACACTCCCGGCAAACAGCCGCTGCGCCTGCCGCCCTGTTCCAGGCATTTCTGCCTAACGGCGCATACACCTGGACGGCCAATCCTAGTGCCTGCGGCGATATCGGATGGAGAACTCATAGCCGGGCGCCGGAGGGAAGAGCTCGGCCGTCAGCCGCAGGCGGTCCGCGAGCGCCGGCGCGGCGAGCAGTGGATACTCGCGCTCGCGCAGGTCGGCGTAATCTAGATCCATGGCCAGCGCCAGCATGTAGATCGCAAGGGTGTCGGCGAAGGCGGCCTCAAAGAAGATGGCCTGCTCATCGCTGATTTGCTCTGTTTCCGCGCGAGTGTTCGCGGTGCGAGTCGAGTCGGCACGTAGATTCTCAGCGCGGGTGTTGGCCTGCCTTGATCGGGAGCCTTGCGTCTCGCGGCTGGCGAAGAGGCTGACGCCCGCGCTGGTCTCAGCCCTGCTTTCAGCCCTGCCGGTGCTGCTCGCTAGACTGGCAGCAAAGTTGGCCGGCCCGCTCACTTCGAGCGCGCGAATGCGAGCTTCGTAGGCGTCTTGCGAGGTTTCGCCGCGAACATCAGCCCGCGCCTGCGCCCAGACCAGGTCCTGGAACAAATGAGGCACGCTCGCCGAGTCGACCAGCTGGTGGCCGATGTTGATGAAAAACTCAAAGGCGAGGGCGAAGCGGTCCTGCATAAGCCGCGCGGAGATGAAGGTGCACTCGACATTGTCGGCCAGCAGCGTGTCGGCAACCAGGTTGCGATGGCAGGTGGCGCGGTCGCCCAAGTCGATCGAGAAGCCTCGAGCGATCTCGGTCTCCTCCGTCTCGCCGATCGCGAGCGGCACAAAGTAGTAGGCACGACGCTCGAGCGAGGCGGCAATCAAGGGAGGCACTGCTTCAACGATCTGCTTGAGGCTGTCGGCCGGCACCTCGGTGTAGCCGAACGAGGCGTAGTGGAGGCCATTCGCCGCGGTCGAGAGCGGGGTTGTGCGCGCGACTTCGCGAGCGGGGAGAAGGCCAGTCTGTGCAGCTTCAGGCATCACCCTGTATTCTAACGCCCATGCAGATCGATCGTTCGGACCGGGCTGATACAGGTGTTGGCAGGACCAGGCTGCTGGGCTTGCCGGTGGGAGACTTTGGCCTCTTTGCGAGCGGGCTGCTCGCGGTCTCGCTAGGACTCGCCGGCTTTTGCGGCAGCTGCTTCCTGTCGATCGTGGGAATCTTGATCTACAACAGCGCCGGGCACCACGCGGTCGATTATGCGGATAGTTACCACTACATCGCGCTGCCGGTCGGGGTTGCGGTTTTAGTGGTCAGCGGGCTGGTGCTGGCTGTATTGTGGGTGCGGCGGCAGGTGCGTGGGTAGCATGCAGAACGCAAGAGATGGGCAACCG
>CAXTMM010000103.1:8003-8305 GCA_964245415.1 uncultured Acidobacteriaceae bacterium | reverse complement strand
TGTTAGAAGCGATAGTCTAAGCAAATGGCCATCGTTACCATTCCGGAGACGCACAAGGGTGCGCCGCCAGCAGAAGCGGCCGAGCAGGTGCGGACATGGTGCGCGCAGCTTGAAGCGGGCGCTGTCCTGTACTTTCCCAGAACGCCGATCGTGCTGCGAGAGGGCGACACAAGCTTTCTGCTGGGCCAGCAGCAGGCCGACTCTTCGGTGCACAAGAACATTGCCTACAAGCCTGCGATTGATGTTCTAAGCGGCATTGATACCAGAACGTCCAGCGCAGCGGCAGTGGAGCAGCTCCACGG
>CAXTMM010000103.1:6758-7993 GCA_964245415.1 uncultured Acidobacteriaceae bacterium | reverse complement strand
GTCATGCGCGGCTACTCGGCGGCAGTGGTCGAATTTCTAGGCGAGTTTCTCTTGCCCTACCAACGGCGCTGGCGGCTTGATTACGCGAGCTTCCGGCCGCAGGAAGAGGCAGGCCGCGACTTGGCCCTGCGCAAGCGCAACGACCTGCTCCATACCGATGCGTTTCCTACCCGGCCCACCCGGGGAGCGCGCATCCTGCGTTTTTTCACCAACATTCATCCTGAGCGCACGCGCGACTGGGTCCTAGGCGAGCCATTTCGATCCCTGGTGCGCGAGTTTGCCCCGGACCAGATCGCGCCTCGGCCCGATAGCTCTGCAGGCGCGGCCCTCAAGTCTATGGGCCGGTCGCTCGGCCTCGGCTCGGCAATACCTTGGCTCAAGCGGACCCCGTACGACGACTTCATGATGCGCTTCCACAACTTTCTGAAAGAGAACGCGCGCTTCCAGGCCGAGAGCGTGAAACACCCTTTTCAGTTTCCCGCCGGGTCAAGCTGGATGGTGTACACCGACACCGTTCCCCATGCCGTCATGGCCGGCCAATATGCGCTCGAGCAGACCCTGCTGGTCGAGCCCGAGGCGCTGGTGGCGCCCGAGCACGCGCCCTTGACGGTGCTTGAGGAGATGGCCGGACAGCGGCTGATTGAAAGGCCGCCGACCCGCTAACTCATTGCGTAACAGCGGATGGGGAAGTCGCGCTACCTCGAAATCGATCGAAAGCGAGCTTGAAGGAAGCGGCCGGATAGAATCGCCGGAGTGTCTCTAGATTTTCAAGTACAGGCAAAGATAGCTGCCGGAGGGCGGCGCGGTACCCTCACCTTGCCGCACGGCTCGGTGGAGACGCCAGTGTTCATGCCCGTGGGCACGGCGGCGACGGTCAAGGCGGTGCCGCAGGGAATGCTTGAGACCCTCGGCGCGGATGGCATGGGCGCGCAGATCATCCTGGGAAATACCTACCATCTCTACCTGCGGCCCGGGCATCAAGCGATTCGGCGCATGGGTGGGCTGCACCGGTTCATGAGCTGGAGCCGGCCGTTGCTCACCGACTCGGGCGGCTTCCAGGTATTTTCGCTGGGAGACCTGCGCAGGATCACCCCTGACGGGGTCGAGTTTCGCTCGCACCTTGATGGGTCAAAGCATTTTTTCTCGCCTGAGCACTCGATTGATGTCCAGCGGCCCAGGGGGGCCAAAAAGCAATGGTTTTTTAAGAATTCCAACAATAAACCGCCGACATGTAG
>CAXTMM010000103.1:0-6748 GCA_964245415.1 uncultured Acidobacteriaceae bacterium | reverse complement strand
CACTCGGGTCCGATATCGCAATGGTTTTTGACGAGTGCCTCGAGTATCCGGCGGACTGGTCGCGGGCTCGGGCTTCGCTCGACTTGACACTGGCCTGGGCGGCGCGGTCGAAGGCTCATTTTGAGAAGCGCAAGAGGGAACATCCCTGGGGCGAGAAACCCTGCGCGGAAGGCGCCCACTCCGCGGCGCGATGGGCTGTTCCTGATGTCGCGCCTGAGGCTGCACCAAGCCTGTTCGGCATCGTGCAAGGGGGCATGTACCACGAACTGCGCCGCGAGTCAGCCGAGCGGTTAGTCGAGATGGATTTCCCCGGCTATGCGATCGGAGGCCTTGCCGTCGGGGAACCGCGCGAGCGAACCATCGAGATCATCGCGGCCACGCTCGACTGGTTGCCCAGGGACAAGCCCCGCTACGTGATGGGCGTAGGCTACCCGGAGGAGATCGCCGCCTACGCGGCCATGGGTGTGGACATGATGGACTGCACCATCCCTACGCGGGTCGGCCGGCATGGGCAGCTGTTTACCTCAGAAGGCCGGTTGAATATCAAGAACAGCCGCTTTGCTGAGGACCAAGGGCCTCTCGATCCGGAGTGCGGGTGCCCTGTTTGCGTCAGGTACACAAGGGCCTATCTGCGCCACCTTTTTGCCAGCGGAGAGCCGTTGGCTGGGGTCTTGAACTCGCTGCACAACCTGGCGTTCTACCTGGACACGATGCGGCGGGTACGCGCTGGACTAGCCGTCCAGGCGGACGCGCCTTCGGCAATATAGCCACCGCGGATCTTTCATCCTGCTCAGCCAAACAGGAGGGAGAAAAACTGCGCAGACTGCTTGCGCCTTCGACGAAGGTCGCTATGCGCTCCTATGATGGCGAAGGCACGAGCCTGCGTGGGAAAAGCGAGGGTCAAGATGAACGAGCGAGTTGAGGAGATGCGAGTGCTGCAAACATTGCTGGAGCGGATGTTGGGCGCGGAGCGGGCCGCGTGGCTGCTGCGGCTACTGGTGATTGCGCCGGCGCTGCGCGAAGAGACACAGCCATCCCGCGCAGTGTTAGCGCAGGCCTTGAACGTGCTGCTGTTCGACGACCTGCTGCGGCGGGTGCCGGCAGCATCGAGGTATGCGGAGCGAGCGGCAGAGGCAGGCAGAACGATCCTGCACGATCACGGCGCGGTGCGTACCGTCGCGCTCGCCGGCAGCGCGATGCTGGGCGGTCTTCCTGGAGGCCAGGAGTCCTTTGTCCGCCTGCTGCGGCCGCTCGGATACGTGCTCCATGGAACCTACCCGCTGGAGAAGCTGCGCATGACCGGCCGGTCGTATACGCAGGTGGACTACCCCGAGCAGATGGCCCAGTTCTTCATCAGTGAGCTGCATGTGGAGCGTTTTTCAGCTGCTTTTGAGGACACCGTAAAGCGTGCGGTCAGCACATCGCTCGACCCACTCACAGCCGGAGCCTCGCAGTTGTTATCCGTACTCGAACGCGACGGCTGGCTGCCGCTCGAAGACGCGGTCTGCCTGCTGCCGGTCCTGGTAGGCTGTTTCGGGCGGCAGCACGCCGAGGTTGCGGAGCAGGATTACGAAGCGCTACTAGCGGAGTCGGCGGAGATGGCCTGGATCGCAACCGAGGGGAACGTCTTCAACCATGTCACCGACCGGGTGGCCGATGTGGATGCCGTCGCGGCAGAGCAGAAGGCGCTCGGCGAGGCGCTCAAGGAAGTGGTGGAGCGGTCGCAGACCGGCCGAGTTCGCCAGACCGCGTTCCTTGCCGCGCGCGTTCCCAGGCGCTTTCGCACCGAAGCCGGCGGCACCAAAGAGCGCGAGGTCCCAGGTTCCTTCCTGGAACTGATCACGCGCCTGCCCATACCGGAAGACGGTCGCCTGGATCTCGGTTTTGACAGCTCAAACGCGCAGGCGATCTTTAAGATGACAGCTGGGTCGTGAAAACCAAGCCGCCGGCCGGTGGTGTGTGTTTCCTTTACGAGCACGCACAAAAGCAACGAGCCGGGCATCCCGCGGATCGAGGTTCCAAGGCTTCGCATAAGAACGACAGCAATCTCGAGGAGATCAGCTGGAGGACTCTTCCGAGAAGTTGGACAAGAACGATCATGAGTTGATTCTGCGGGACCAGATTGCCGAGGGAGAGCAGAGTAACTTCAATGAGTTTGGGCATCAAAACGATGAAGAGCACTCCTCAAGAGGCGGCGGTAAGGCGCGCACCATGGACTTTCACGCTGGCGATATCGGCTATGTACCGCGAACTTTTGGCCACTACATCGAGAACACCCGGACCACCGACCTGGTGTTTCTGGATATATTCAAGGCGAACAAGTACGACGACTTTTCACTCTCGCAATGGATGCGCAGGACCCCGCCCAAGCTGGTCATGGACCACTTGAAGATCAGCGCGGAAACGCTTGCGTCGATCCCGGAGCAGAACAACCACCTCGTGCCGGCGAAGTCATGAGCGCCCCAACTGCAGCGGTGGCATCCCGGAACCAAAGTGGCACTCATCCACCCGAGCATGAGCAAGGCACAACTCGGTTTGCTGTCCAACACTCTAAAGATTAGTCAACAGGGAGTACCTATGCGCGTAAAGCACCATGCTCTTCCCGCCTTCGTAGCCGGCCTGCTCGGCGTCATTAGCGCAGCTCCGGCACAGATATCGGTACAGATCGGCGCGGCGCCGGTCTGCCCGTACGGCTATTTTGACTACGCTCCCTACAGCTGCGCGCCCTACGGCTACTATGGTCCGGATTGGTTTGCCGGCGGCCTCTTCATCGGGGCGGGCCCATGGTTCCACGGTCCTCGTGGCTTCTACGGCCACGTCGATAATCGCTACGACCCCCACTACGGCTATCACGGGCCGTTTCCTGATCGCGGCGCTCAGCAATTCAACCACTTTCAAGGCAACGAGGGGCGGGACGGCCGCGGCCACATCGGCGACCCCGGACATGACGGCAGCGGCGAACACGCTCTGCCAGGATTTCGCGGCGGCGGTGGAGAACACGGTGGCGGCCGCCGATAGAGTGCTGCCTGGCTTGCAGATTGCCGAGTCTGGTCCAGCAAACGTACTTTATGGTCGTAACCTTGATAGCAGGGCCGGGATCTCCATCCAGTCCCGTTGCTGCGCATCTCGGGGCACGTCGCCGGGGGGGGGTTAGACTAGCGCCGTGAGTAGGTGCTTCTGCGGCGTTGGATTGCCACCGAAAACCCCGGCGTAGGCCGAGAAGTGGGATCTACATGACCACTGATGGTGGCATCGCGGGAGCACATCATTGCTAAGCACTAGACACAGATGCACCCAAGCAAGGTGCCCCCGGGTGACACTGCGCAAGCTTTGGAATCGTCCACTTTGCGACACCGTCCCGTGAAGAAGGTGCTCGGCCACCGAACTGAACGTAGAGCTACGCACCGACAAAACGACTCGAGTCATCCAAAACCAGGTTTTAACGCGAGACATAGGGCACGCGGCAGCTAAACTGCCCGGGGCGCCTGGATCAGGAAGTAAGGCGGAGTTGTTGCAGTTTGGTCGTGGGGCGCACGGCTGGTATCCTGATCCATGACTTTGTACCGGGCCGGCGGTTCCGGAGAGCGCTCAATCTCGCTGCCTCCTTCCGCGCCATCGGCTTTGTGCTTTTGTCCAAGAAAAGGAACCTGCTTTGATCTTCGCGTTCGTGTCTGCTCTTGCCGGGCTATCGGGCCTCACCCTGCCGCCCGGCATCACCTCGCTGCTTCCGTTTGTGCTCATCCCTGTCGTCTTCTACTTCCTGCTCATGCGGCCGAACCAGAAGAAGCAGCAGACCTGGGCGGCGATGCTCGCCTCGCTCAAGCCTGGCGACAGGGTCACGACCACCGGCGGTATTCGCGGTACCATCATCGCCCTGCGCGACGACGCGCTGCACATTCGCGTGCTGCCCGACGGCGTCAAGCTTGAGGTGGTCAAGAGCGCCATTGCTTCAGTCACTACCGAAGACGGGGAGAAGTAGCGCCGGCCACGGCTGCTACCAAGGACACTATGCGTAAGAATCTCCGGACTAAAGCGATCCTGATCGTTGCTGTGTTGCTCGTGTTTGTGTACGGGATCTTCGGGATTCCGCACGGCGGGCTAAAGGCCTCGATCCTGTCACGCATCCACCTAGGACTCGACCTGCGCGGCGGAACCCACCTGATCCTCCAGGTGATGGTCGACGAAGCTGTCAGCGCCGTTACTGACTCAGACATGGTGCACATGCAGAGCGATCTGCAATCGAACGGCATCACCGCGACTGCCACCAAGCCCGACGCGAACAAGCCGACGACGATTGTGATCAGCGGCGTTCCGCCCGCGAAGCTGAGCGACGCCCGCACCGCGCTCGCTAACCGCTACTCCGCGCAGTACGACATCTCGAGCAGCGCGAACAACGGCCTGACCGTCAGCATGAAGAACAGCGCCATCGCTGAGCTCAAGACCAACACTATAGCTCAGGCCATTGACGTGATCCGGACCCGGGTTGATTCGCTCGGCGTCTCCGAGCCCGTCATCCAGGAGTACAACGTCGGATCTTCTCAAATCCTGGTAGAGCTGCCCGGCATCGACGACCCCGCGCGGGTCAAGGATGTGATTCAGTCGACCGCCCGTCTCGAAATCCACCAAGTAGTGAGCCAGGCGTTTCCGGATGAGACAGCTGCCCTAGCCTCGGTGAGCGGGTCCGTGCCTTACGACGAAGAGCTCCTGCACGCCTCCCCCGGAGCCGGTGCGCCCGGAACCGGCGACACGGTCTACATCGTCAAGAAGGCAGCCGAGGTAGGCGGCACCGACATCCGCGATGCGCAGGCAGGCGTGAACCAGAACACGAGCGAGCCGCAGGTGACCTTTTATCTGACCACCGCGGCCGGCAACCACTTCGCCGACTTTACCGCAGCCAACAAGGGCAAGGCCCTTGCAGTTGTGCTTGATAACAAGATTCGTGAGGTCGCCAATATACGCGACCAGATTCGCGATACCGGCACCATCTCCGGCGGGTCGATGGACGCGCAAGGGGCGAAAGACCTCTCGATGCTGTTGCGGACCGGTGCCCTGCCCGCCTCGATCCACTACCTGCAGGAGAGCTCGGTCGGGCCATCTCTAGGCGCTGACTCGATCCGGCAGGGCGTGCTGGCCTCGGCTGTCGGCATGCTGGCCGTCATGGCCTTCATGCTCTTCTACTACCGCGGCGCCGGCATCAACGCCGACCTCGCGCTTTTCCTCAACCTGGTGATCCTGCTCGGCTTTATGGGATTTACGCAGTCGGTCCTCACTCTGCCGGGCATCGCCGGCGTGATCCTGACCATCGGCATGGGTGTCGACTCGAACGTGCTGATCTTTGAGCGCATCCGCGAAGAGCGGCGTGCAGGTAAGGCGCCGGGCGCGGCCGTCGATCAGGGCTTCGCGCATGCCTGGACAACAATTATCGACACGCACGTAACCACCATTGTCTCGGCGGCGATCCTGTTCTTATTCGGAACTGGTCCGGTGCGTGGGTTTGCTGTAACGCTGACTTTCGGTCTGCTCGCGAATATCTTTACAGCAGTGTTCGTGTCGCGGACGATCTTTGACGCCAATCTGCAACGGCACCAGCGCGGGGAGGCGCTTTCCATATGAGTGATGCATCAATCGCAGTAGAGCCTACGTATTTAGAGAAGTTGATTCCAGGGCAGAGCCACGCCGAGTCCCGAGCGATGCTTGGTCGGGGATCACTGGTATTTCTAGGTGGCATGGCAGTAGCGGCGGCTTCGTTCTTCGTGGAGCGGGCTGTCGTACGGGCGATCCAAAAGGCGTAAGCACTTGCGGTGGACGCGGCTTTTAAGAGCCAAGTCTACCGCCGGTCTTTCATGCGGGTGCTTTCAAGCGCCGAATGCAATTTATAGAATTCAGAACGGGTAGGCGGAACACCAAGTGGAACTGTTTCATGATGCAAAGATCGACTGGCTGGGCAAGAAGTGGTACTTCCTCGGCTTCTCGCTGATTTTCAGCGTGGCGGGCGTGCTGAGCCTGCTGTTCTGGCACCACCTGCCGCTGGATGTGGACTTCCGCGGCGGCACGGTCGTGCGGATTCGCTTTGACAAGGCCCCGAACATTGACGGGATCCGCTCCGCGGCAGACCGGGCCGGACTCAAAGACGCGCGCATCCAGTCTTATGGCCCGGCCGCGAACCATGAAGTGCTGATCACGCTCGCCCAGTCCGAGACCTCGGAAGCTTCGCTCGACCAGGGCCGGGCGGCGATCGTCCAGACGCTCGAGCGGCATTACTCGTCTGACCTGCCGGGCGCGACCGCGGGAAAACTCGACCTCGATAACGCCGGCCGCGGCACGCTCTCGGCCTTTCTCGAGCAGCAGGACCCCGAGCACCTGAACACAGCCAATACAGGCGCAGCCGAGGCTGCCAATCCGAAGTACCTGGCCCAGGCCGAAGCCATCCTCGCCTACCGCGACACCGATCACGGGGGCTTGATCAATTCGATCCCAACTCTGTCTTCCGTTGCCGACGCGCCGGTGGTCGCCTCGCTCCAGCAGGGTGCCTACCTCTCCGGCTTCACCGTCCGCAACGTTGAGATCGTCGGCCCCCAGGTCGGCGCCCAGCTGCGCAAGCAAGCCATTCTTGCGACTCTCTACTCACTCGCGGGCATGCTGGTCTACCTATGGTTCCGCTTCGAGTTGATCTACGGCGTGGCCGCGGTCGTGGCCGTCTTCCATGACACGCTCATCACCGTTGGCGCCTTCTCACTCCTCGACAAGG